>JAFGYD010000231.1 GCA_016936295.1 Spirochaetales bacterium | reverse complement strand
GGAGTTACTTAAGTATAAATCCTTATAAAGGATAAAACCGATTATTTAACTGGCAGAAGTTATTCGAAAAGTACGAAAAATAAAATCTCACACTTTAAAGTTTATGTGAATTATTTGGGATTTCTTACGCAAGTCTAGTAAAGATTGAATCTTGACATAAAGATTTTTTATATATACCTTATACATATTCACTTATGGGCATATGATAATTTAATTTTTAATAAAGGGGAATAAATGGATTCTATAACTAATGTTTTTAAGATTTTATCTGATGAAACAAGATTAAGGATGTTATTGCTTTTATTTAAGGAAGATCTTTGTGTTTGCCAGTTAAGTGGAATTTTAAAAGTTCCACAACCAAGGATTTCCAAAAACTTATCTAAACTTAGAGATTTAAGTTTAGTTAGTGATAATAGGCAGGAAAAGTATGTTTATTACTCTTTAAAAAAAGAAAATACCCTCTTAATTTTCACCATTAAAAACATTATAGATAATTTGGAATTTTACCCACAATTACTTCTCGATAACCAGAGAATATCAGATAAAGAAAAATACTTAATTAAGTGTTGTATATAAAGGCAACTATATAAACAGGAGTTTAAAATATGATAGATAAAAATAAAATGGTTTTTGTTCTAGGTCTTATGGCTTTTCTTGCAAATGGAGACAACTATGCAGCAGCCCCTTTAATTTTAAATATTTCCAAGGATTTAAATTTAACAATAAGTGTTGCTGCCATGTCAGTTACAGCTTATATGTTATCCTTTGGATTTTTTACCCTAATATTCGGCCCCCTCTCGGATAGGTATGGTAAGGTTAAAATTGTAAATATAGCCGCATTTGGAACTGCTATATTTAGTATGCTAGGTGCTTTTTCATTTAATCTTCCATCACTTCTATTTTTTAGAGCAATGAATGGAGCATTTGGTGCAGGTATTTTCCCGGTAACAATAGCCCTTGTGGGACAGAGTTTCGATAATGAAAACCGTCATAAAGCTCTTGGGAAAGTAATGGGTTTAATGTTTTTGGGAGGAGCAACTGCTACTGCATTAGGAGGTGCTTTATCGTACCTGGGCTCATGGAGATTGGTTTATTTAATTTATGGTATAGGGGAGCTTATACTAGCTGTAATTATGTTCAAAGTTTTAGAACGGGATCAACCGGTTGTTACAAAGCTTAATATTTTTAAAGCATATAAAGAACCCTTAACAAATATAAGGTTTATGCGTATTGTAATTACTATCTTCTTTGTTGGCTTTAGCGTTTTTGGTAGTTTCACTTATTCCGGAAAACTTTTACAGGAAATTACAGGTTATAATATTATGATTGTAGGGTTAATTTTATCCCTATTTGGTGTTGGTACAGTTGTTGGAGGAAGAATTGCACCTAAATTAAAAAAAGTATTAAAACATGGCTTTTTAGTAACAACAGGTATTATTGGTGCAATTGCACTATTTGCACTATCAGCTTATGCAAATGTATGGATTCTGGGATTTGGTCTTTTTATATTTGGTATAACATTTATATTTTTGCAGTCTACCCTTATATCAACAGCACAGGAAAAACTTCCTAAAATGAGGGGAACCGCAATGTCTTTAGCTTCTTTTAATATGTTTGTTGGTGGCGCTATTGGAACTACATTTAATGCCTATATTATGAAGACCCACGAAACATCTACAATATTCTATAATGCAGCCTATGGAATACTTATTATTGGTATAATTTCAGCCATTTTTATTACTCGTTTTGAAATGAGAAGAAAAATGTCTTTATTAAATAACAATTAAAATTTTAGAAAAAGAAAGCCATTAAGGCTTTCCTTTTTTATAGTGGATCTATTTGTATGTTACAAATTAAATCGTTACCAAGTTCTTTTTTTATTTTATCTTCTAATTGGTTAATAAGGTTGTGACCATACTCAATAGTATTTTCAGATTTAATATTTATATGAAGATCGATAGCATATACAGAACCAATTCTTCGTGTTCTTAAATTGTGGGGATCATAAATACCGGGAATTGTAGTGGCTATAATAAAAATGGAGAGAGAATGGAATCTATTAAAACTGTTGCGGTAATTGGAGCAGGAGCTCTTGGTCTGCTATTTATGGACTCAATAACAAAAATTTCAGATATAAATAGCTTTTTTTTAGCCGATGAAGAGAGATTTTTTAAACTTAACAACAAAGTTTTTAATATAAATGGGGATATGGTACAATTCCCTGTAAAATGTATGACAGAAATATCAGATAGTGTAGATTTAGTTCTCATTTGTGTTAAAAATTACCATCTCGACGGAATACAACCTTTATTAACAAAAATTTGTGGAAAAAATACAATTATAATTTCTGTTTTAAATGGAATAACAAGTGAACTCTTTTTAGAAGAACATTTACCAGAATCTCATATAATTTATTCTGCAGTGTTAGGTATGGATGCTGTAACATTGGGCAATAGTTTACAATTCACAAAAAAAGGTAAATTCCTTATAGGTTCCAAGAATAATGAAATTACAGAAGCTGTAACTATGGTTAAAGAGTTTTTTGAAATAATTCATTATGATTACATTATTTCAAATGATATTCATAAAGAAATTTGGTATAAGTGGATGATAAATATTGGTGTTAACCAACTCTCTGCAATTACAGGAGCCACTTATGGATCCTTTCAAAAAAATCGGGATTTACAAATTTTAATGGAAGACACAATGAAGGAGACAATAAAAGTTGCAGCTCTGGAAAATGTGTTATTAACAAGCAATGATATTTCCAGTTGGTATAAAGTATTAAATACTTTAGGACCAAATGGTAAAACATCAATGTTACAGGATATAGAGGCAAAAAGAAAAACTGAAGTTGAATCGTTTTCTGGGGATCTTATTAAATATGCTCAAAAACATGGTGTAGATGTCCCCATAAATAAAATGTTATATCAACTAATTAAAATAAAAGAGTCTCTATTTATGTATGATTCTACTAAGGGTGACATTTCATTGAACTCGGATAATCTATGATTAAGGAAAAGGGCGTTTTTATGGGAAAACATGCGATAATTTTTCATGGTACTGGAGGTAATCCCCAAGCAATTTGGTATCCATGGTTAGGAAATCAACTCAAAAGTAAAGGATATTATGTTGAAACTCCTCATTGGCCGGAATTAAACATAGAACCAATTGAAACTTTTTTACCAAAAATCCTAAGTACGCATAATTTTACACAGGAAACAGTTCTAATTGGGCACTCAGGTGGTGCTGCATTATTACTTTCGATTCTCGAAAAATTAAAAGTGCCAGTAAAGTCAACATATATGATTGCAGGATATCATGCTCAACCAAACAAAGAAAATGAACCAGTCTTACAGCAAAAATATGATTGGGAAATTATACGGGCAAACTGTGGAGATGCATATATCATTAATTCAGTTGTGGATCCCTATGGTTGTGATGCAAATCAAGGGCGATTCATTTTTGATAGAATTGGCGGAACACAAATTATAAGGAACCAAGGGCATTTTGGAGACTGGAATCAGGAGTATCCATCATTCCCACTCTTGAATCAACTAATACCTTGACACCTAGAGTGATCCCGTTAAACTTAACAATTAAAAGAGTTTAAAATTAGAATTTCAAATAGTAAAAACAAAAAGAACTAAGGAGATAATTTAATGCAATTTTCATTAATTGAAAATCCAGAAGAGTCGGAAATTAATAAGGTTCGTCATCGATTACAGGAGCATAATGAACCCTTTTGGGAAGTAGATGATAAATATAAATTTGTTATAAATTTAAATGATGAAAATGCAATGCTTGGTGGAATTGTTTTTACTATTTTTGGTGAATGGCTAGAAATTGATTTCTTATGGGTTGATTCCTCAAAAAGAGATAAAGGCTACGGAAGAAAAATATTAGAACAGGCAGAAACCTATGCAAAATTAAAAGGATGTAAAATGTCTTTTCTAAATACCTTTAACTTTCAAGCAAAACCATTTTATGAAAAGAATGGTTACGGAGTAGTTTATACTCAAAAAAACTATCCCGTAACAAATTATAGATACTTTATGGAAAAGAAACTCTAATCTTTTATGCCTCAATTATTCCTATGGCAATTGCCCCTTTACCAGAATGCATACCAACAATTGATGATATAGAGGTAATGTAATCCGGGTTTTTATTTAATATCCTGCTTATTCTATTTGAAAAAACATTAGACCCTTCCAAATCATCTGCATGAACTAAAGCAAAACTCCTTATTCCTTTGTTTGCATTTGTAGAACTAACTATTTTAGTAATCTGTTTAATTAGCCCCTTTCTAGAAAATGCTTTCCCCATAACAGTTCCTTTTCCATTTGAATCCAAAGAGACTATTGGTTTTAAGTTTAATGCGGAAGCAATAAAACCCTTTAATGGGGAAACCCGTCCACCCTTAACCATATATTTAAAGGTATTAACACTTACATAAATTTTTATTTTACTCTTAAGACTATTTGCAAAATCCCTTAATTCAAATAGAGAACTACCAGATACAGCTTTTTTAGCAACCTCTTGAACAAGGAGACCTTGTGCTACAGAATTTAAACAAGTATCAATAACGCAAATTTTATTATGAATGGGATCAACTTTTTCTGCTACCTTTGTCATTATATTCCAGGTTCCGCTTAACTGTTTACCAACAGGAAGCACTATTACTCCAGAGTAGTGATCTAAAAGATACCTGTATATAGTGTCAATATCAGCTTCTGATGGTAATGAGCTACCAGGAAACTCCTTCCTTAACTCTTGTTCTTTGTAAAACTGTTCCGATGTAATTGTAACTCTATCAATATATTCATCTTCACCCCAAAGAAGTTTTATGTTTACTAAATGAACCTGATATTTATCCAGCAGGTCACGTGGAATGTCTGCAATAGAATCTGTTAATACAGCTATTTCTCCCTTTTTACTATTAACAACTTGTTCCTGCCTTATCATATCTTCTGCTTTTTGTTCCAATATTTTTCCATCTTTTTTAAGTAATGAAACAACTTTATCAGGGTAATTAGTATGGATATGGACTCTTAGCTTATCTACTCCCTGTGTTAGAACCATAGAGTCTCCTAATACCTGCAACTTATTTTTAATTTCTATTTTTTCTCCAGAAAAACTACCTAGCAGAACTTCTGTGCAGTAACGAGAGGTTATAACGTTGTTTTCTAGGTTATGAGAATGAGAAACAGATATATTTTCTAGAGACCTAGTACTTTTTATTTTTTTCATTGCATCAATATTTACAAATCCATTTTTTTGTAGGGTATTAATTCCTTCTAAAAAAGAGACAAACCCCATTGCTCCT
>JAFGYD010000230.1 GCA_016936295.1 Spirochaetales bacterium | reverse complement strand
ATTGAAGCTTTTATTAGTGGAAAACCAAGGAATTTAGTTTAGAAATCCCTTAACAAAATACATATTTGTAATGCCCTTACCCTTAACATCTATAGGATCTCTTAATATACAGTTATATTTATCCTTTACTAAGTTATATGTATTTTCTGAAATGTTTATTTCCATTGGTTCCGAATTAGATTCCATTCTTGAAGCCATATTAACAGAATCTCCAAAAATATCGTAGATATATTTTTTTGTTCCTACAATTCCACCCACAACTTCCCCAGAGTGAATTCCAATTCTTACACTCCACCCGCTATTGTTTTCACTATTTTTCTGGGTTAAATAATCCTTAATTTCAAGAGCGGCCTTTGTAAGTTTATATGCATGATTATCAACATAATCGGGCATACCGCATACAGCTAAATATGCATCACCTATGGTTTTTATTCTTTCACAACCATTTGATTCCATAATCTCATCAAATTTTGTAAACATTGTATTTAATTCATTAATAAGAGAAATAGGATCAAGGTTTGTTGAGTAGCTTGTGAAATCAACAACATCGGAAAACAGAATAGAAACATTATTAAACCACTGGGGTTTACTATTCCCAGTATCTTTTAGCTCTTTTGCAACAGATTGTGGTAGAACATTTCTTAACAGTGATTCAGACTTTTCTCTCTCAATTTCTACATCCTTCAATGCTTGTCTTAAGGTTAGATGAGTAGTAACCCTTGCAATAACCTCTTCCTTCTGAAACGGTTTTGATACATAATCCACTGCACCAGATGTAAAACCCTTAATTTTATCCTCTATCTGATTTAATGCAGATATAAATATTACAGGAATTTCCTTTGTTTCCGGATCAGATTTTAAAACTGATATTGTTTCATACCCATTCATTCCTGGCATTTTAATATCTAAAAGTATTAGATCAGGACTTGCTTTTTTTGCTATTTGAATTGCCCGCTCACCATTTTTTGCTTGTAATGGATGAAAACCTTCCTGGGTTAAAGTTTCGGTTAATACCTTTAAATTCTCTTCAATATCGTCAACAATTAAAATTCTGGATTTTTCCATCTACATCGATTCCTTAATTTTTTCAATTATTTTTAGTAAATTCTCATCATCAAAATTATTTGTATAATGGATTATTGCATCAATAAAATCCAATAATTCACTATTGTCTCTGTAACCATCAATAAAACTCTTAATTCCTGTAAAATCGTTAATTAATGCCAAATCATCTAACTTAGTAACAAAATCTTCATTAATGTGTTTGCAAATTATATCATAATTTAACGACTCAATAGTAATAGATTTTAATTTCTTTCTTTTTTCTTCGTAAACAAACTTTATTTGACCTTTGTCTTTAATTAATTTGAATAAAGATGTCTGTTTAAAAGGTTTAGCTAAGAATCCATCAAATCCTGAATTGAGAATACTCTTTTCATCGTGTTTAAATGCACTTGCTGTTAATGCAAATATAGGAATATTTTTTATTTTTTCATTAATTTTAATTTTTTTAACAGCTTCATAACCATCCATAACAGGCATTTTAATATCCATAAAAACTAATTCAGGGTTAAATTCTTCTATCCGTTCAACTGCTTCTTTTCCATTTTCGGCCTCAATTACAACAAAACCAACACGTTCCAGCATCTCTTTTAATATAAGTCTATTGTTAATTTTATCGTCAACAACAATAACTGTGGGGTGTCTGTCATCTTCAATTCCCAGGACATTTCCTGTTTCGTCTTCTATATCGTCAATCTCATGCACTTCGATATAATCAATATCAAAGGAAAATGTACTTCCTACTCCAAGTTTACTCTCGACTTTTAAACTACCACCCATCATATTAATAAAACTGTTAGTAATTGCTAAACCAAGACCAGTCCCTCCTTCATTATCAGTTATACTTGATTGCATAAACGGTTGTAATATTGTTTCTATCTCATTTTCAGGAATACCTTTTCCAGTATCATTAATTGAAAATTTTAACTTAGTACCATCTTTACCTACAACTATTGCGATTCCTCCTTCGGAGGTAAATTTTATAGCATTACCTAGTATATTAATCATAATTTGCCGGAGTTTCCCTAAATCAACTTTAATAAATTTTGGAAGAGGTTCAACATATTCTACATATAGAGCCAGCCCTTTTGTCTTACATTTCAAATCTAACATCTGTTTTAAATCTTCTACAAACACTCGTAAATCGAAGTTACTTTCATGTAGTTCTATTTTTCCTGCTTCAATTTTTGATATATCTAAAATATCGTTAATGAGACCTAATAAATGCTCCCCACTGTGGGATATAATATTTAATTTTTCGACTTGGCTTTCGGTTAAGTTTTTGTCGCTACTTATTAACTGCGTAAAACCAAGAACTGCATTTAATGGTGTTCTTAATTCATGGCTCATATTTGCAAGGAATTCGCTTTTTAACTGATTAGCCCGCTCAGCTGCAATTTTTGCATGTTTCAAACTCTCTTCAAACTCCATTTGACTTGAGATATCCCGAATAATTACTGTGAAAATTTCACCCTCATGGGTTACTGTTTTACTAAAATTTGCTTCAAATGTAATACTTTCTCCCTGTCTTGTTATTCCTGTATATCTTTGAAGATTATTATCTGCGTTTGTAATTGTCTCGACAAATTTTTTGTTATCATCCTTACATAGAATACAGAACTCCTCTCTTTGGTCAAAAAGTGATGAAAAGCTTCTAGACATGGCCTCTTCTTTACTCCATCCAAACAAATTTTCAGCAGCAGGATTAAACATAAAAATTGCTCCATTTTCATCGAAGGAAATTATTGGATCTGCTGCATTTTCTATAACGGAAAGTAACCTATCTTCACTAACCTTTAACTCTTTGCTCTGCTTCTCAATTAATTTATTTATATCTGCATAAATTATACTAAACTCATTATTTTCAACAATTTCAATTTTTCTTGTTTCCACATTAGAAGATGAAGTTAATAACTCAAGTCTCTCTTCTACTGTATCCAGCGGGTTTTTTATAGTTTTTTTAATTAAAACCAATAGTCTTAAGCTTATTAAAAAATATAGAAAAATTTTCAATCCAAAAACATCTAAAAGCTCTTTTGTAGCCTCATGACTTCGACCTAGCTTTGTCATTAAAAATTTTGGATTAGATTTCATAAATTGGCCAATTTGTTCGCTACCAGCCTCGCTAGCTCTATCAGCAGCTAAAAGATAAAACTCTGTAGCAACCCCAAAGATTTGAAATCCTAAAAATGCTAATAATAGTATAACTGATGTTGTCAATTGTTTATAAAAAGATCTGTATCTAGGTTCAATCTCAGGCGGATCTATCATTAAAGCACTTTTAATAGGATATAAAATATTATCCAGACTCATATTTATTAAAACAGAGGCTAATAGACCTACTGTTAAACCTTCGAATAATATAAATGTTGTTGGGATAATTTCAGAATAAAAGGATTTCCACTCAATAGATGAAGCGACGGTTCCAATAACAAAGGCTATAGAGTTTATAATTGTAATTTTTTTCCCTATAGTATTAAAAGTATACATGGCTCTGTTTTTTTCTTCCATTGTAATAGAAAAATTGTTATTATATTTATTCCAAAACATAAAAACTGGTCTTAAGTAGTGCAATATTACTATATTAAAAATAATAACAAGTAACCACGAAATTAATCCAACTGGAAATGAGAACATAGATTGAATACTGTTATGAAATGCCTCTTTAATTGTATTCCCCTGGAAAGCCATTAATAAAATCATTACGAATGGTATAAAAAAGGCTACAGTTACTGTTTTTCTTTTAATTGTTTTAATACATTTATTCATTTTTATCCTGCACTTTAAAAAACTTATTATATACAATATAATACCATAATCATTAAATGCAAAAGAAATGGAGAGTCTATTGAAGAAAATTGTAGTAAAATTTGGTGGATCTAACTTAAAGAGTAACGAGGATTTAAACAGAGTTTTAAATGTAGTAAAAACATATAATCGCCCTTTAGTAATAGTAGTATCCGCATTCTATGGTGTAACAAATTATTTGGAAGAGGGAATTCAAAAAGTTCAGCAATCAATTAATCATATTGATGAAATTGGGAATTTTATACGGAATCTAAAAAAAGAGGCCATAGAAAGCCATATTCACGGCAAGAATTTACAAGACGAAGTTTCTAAAACAATAGATGCCAGATTAGAAGAGCTTGGTAATTGCCTAAAAGGAATTCACTATATTGGGGATGTTCCAGACTTTTTAGAAGATAAAGTTTTAAGTTTTGGTGAAAAACTATCATCCTTGCTTTTAACTGCAATTCTTAAACATAACGGATTCGATGCTGAAGAAAAACTTCCGGAACATATTGGCTTGACTACTTTTGGAGAATCAAAAAATGCATCTATAGATTTTAAAACATCTCAAAATAGTGTCCAGAAAGCACTTGGTGAAAATAAAATATATGTTGTTCCCGGCTTTTATGGAATAAGCCCAAAGGGAAGAATTGCTCTTCTTGGTCGAGGTGGTAGTGACTACTCTGCTGCTTCTTTTGCAAAACTTATTAATGCTGAATCTCTGGATATATGGAAAGATGTAGATGGATATTTAAGTTCAGATCCCAAATTAGTTGATAATCCCAAAAAAATTAGTAATTTATCTTATAAAGAAGCAGCAGAACTATCTTATTATGGAGCAAAAATACTACATCCAAGAACTGTTGAACCATTAATGGAAGCCTCTATTCCAATTAGAATATTTAATATTACAAGGGATAACCCAACATTAACTCCACTTTCTATAATAAATCATGAAACAAATATTACAAACTCGGTAATTAAAAGTGTAACATACAGTGATAATTTTTCAGTACTACGTTTAAGTGGACCAGGTGTTGGTATAAAACCAGGTATTTTACGAAGATTAACAACATTAATGGATAATCATGATATAAATATTATTTCTATTGTGACTACAGGGACATGTATAAATTTATACCTTGAGGATATAGATTTGAAAGAGGCGACTCTACTTGTAGAAGAGGGTGATTTCCATGCTATTGCTTCTATAACTCCTCTGGATTCAAAGTCAATAGTTGCCATTGTTGGTGAAGGTATAATGACTAATTACGGCTTTGTATACAGAATGTTACAGGCAGTCACTGAAGAGGGTATAAACGCAGAAATTATTTCTGGTGGAGCCTCAGATGTTGCTGCTTATATTGTTGTTGAAACAGTTGAAAGAGATAGAGCAATTAGGGTAATTCATAGAGAATTTTTTAATTAACTTATATATCTCTCCAATGTGTGGTTATAATACATAGTTCCATTCCGTTCTCTTTGTTAATAAATTTATGGAGACCGGAATTGGAATTTAGACTTGTTTCTAAAATTAAATTGTCATTAAGTAATGCTTCTCCCTTATACATTATATTCATAAAACTTATCTCTTTATTCTGTATAAAAGAGTTCGGTATAAATTGATATATCCAGTTAACATACTCTATATTACTAACATGTTCGTTAACATCGATATTACTGGAAGTAACACAAATTTCTGAAATTATACACTCAGAAAAAACGTTATTAGAATCAATTTTAATGTTACTACTATCAATTGCATTACGACCAGTATCTATTTCCATAGAAAGATCAAGTAGATCTATTTTACATGGTCTACGTCTACTCATATCAAGTAGTGCCCATGTGCTGCTTCCATTAACAACTATTTCACCCTGACTGTTTTTTATAGAATAGTCTCGTAAAGCTTTAAAACCAGTTAATGATTTTGCCCATGTTTCAACATCAACATTTTCCGGCCAAATTGGATATTTATTAAATTCTACAGATAAACCTGATAAAACCCAGGTCTTGTTCTCTTTTTTTAAAAGTGATGGAGAATCAATTTGGTGTGGAACACAGTGTCGTCCAGCAGTTTCCTGAAATAGATCCAGTACCGCAGCAGGTGTTAGTTTCATTTTTCCATCACATTCAGATGTTCGTATTTTAAAATTTTCAGTATGAGCCATTTGGTTCCTTCTCTATTGCTATTAGATTATTAAATTGAGGTTCTATTTGTTCTATAACCTTACTGTATGGTATGCTTGAATTGAGCCAAAGATCAATATCATTTTTATTTATAAAAAAAGGCATTCTCATTTTTGTATTATGTATATCCCTCATAATCCCTAATGCTTCTGTTGTTATTAAAGTTATAGTATTAACCCCTCCCCATGGAGAAACAAGACCTGCAACTAATAGATGTTTTCCATCCTCTCTAGAAATATAATATGGATATTTCTTTCCATCTACTTCCTTCCATTCATAAAATCCATCCATAAGTATTAAAACTCTGCCTTTGTCAACAGAACCTTTAAATGATGGTTTTTCGGTTAGAGTTTCAACCCTGGCATTAACTGTAAATTTAACAATCTCTTCCGATTTTTTACACTCTCTAACCCAGGAAGGTATAAGTCCCCATTTACCCAGGGATAAAACTCGATCTTCCAACACAATTGGTAGAAATGGGTGGGTAAATGCCACTTTGTAGTCACCATAGCCAACATACTTAAAATCATTTGCCACTTTTAGATTATACTCTTTTTGGGCTACATCTAAAGGAGTTGTAATGGCTGCATTAAAACACATAAAAATAACCTCCTTATATAAATTACTACCAATTAAATCAATAATCAATCGTATTGATAAAACAGCTTAACAAATGTATACTTTATTTATGAGTTTGAGGAAAATTATCCATGTTGATATGGATGCTTTTTTTGCCGCGGTGGAGCAGAGAGATCACCCTGAATATAGAGGTAAACCCCTAATAATTGGTGGAGACCCAAGATCAAGAGGGGTTGTATCCACATGTTCATACGAAGCAAGGAAATATGGAATACACTCAGCCATGCCAACTGCTCAAGCCTATAAATTATGCCCTCATGGTATATTCACTGGCTGTGATTTTGATAGAATAAAAGAAGCTTCTATTCAAATACATGAAATATTCCACAAATACTCAGATTTAGTAGAGCCTTTAAGTTTAGATGAAGCATATATAGATGTAACAGAAAATAAAATTGGTGAAGTGTCAGCAACACGGTTAGCGATGCGTATAAAAGATGATATTTATAAAAAAACAAAATTAACAGCATCTGCAGGTGTAAGTTATAACAAATTTATAGCAAAAGTAGCATCCGATTTTAATAAACCAAATGGATTAACTGTGATTACACCCAATGACGCCCAGGAATTTATATTAAATCTTCCTATAAGAAAATTTTGGGGAGTTGGAAAGGTTACAGAAAAAAGAATGCTGCAATTGGGAATTAAAACAGGCAGAGAACTTTTTGAGTATAAAGAGTATGAATTAATTGAGTTATTTGGAAAAGCTGGACCATTTTTCTATAATATTGTAAGAGGCATTGATAACAGGGAAGTAGAAATTGTCAGGATTAGAAAATCTGTTGGAAGAGAGCATACATTTAGCGAGGATATAACCGATAAAGACATTTTAAGGGATTTTTTGAATAAAACTGCAATGAAGGTTGAAAGTGATTTAAGAAAGAGTAGTAAAAAGGCTATGACGATTACCTTAAAAGTTAAATATCACGACTTTACCCAAATAACCAGAAGTATTACAGCACCATGTTATCTGTATAAAGCTAAAGATATAATGCTTTATATAGATTCTCTCATTCCTAAAACTCTTATTGGTACAAAACCTGTTAGACTTTTAGGTATTTCAACCTCGAGCTTTTTTGGAGAAGAAGAGGATAAATATGGATTAATGCAATATTGGCTCCCATTTAAACCAGAAGAAATAGCTCCTAGATTTAATTATCTCTAGTTAAACTCTCAATAAGTAATTTCAAATCCTCTTTTAGTCTCATTGCTCTTTCTACAGAAAAACCCTTGGAAACACTTTTAGCAAGTTCTACAGGAATTTGACAAGCAATTTTCTCCATTTGAAGCCCATATTTTGTTAACTCTATAATTTTTCTTCTTTCATCTGATTCAGATTTAATTCGTAAAAGAATACCCTTAGCCTCCATACGCTGTAATAGAGGAGTAAGAGTGTTGGTCTCAAGTAGTAACTTCTCCCCTATCTCAGTTACAGATAAACTTTTATACTCCCATAAAACTAGTAGTATTAAATATTGTGGATAGGTAATATCCAGTTTTTTTAGTAATGGGGTATAGAGTTGTGTTACCAATCTGGAAGCTGCATATATTGGAAAACACAACTGATTTTCAAGTTTTAACTGCTCATAATTTGACACGTTTAATATACTCTCCAATTTTTTCCGGTTTATCTGTCGGTGCAAATCTTTTTACCGGATTCCCTTCTGGGTCTATTAAGAATTTAGTAAAATTCCATTTAATATTTTTACCTATTGTACCAGGTAATTCAGATTTTAGGTACTGGTATAGAGGGTGAGTATTGTTCCCATTTACTTCAATTTTTGAAAAAAGAGGAAATGTTACACCAAAATTCATTTTACAAAATTCGTAAATTGCTCCCTCTTCTCCTGGTTCCTGATGCCCAAATTGATCGCATGGAAAACCTAACACAACTAAATTATCCTTATTTTCCTGATAAAGTTTTTCTAACCCATCGTACTGAGGTGTAAAACCACATTTACTTGCTGTATTTACAACTAAAACAGACTTACCTTTATAAGCATCCATTGACACCTCATTACCCTTAATATCTTTTGCACTATAATCATAAAATTGTTTGCTCATTTGTATCTCCTTAATTATTTATATCGCACACGATATAAATTGTCAATATTTTATTTTACTGATATAATTAAAAAATGATGAAAATAGAGAACGATGAAAAATTTATAAAAGTGGTTGAAGGTTTAGTAGACCCAGATGAAGTACAGACAATTTACTTCTTCCAAAAATTCAGGAAGTTACTGCCAAAAAAATTATTTAAAAGATTATTAATACAAACTTCTAAAAAAAGTCCATACATTGGATTTATTATAGAACCCTATAGTCTTTTCCTTTTTTTTAAAATAACTGATGTAGAAAAAGCAAAATCAATGTTACCCGAAAGGTACGAATTAACTAAAGCTAGTGTCTTTGAAGGAGATGAACCAGACTACTACTTTGGAATAGGAAATTTAAATACCAGGGGTTCAACATTTTGGGGTATTAGGCTAGAGTCCTATCTAATAGCAACAGACAAAGAGACGGGTCTATTATCCTGGATATTTTTTGATATTTTAAGTAACACAATAATTGCAGTACCATCAGAGGGAATAATAGATCCAAACAGCAGAAATGCAATTTTTACAACTAATTCAAAGGGTGATGTTTTTTTAGATATTAAAGATGATAATTCTCAAAGAGAAGTTGTTTTAAAATGTAACATTAATAGAGGAGTAAAAAGAGTTCCGGAGCAGGAATTATGGGTAACAGGTAACACATCTATTGGACATATTAACGATTTAATTACAAATAATGATGATCCTTTTGCTGTAATATTTGACCCTGCTGAAGTTTCAAGTGCATTGGATATTCCTCCAGAAGATGTTTGTATAGAAAAAAATACCATTGTTCCAAATTTTGCTGAAAAGAATCCGTGTAAAATAGCATGTTTTCCATTTACACAACACTATGTTGCTGATAGCCCGGGGTGTAGAACATATATAAAAAATACTAAGGATTTAATAACTAACTATAATAAAATGGCAGGGATGAAGGATGTAAGACCATTTTCTACTAAAGTAATTAGTAAATTATTTAATTTAGTAATGATTATCAATCCAATTATTAGTATAATTCTATTTATACTAATATTAAACAAAAGGTAATTATTATGAATAAAACTGAAAATATGGACTTTATAATTAAAACTGAATCCCTGGTTAAACCTCAGGATGTTACTGCAATAAGTTTTTTAGGTGATTTTAATAAACTCTTACCTAAAAAGAGTCAGGATAAAATAATGAAAAAAGGGAGTAAACTCATTGAGTATATGGGTTTTATAGTAGAACCCTATGCTTTTTTTATTGCCTACGAAATAAAGGATAAGGAAAAAGCTCAAGAATATCTTCCCCAAGATTACGAATTAGTCGAAACATCAATATTTGAAGGTGGTGAAAAGAAGAATTTACTTATTGTAAGTGCATTTACTGCTAGAACATCAGCTTTTATTGGTACTAGACTTGAATTTTATCTTATTGCAAAAAATATAAACACAGGGATTACATCATGGATAATTGCGGATTACGAAACGAATACAAATAGCCATGACCCTAAAAATGGATTTTGTGGTTACTCCTCGGACTCTGTTGTATTTACGACTACACCTTATGGAGAATTAATAGCCGATTTCAAAAGTAAAAACAATAGAATATTTTCTAGCATATGTAATATCAAAGATGGTGACTGGGAAATTCTAGATCAGAATTTATGGGTAGAAGGAAATCTATCAATTGATTATGGTGGTGTTTTAAAAGATGAGTCATCTGAAAATTTTAGTCTTATTTTTGATCCTTTCCTTATGAAAGAAGCAATTAATATTCCTTTAGATAATTTAAATATAGGTGCAAACACTTTTTTCAACGATATTATAGACCCTCATAATCCTGTAACTTGTGCAATTTTTCCCTACAGCCAGCACTTTGTTATTAAGCAGGATTTAAAAGAAGGAGAACTAACTAAAGAAGATCAATTAGAAGGTTTTATTAATAGATTTGTACATAGTAAAAATCTTAAAACAATGGCGGGTGATGATATAAAAAAACCAATAATTAAAGGGTTGATAATAACCTGGATTTTAAATATAGCTGTAATTGGATTTCTAGTTTTGAAAGTAACCCATATTATTTAATAATCTTTTTAGCAGCATACCAACCTGTAAACATAGCTAATGGGACTCCCGCAGGGGAGTAAGCCCATTGTCCAGCTTGGTAAACATTTTTAATAGGAGTAATTGGGGATTTAGGTATTCCCAATATAGAATCAGGAACAGGAGAGTCACCATCAAATGCCCAACCAACAATTGAACCATTAAAACTTCCACAATTCTTTTTAATAGTTAGTGGAGTCGAAGAAAATTTGAAAAGGATTTTACCATATATTCCTTTATATAAATTACGATCTAATATATTTAAAATTTTATTTTCCATAAATTCTTTAAATTTATCATACAATTCAAGTTTTTCTATATACTGAGTTAAATTATAATCGAATAGGCAACTTACCATTACACTACTCTGATTATCTGGAGATAAATTTTTATCTCTTAGATTCGGGATAGATATTTCAAATGTATTCATTTCACAAAAATCATTTAGCCAGGAGAAAATATCTTCTTCTATATTAGGTGATGACTCATTTAATAGGTCATACAGTCTATTTTTATGAATTTCTCCCAATCCTGCTTTTGTAGGAGTATAGAAGAGATGCGCCCCTCCCCTTTCATAAAAATATTCAGCTGGTAAATCAACACCTAAAAACATAACATATACAGACTCAGAAGCTCCTGTTTCAAGTATCTTTAGACTCTGTTTATTAATTCTATTAATATAGCTTTTTTTTAAACCTCTTGTATTAATGTTATTGTAAAATGTTTTTAAATCTGAAGCCCAAATAAGTTGGTCATAATATATATGATTACCTTGTGTATCCACTATTGTTTTATCGATTATATTTACTTCTTTAATCTCTTTATTCAATTGGATACTCGCTCCATTTTTGATAATTAATTGCTCTATTGAATTTGGAAGTTGCCCTGTTCCTCCTTTAGGATAAAAATAATCAAGGTATACATAAAAATAACCAAGAGCAAAATATGATGGAGTATTCTTAAAAAAAAGTTGAGAGTATATATCTATTAAAGCTTTATTATCTGTTAACCTCTCTAAATATTTCTCCATTGATACTGAATTTTTCTTCATTTTAAAAAGAGAAAATAAAAATTTAAAACTCCATGGAAGAATCTTTTTAAAGAAAAACTTTTTATTTTTTAAAATATTAATAAAAAGAGGGTTATCAATTTCATACAAAGTTTGTGTTATTTTAGATAAATCTTTAGTAGCTTTAATAATTCTATCTATATCTTTTATATGGTTAGGAAACAACTTACATAGTAAATTACGATAATCCTCTAGGGATTTCATAGAATCAACAGTAACAACATTATCTTCTATAACAATAGAAATTTTATTATTTATAGACTCAATATCAATTCCTAAATTTCTGAGCATAGGTTTTATCATCCCAGAATTAACAAAAGCTCTAGGACCTGAATCAAAAAAGAATCCATTATATTCAAAGGTATCTATTAATCCACCGCATCTGTCATTTTTCTCGTATATCACAATATTTCTAAAGCCATTATGTAAAAGATAGGCTGCTGCTGTTAACCCCCCAATGCCTCCACCAACTATAACAATTTTTTGTTGTTTTCCCTGCATTAAACTCTTCCTAATTTTCTTGAAAGATCAATTATTTCTTGAACTGCTTTAACATCGATTGCAGGAGGAGCTGGAATTTCTAATGTTGTCAAATTAAAGAATTTACCAGTAATCCCTGCAACTTTATCCGATACGCCTAAAAAATAGAGAGCTTCAGCTGAAATATTGGGATCTTTAGCACTTCTATCAACCATAAGACTTTTCTTTAATTTATAAAATTTACCATTATTATTACCCATATTTGTACGAACATTGCCAGGGTGCATTGCATTAATAGTAACATTACTACCTTGAAAATATTCTTTATAATATAGCATAGATAAAAGTTGGGCTGTTTTTGCAGATCCATAGGATTTTAAACCGGTATATAAATGATATTTCCAATCTAGATCCCTTGTATGAACTCCCAAAACAGCAAATCGATGTCCTTCGGAATTTACATAAATTATTCTTCCAAGATTTTGTTTCTTGAACTTCTCTTTTATATATTCGTTTATAATAAATGATCCTAAATAATTAACCTGAAAGACTAATTCAATATTATCCTGTGTAAATGTTCTTTTAGTCATGAAAACACCGGAATTATGTATTAAAACATCAATATTTTCATGTAAATTTGCTAAAAAATTACCAGCATTATGAATTTCCTCCAAATTTGTAAAATCTGCAATAAAATATGTACATTCACAATTATAGAGGTTTTTAAAATCCTTGCACTGTTTTTCTGTTTTTTCCAGATTCCTGTTAATGAAAATTAGTCTTGCTCCACTTTTAGCATATCTAGCTGCTGTTACAAATCCAATTCCAGTTGTTGAACCAGTTATTACAACCAATTTATTTTCAAAAGTTTGTGTACAAATCTCAGGATCTTTCTTTATATTCTTAAACATATTAAAAATATTTGAAAATCTATATTGAAGTAAATATCTATATTTCATTTAGTCATCCAAATCTCTTTTTTAAAATTTTTCTATATATCTTTCCTAATAATGGGATGTTATTAAATATATCTCCCCACATATCATAATAATCTCTCTGATGAGTAATTAACCCAGTTTCATTGATAACTAACTTGGTTGCTCCATACATTGGTGTACTTGGATATTTTTTAAACATCATAGTCATAATCCAGTCAAAAATAATAACATTATCATTTTGAGATATGTTAACAATCTCCATTTTTAACTCTTTACATCTTGCAGTTAGCCTGTTACACATTTTAACAAATTCATCCTTACCTTCAATTTTCTGTATAGAGTCCTGAAAAATTATATCCGGGCTATAGTATGGAAAGATATGCTCCCAATCGGGCTTCCCTTCTGTATTATAAGTCTTGGACCATAGGTCTAATACAACTTCTTTTGTAATTTGCATACCATATTATACTCTTGTAAATTTTTTTTTGCAAAATAAATACTTTTGGATCCAATAATTAAATTTATTACTGGTGCCGAGCAATCAACGCATTGGCTGAACGTTTTATAAAAACAATAAGAGAGAATCCTTGATTAGTTTATTATATTTACATAAAAACAACCTAGAAGAATAATTAATGAGTATATAAATTACTATAATAATGGGTTTTCATAATGATTATTATAGAGCTAGCTAGTATTTTTTAAATACATATTTTCAATATAACAATATTGGTCTATTAAAATTCTTTTGTGTTTGTTGTTTCTATGAATAGTTGTCACTACGATCAAGTAAAAAGATATCTATTTTTAATATTATTCATTTATATCTAAACGCTAACTGTTAAGTATTTTATCCAATAAAATTTAATATTTGTTCAAAATAATAAGTTATTATTGAAGTCGCAATAATAGATAATAGCCAAAGAACTATTTTAACAATTTTCAAAGAAGTAAACTTAGCTTTAGATCTCCATAACTTATAATGATTATCTTCTATTAATATAACGAGATCTTTTGAATAATTATATGCTTCTTCAAATAATTGAAAACTTTTTAGCATATCACGACCTTCATTTTTTTTAGCTTCACGAATAGAATCTTTAAATTTCTTTTTGACTACAGTATATTCTTTAAGAAACTCTCCATCTTTTACAGTAGATAAGTCTACATTCTTATATCTATTATCAAATACCTCAAAATAATTATGATTATAAACATTTAAATATTTAAAACAATCAAGAATTATTCTTTTAAGATGACCTTCAGATTTACTTAGTTCATTTTCTATATCAGTACTTACTATAAAACATCTAGCAATATGATCATTAAATGCCCTAATTTCATTAAAAACTGGAGATGGGAACTCTTCATAACAAACTTCTACTTCTGCTATAAGTGGTTTTAACGCTTCATTGTACGTTTCGAATAATTCTTTTAATTTTTCTTTGTGAGATTCTTCATCTAAAAACATCTAAGGTATTCTAAATCCTTGTCAATTTCTTTTCTATCGAATTTTGATTAATAAATCTTTTCAAATAGAGATATACAGAACCTCTACCTAATACAGGATTCTTTTCATTAGTGAAGGAATTCTTTAGCTTATGGTGAAGTTTCTTTTCTATAAGAGAATCTATTTCTGTCGCAGAAAGTTGAGTTAATTGTTCTTTAGACAAACCAGTATCCTTCTGTATATGATTATAAGTCTTTTCTGATAAGCTATAAATAGACATGATTTTTTGTTTTCCCCTAATTATGTATGTTATACTATTTAATATTACATAAACAACTAATGTTATTTTCGATATTTTATTGCGAACTGTCAAGCAAATTAATACGAATTTAGTCAACCTAGCGTCAACCAATAGTAAAATAATGATATAGAAGCAATATTAGCATTAAAGAATATCCTTTAATTCATGGAAAAGCTAAGATTCAGATAGCTTCTCTTTATCAGGAACCAAGAATTAAGCCAAGCAATCCCCTTCGGGGAAGAGACAGAACACAAGTTATCGTCAATGAACTTAGTTCCTAATTAACGGTTCGTTTCGCTTCGCTCCACCCGATAACCAGTACTGCTGTTCACCGAGACAAGACTATCCGTCAGGGGCAAAGTTACAATTTGTGTCTTTTGAATAAGGTAACTGATATTAACTGACCAAACTTAAGTAAAAACAACCTCGTTCCTCGGTCTCCCTTTTTTACTTGGGGTTAATTCAATCTGTTAATGTCTATAAATAACAAAAGCCACCCAAAGGATGACTTTAAAATATTCTGTATGCCTAAAATAACCATAATGGCTATATTCACCTGCAAAGCTGAAAGCTTTGACTGGTGCAATGATTTATTATGGATTTTAATTCCTTTTATATTCAATAGATTTTAGATTAGCAAAAAGTCCTGAAATAGCTAGATCATTATATTTATTCCCAGAATAAACACTCTTGATAATGATTTTAAATGAATTGGATTTTTCTGGAAGAACAATTTCCTGATAATTAGGATTATCTTTTAATGTAAATTCATACTGATTGCCAGAATCTAATTTTACAATAATATTTTTCGCTCTAGCGTTATCATAATACAATGAACCCACTTCTCTAGAAATAAATCCGTTATATATAATTAATATATTAGCTACTTGATCCTTATACAGTTTAGCTTCTAAATTTTCTCCTGATCCATCTCCAGAATCACCTTCAACCCAAGATTTAGATAAGTCATAATTTAATAAATTTTCAGATTTGTAATTATAAATTTGTCCACGAATATTTTCAGACAAATATGAACTTGAAGTTATAGCGTAAAATTTTACATGGTTTAACTCTGGTGGACCTTTGTCATCCTTCGTTTTTTTTGTTCCATATATAATGTCACCATTCTCAGGAATTAGAAATAACCAGTTATCTGACTTCATAAAAATATATTTATTTTTTGAAGTCTCTAAATAATTAAAATCGTTTTGTGAATATATACTATATTGACTTTCAAATCCTTCATCAAAATTTGAATATTTTATTTTATCAGGCCAAAGTAAGATCTGAATACCAGGAAATAATACATATTCCTCTTGAGCAAAACAGCTTGTGACTATTGAAAATAAAAAGAATAATAAAATTTTTCTATTGAACACTTTCATCTCCAAAGCTTGTAGTAAACTCTACATCTTCTTCAATCTGAACATGGATAGTTTCTGAATCTTGTACATTTTCACCAAGATATTCTTTCATGACATTAAAATCATCTTGTGTTGCAGGAATTATACATCCACCACTATACGGAGGAGGTTCATGACCTAGCCATCTTCCCGTTGCCATAGGATTCCCATTTTCGTCTAACTCATGACCGTCTGCATTAATTTTTGTTCCATCTAGAGTCGTTGCATTTCCGACAACAAGAACAAGATCTTCAAAACTACCACTTGTTGAATATGCATTTAAATCAAAGTCTGAAACTATTGTATTTCCAACGGAATAATCTTTGTGATTTGCAACTGATTGTACAAATATAGAAATACCTTCCTTAGTATTATTATTCTCAATAACTAATACGTCTAGACCTACATTTGCTTTTGACCAGCCTTCATTATTAGCCGATAACCATGAATTAGGATTTCTAAATAAAGTGGCAGTAAACCTAGGTGTATTTTCACTTTTTGCCTGGGCTTTTGCAAAGCCAGCATATTCATCTGCAAGACCAGTTGGATCAATTCTCATTATTGGGTTGTTCGAAGCATAAATATACCAATTATTTCCATCTTTTATGGGGTCTTCAGTAATGAATTTACCTAGGTTTGGATCGTACCAACGAGCATTGAAGTAGTAGAGACCAGTATCTTCATCAAGGTTTTTTGAGGTATAATCCACCCTCTCTCCATAAAAAGACTCTTCAAATTTATAACTCCCCAACTCTCTATTCATCAGCAAAAATTAAAATCCTATCTTTCCAGTATTCTGGATATCTTTTAAGGTGCATAACAGCAAGTATTAATATGTCATCATCAGTATTAGAGTACACCACTCAATAACTAAATCTATTTGTTCTTGCTCTTCTTGTGTTTTCAGATAAACTTTTCCAAGCACCAAGAAAATCGACTATTCTTTTTAGTGTTTCTTTTACTTCATTTGCAAATTAATAACTAACAGCTTCCTGTAACTCAATCTTTGCAATTTTTAAAATATTTACTTTCATATTACATGTTTAATAATAAAAAAACATCTTCCATAGGTATTTTTTCCTATAAGTCCATCTTTTGAAGCTTGCAGTCTATCTTCTACTTCTATAGCCCATTTAGAATCTATCTCGGTTCTTCCTTCATACTTAAAACTTGATAAAAGTAGCTATACAAGTTTAGCTTTATCTAATGGAGATAAGTTAACCGCTTCTTTGTAAAGTTCATCTTTTGAAATTACCATTACAACCTCTTCAAATTTAATTTTATCAGCATTACTAAATATAGTCATTCAATTTCCTTATTTAATAGAACAAAATGGTAATGATCTTCCCATTTACCATTGATTTTTAAATATTTCTGACT
>JAFGYD010000229.1 GCA_016936295.1 Spirochaetales bacterium | reverse complement strand
TGCTAGTAGCTCCGTTGTATGTAATCCCTGGGGAGGTTATAGATTCTTCTTTTGGGTTTGTTAATAACAGGTATGCATGGATACCTTCAGTAGGCAATCCATCGGTAGAAACTGAATCAGAAAATGTTTCTGGTTCATCATTTTTATTAAGCAAATCTAGCAGAGAACAGCTTGTAAATGTTAATAATAGAATAATTGGTAATAATTTTTTTCTCATGGGTAAATTGTATTTTCCTTATTTAAATTTTTTAATGTGTTTAAAAATAGTTTAGATTCGTAATTTGCCATATTTAAATCCATTGATTGATAGTTCCCACAATCCTTTGGACTTGCACCCGGAATTACATCATTATATTCTGCCATAAATTGAAATAAGTCAATTAAAAGGGATTGAATATCTATGGGGGAGAGATCTCCTGCTAAAATTAAATAGTTTCCTGTTCTACAACCCATTGGTCCAAAATAGATTACTCTATCCTTCCACTCCGAATTATTCCTTAAAAAAGTTGCACCTAAATGTTCAATTGTATGTAGTGCTGGTACATCAATTACTGGTTCTAAATTAGGTCTTTTCATTCTAATATCAAATGTTGTTAGAATTTCTTTCCCAACTCTATCCTGTCTTGAAACATATACACCCTTTAATAATTTATTATGATCTACTGTAAAACTAGGTATTTTTTCCATTAATTGCTCCTTAATTCTTTTATAATCTCTTCTACTAATTTAGCAGAGTTCATTCCCGCTACTTCTACAAACTCTTCAAAAGACTGCTTTGACTCCTTACCCGGGACATCGGAGATCGATCTTATTATTAGAAATGGGATCGAGGCCATAAAACAAACCTGTGCTATAGCTGCAGCTTCCATCTCTGTCGCCTTCATTGGTGGTAATTTAGTTTTAATATTTTCAACTACACCAGGGTCGTGTATGAATGAGTCCCCAGTTATAATTAACCCATTAGTTATATGCATTCCGCTAACTCTATTTGATGCTTTTTTAGCCACTTCTATCAGTTTTTTGTCTGGAGTAAAACCTGCTGGCATTTTTGGGATTTGACCATATTCGTAACCAAAAAGAGTCACATCTACATCGTGATATCTAACCTCGGTGGATATAATTACATCACCTACAGAGAGTTCAGGGGATAGGCCTCCAGCACTACCTGTGTTTATAATAATATCCGGAGCATAGTTATCTATCATTATTGTAGTTCCTACTGCTGCAGCAACTTTTCCTATTCCGCATAGTTGTAAAACGACATCTGTACCCATAAAAGTTCCATGAAATATTGTTACACCACACTTTGTTAAAGTTTCAATATTTTCCATTTTTGAACGTAGGTAATCAATCTCTATGTCCATTGCTCCAATTATTCCAATTCTCATAAATACTCCTTAAATTGTTTGTGGATTTTATTAAAAAAATCTTCCAGTTCAGCCTCTTCTTCCTTGTTGAACCGTTGTAAAACATAGGATGCTACATCCCCTCTTGCCGGTCTTGATATTCCTAAAGCTAACCTGTGAAAATCTTTGCTTCCTGTCAAACCGGCTATAGATCTTAAACCATTATGACCACCAAGACCACCACCCACTTTAAATTTAAAAGAACCAAATTGAGTCTCAAGATCGTCGTGGACTACTAAGACTTCATTTATTTCAATTTTAAAAAATTGCATAGCTTTAATTACAGACTCACCAGAGTTATTCATATATGTTTGGGGTAATAAATGAATTACTCCATTTGTGTCCTTATAATACAAAGCTTTAAATTTAGATATTTTAGCCTTATTATTATTTAGAGATGCTTCGAATAACCACCCTATGTTGTGTCTGGTTTTTTCATATTGTATACCATAATTACCAAGGTATACTACTAATTTAATCATGCAGACTCCCTTAAAGACACTATAGTTTATTTTGTTAAAAAATCATATAATATACCAATGCAAGATAGAATACCAACTTCGGTTTTAAGTATTATTAAAGCTGAACAGATTGAGGGAGAAAAATTAACCCTCTTAACATGCCGAATGACAGGTGAGTTTAAACCATTTACAGATGCAGTAATCTTTCCGGGAGAAAAAAAATTCCAGGTTAAAGATATTGTTCAAGAAGACGGAGATATATATAAGGTGAAAGTAAAGGGTATTCCCTTTAAATTATGTCTTCCATTTTCTGTTATTACGCCAACAGACCTAAAGATTAAATATAGCAAAAGAGGGTATTTTATGCCCGAAGATTTTCATAGCAAAGATTATTATAATGGTGAGTACTACGTAAAGGGGGGAATCTTTACAGGGTACAGAATGTTTAAAAAAGATACTTTTTCTGCAAAATTAAGAAAAACAGGTAATTTATACTGTGTAGATTTTCCATTTAAATCACCAATGGTTCCAGGAGCTCTATACTCATTTGAAAACCCAAGAGGATTTAAGGGTGAGATGAAACTCATCTATCCCGGAAACCTTGATAAAAAGAATGAGACTTTAATAAGTTCCAGAGTTGAAAAATTTAGATCTAGGCCGGGAACAAAGGGGATTTACTCCATAATGTTAAGAACAGACCACTATGTGGATCTTCCCTATTTTTTACAAGATGAAGAGTTTGAAGGATCTATAAAATTAGGTAATATCCGGGTTATGGAGAAAGAATTCGATTCTATAAAAAATAAAATTTTAAAGCAGAGTAGACGATCTGGTGGAGAGCCAATCGATTCTTTAAGAAAGAGCAGTAATGTTTCAGGCTTTTTCTTTCACACAGTTTTAGATTATTTAATAGAGAGGGACGAGGTTTTTATAAAAGACTCCCATGTAGTATTAAAAAGTGATAATCTTGAGAGTTTTTTATCTCCTTTAACAAAAGAGAGTTATAAATTAATTGTAGATTCCGGACAGAATGGATATAGTATTAGAACATTGAAAAACCGTGGAATGGAGAGCTGTTTTAAAGAGTTATGGAGAATGAATTTAGCATCAGTTTTAGATGATGATCTCTACTACTCAACAGACGCATTTAAAGCTATTTTAAACCAGCTTTTTCAGGATAAAAAAATTGATGATTTACTCTCTATACAGGAAATTAGGGATAATACAGGACTTTCCCGTAGATATATTATTAGTTTGTTAAATCAATTAGAAGATTTAGAGGTAATTGAGAGAGAAGATGATGATACAAGAGTTATTAAAAAAATCCCTTAAATTTACTCTTTTCCTGTTTATTTTTTCATGTTCTGTTTCTGAACCTGTAATTAAAAATGATGAATGGGATATTACATATAACTATAATATTGAAACTAAAAGTTATTATGAAACCTTATCTCTTTTCTTGTATATATACGATGAAGATGGAGAGAATGATATAGAGCGTATTTTTGTAATTGATGATAAAAATGGACTTTATTGGGAACTTTGGGAAGATAATTGGGATATTAGGTATATAGGAGATAATAAATATTTAGGTGCTAATAATATCCAAATGAATCTGGATAGACCAATACCTAGAGTTCCGTTAAGAATTCATGTTCGTGATTTAGCAGGGGAGTTTACCGAAGGTAATGTATATATTACAAAAAAAAATGTTGATGTTACTACTCTTAAGTTTCCTGAAATTAAGAAGGAAGGTGAGAGCTTAAAACTTACAAACTATAATAGTGGAACTTTAGAACTGATAGTTAACAATGAAGTTATAGGGAAAGGAGTTGTTACAGGTGAATTCCAAGCTTTTAATCAAATTTTTAATATTGAACTTTCGGATTTAGAAGATTTTGAATTATGGGTTAAAGTTATTGATGGAGACCTAACACTAAGATCAGGTCCCATTACTAGTTTTTAAAACTATTAATTATATTTTTAATATAGGACATAAAGTGTTGAAACAGGTTTTTTCCATATTTATCCGAATACTCTCTAGTAGCTTGGTCTAAGGGGAAATCCTGCCCATATTTGCTTTTTAAATCGTCCCAATGCTTAACTATCCAAATATAAAGATCCGCCTCTGTTCTATTATTAAACCTTGCTACTAAACTATCCTCTCTAACAGTGTTAATAATAGGTGTATATATCTTGTCAAACCATGAGATAGTTGCTTCTTTAAGTGGTATCTCCTCATCAATTCCCTGATTTATGAAATACTTATGACCGAGTATATGGTTTAACATTTCATGATATCTTCCTGGAGCTGTAAAATAAATTTGGTTCATATCTATATAGTCCCCAATTTCTGTTTGATCCAGAAATAGTTTTCTTTCATAAGCTATAACTTTCTCTTCCAGCTCTTTTCTGGACATTCCTTTTTTTAATTCAATTTCTGCATTTAATTCTACAACTTCAGCGTCTATTGCATGAACTTTTTGCATTTTGGCTACAGATACCCTGTGGTTTCCATCCCTTACAAAGTATAGATCTCCTATTTTATATAATTTAATAGGTGGAAGAATAACATCGGTTATATGTGCTTTATCAATACTTATCCATCTGTTTCTTAGATGTTCTTTTCTTGGAAGGAAGGCTTTATTGAAATCTCGATATCGACCCTCTGAACCTACAATATCCTTTACTGGAACAACTTTCATTCCTTTATAAGATTCATTTGTGGGTTTAACTAAGGATTTTATGTCGTATAAAGAGAGAAGTTGTTGCTTTTCCGGGGAGAGAATATTCAAAATGGATAGAATTTTCTCCCTAAATCGTGCTCTACTAAAATCTTCTATTGCTTGTTCATTAAGCATGCTTTTATCCATTTTTATCCTCCTTCTTATATTCTAATATATAGTGGTCATAAACGTTTATAACTCTTGTTTTAAAATAGTCTGTAATCTTTTTTTCGTTTTTATTATAAAGATGTATATGCCCATGTAGTAAATACTTAGGTGAAAACTTTCTCATAAACCACCTAAAAGAATTAAATCCTATGTGACAAGGATCCTCTTTGTCGTGTATTTTTCTAGGTGCTGCATGGGTTAATAATATATCAACCCATCTTCCCCTAAATATTCTATTAAAAAGAAGTCTTGGGAATAATTTAATAATATGCATATACATTTCAAATTCAGTATACTGATTTGGTTGAGAATTGTATTTTCTACAACCACCTAAACCCATAATTATTAGATCTCTTTTTTTGTCATAAATTACTTTAAATCCAATATAAGTAGAACCAAAGGTTTTAAATAAATTATCTCTTTGAATTATACTATGTTCAAACCTTTTATTAAATGCACCTAAATATTTCAGGTTATGATTTCCAAAAACAAAATAGAGGGGTTTATTTAAGCAACTAACTACAAAACCCAGGTAGTCCATTGGTAAATCCCCGGCACTTAAAACTAAATCTATATCCTTAAATCTCTCTTTAATTGCGTTTGAGTAAACTATAGGATCTACATGATCTGCTATACATAAAATTTTCAATTTATACCCTAAATCTCGTTTAAAAGCGTAAGTAGCTTTCTTTTCCCTATAATCTCTATAGGTCTAGATTCAGCAAACTTTTTTGCATCACTAGTAATTTCTGTACTGGATATTAGAATACTCTTCATTATATTTAAGTTTTTCATTTCATCTAATATATTTCTCACACTAACTTCTGTTACAGGAGTACTATCCCTAAGGAATCTTACTAGATATGGAAGTTTTTTAGAAGCTTTCCAATCTTTTTTTCCTAATTCTAGTCCTATTAGTTGTATACCTGATTTATGTTCTTTAATATCCTGGGCCGCTAAATTAATTTTTTCGCATACAGCTTTGCATATCTCTATAAACTCCTCTTTATTAGAAGTTAAATAATCCTTCATTTTATCGTTTTCTTGAAGTTCTTTATATTGTGAAAGTTTTTCGGATACATCCTTAAAATTCTTTTTCTTGTTATTTATAAACTGCCAATGTTCAATGGCTCTATCTAAATTTCTTATTTGTTCATAGGCCATAGCCAAAAAATAATGGGCATATAAATTTTGTTGTTCTGTCACATTTGCTTCAGAGTCTCTCTCCCCATAGGAGATAGCCTTTTCTAATTCTGCTATACCCAAGTCTGGTTTAGATAGTGAAATATAACAGATTCCACGCTCAATTAATGCTTTGAATTTTAGTGTTTTCTCCCTTAGAGATTTTTCAAAAGCTTCTAAAGCAGAGATATAATCCTTACCTTCCTTAAATATTTTACCTATATAAAAATATACCGCAAAATTAGAATCATCGTATTTTATTGCCATATCAAGGTAATTTTTAGCGTCTTTATATCTTTTTGAATTAAACATAATCATACCCAAATGCATATAAGCCCCTGAGTGCCTAGGATCTAACTCAATTGTCTTTTTATAATAATTAACAGCTTTGGCTGATTTTTGTCTCTCTTCAAAAAGTAGACCAACATTGTAGTAGTTATTACTTTCGTATGGGGATAATTTAATTAATAATAGATAATCCTTTAATGCTTCATCGTGTTTTCCAAATTGTAGAAACAATTTTGAAGAAAGTTGTCTAAACTCTTTTTCTGGGCAAATTGCAGAAAATTCCCCAATTTTGTTTATAGTTTTAATCTCCATAAATGCTAATTCAGCCTTATTTTCTGCCATAAATGCTTTAGCTAATAGAAAGTGTGCATCTACATTTTGCGGATCCTTTGCTATACTTTTTTTTAGTAAATCTATTGCGTGTGAAGTTTTACCTTGTTTTACTAATGTTTGAATTGAAGAAATATTATGGTTTGTAGCTCTTCTAACCATTAGAAAAACTATAATCCCAAAAATTAGTGTTAATGCAATAGAAAGTATAATTATAGTAGCCATGTTCCCTCTAAAATGTGTAGTATAATAAATAGATTATTTATTTAAGATTAATGGTTTTATTAATTACTGTCAAATACAAGGTTTTTATTTTGAAAAAGTTTACAATTTTTGGTTTTTTATTATTACTTTATACTACCTCATCCTTTGGGCAGGATTCATTTAATGATGGGAAAGTTCTGTTTGAAAAAAATAATGTAGAAGAAGCATTACAATATTTTGAGGAGTCATTAGTTATCTCTCCTTCTTTAGATGTGTATAAATATTTAGCTGAGTCATATAATATTTTAGGAATGCATGATGATGAGGTGTTGGTTTTAGAAGAGGCGATAGACTCTAATTTAGGAGATCTTTCCTATTTCTATTTTAAACTGGGGAATGCATACCATTTAACAAAGAGTTATAAATTGGCATTAGATAGCTATTTAGAAGTAATAAAACTAAAAGGCGAATACGTAAATGAAACGTTTCTTAATATTGCAAATGTTTCTGTTGAATTAAAACTTTATTCTGGGGCTATCGATAACTATACAAAATATCTAGAGTTAGTTCCAAACTCTGAACAAAAAAGAAAAATTATAAAAATGATAATGTTACTTAAAAAGGCTTATAAAGAGGATCTAGCACTTAAAGAAGAAGAGAAGAGAAAGAGCGAAGAAGAAAGGGCTGCTGAAACATTAGCTTTACAAAATCAGGAACAGGCCAAAGTTGAATCGATGGATTCAATTATGGATTTAGAAGCACAAAGAGAGGCTAAGGCACGGGAATTAGCAGAACAACGGCTTTTATATGAAAATGAAGAGAAGGCATTGAACAGTGCTAAAGCTGATTTTACAGAAGCTGAGGCAAAAGTTGTAAACCCTCCAGATCCTGAGATTGAAGCTCAACGAGATATTCTAAGCCAAAGAGAGCAGGAATTAAATAAAAGAGAGCAGGAGCTTATTAAAGCGGAACAAGCCTTAAAAGAGACTGAGAAAATAATTGCTGAATCTGCAATCCAGGCTCCTGCAACAACTTCACAGGCCGATGAAGAAGCTAAAGAGTTACTAAGAATGAAACAAGAGGAAGAGGCAAGACAGGAAGCCTTAATGAATGATATATTACAATCCCTGGAAAAAATTGGTGAAAATGCAAAGGGAATAAATGCCGAGAGTGAAAGTGCATTCGGTGAGTTGGAAGGATCACAAATAGATGAATAAAAAAGGTATAATTACAATAACAGCAATAATTGTTGCACTTGGCGTTTTAGGTGGAGCAGGAACCCTCTTTTACTTAAAACAAAAAGAGGCTGCTAGAGAAAAAACAATCGCTTTGGCAACTAGCTATTTTGAAAATAAAGAGTATGTAAAGGCATTAGCCATTTTAGAAACCCTACTTGCCACTAATGGTGAGAGTATTGAAGTTTCCGACATGATTAATAAAATTGAAGAGGCTAAAGAAATTTTTGAAGAAGCAGAAAAAATAAAAAAAGAGGCTAATGTTGCTAAAGAGCAGAAGGCACAGGAAGAACGAATACTAAACTCGTTATTAGAGACACAAAAAGATAAAGAGGAAGAAGATCTGAAAAATAGAGTTGATGAACTTTTAAAAGAAGCTGTAGATGCTATTAAAAATAATCAATTAAAAGAGGCAGAGACATTCCGAAAAGAAGTTTTAAAATTAGATCCCAATAATAATCAGGCCATAAAGTTAAAAAAAGAGATTACAGATAAGGAAAAATCACTTGAAAATGAAAAACAAAAGGCTGAACGATTAGCAAAGGAAAAGGAAGCTGCAGAACTTGTAAAACAGGCTGAAGAGAGTATGAAATCCAATGTGTTTAATGCTGAAACCCTTTTTAACAAAGCCTTGCTTTTAAATCCTGATAATGTGGAAGCATTAAAAGGTCTTGCAGATATATCTATACTTAATGCCAAAGAATCTGATACAGACATTCCAAAGGCCATAAATCGAATACTTAATGTCTTACAAGAAGAACCTAAAAATACAGAATACTTAAATGAATTAGCAGATTTGTATAGTAGAAAAAACGAATTTAAAAAAGAGTTGGAGACTCTTAATGCACTATTAAAAATAGAAGAAAATGCAGACTTTTTAGTAAGAGCTGGAATTGCAGCTTATAAACTAGATCGATTCGATGAAGCTCTTGTATATTTTAATAAAGCAATTACTAAGGACTCTAAATTCCCAGGAATATATTATCCATTAGCACTGACTTATGAAAAAAAAGGTAATAATAGTAAGAGAGAGAATATGCTTAAAACCAGCCTCTCTTTAAGACCTGACCATGCAGCTTCATATTATGAATTAGGCCGATACTACACCGATGTCGAAGAGTTTGATAAAGCATTGGTTCTATTTTTAAAAGCTAAAGAGATAAATGATAGTAGCGTAAAATATAAAATGGGTGTTGCCCTTGCCTATTATAACTTGGAAGAGTATTTAAAGGCTGTTGATATATACGAGAGTATTATTAGAATTGATCAATCTATAAGTGAAGTTTACTATAACTTAAGTATGGCCAGAATTAAACTTGAAGAGTATGATCAGGCTTTAACAGATATCTCATTTGCTATTAAATTAAAACCTGCTTCTTCAACTTATCTATATACTATTGGGTTAATTTCAGAGGAATTAAATAAGGAAGATAAAGCCATTTCATATTATTTAAATTCATTAAAAATTGATCCTACATATTACAAGCCTATGCTAAATCTTGGGAATATCTACGACAAACAGGGGAAATATG
>JAFGYD010000228.1 GCA_016936295.1 Spirochaetales bacterium | reverse complement strand
TAAAACAACTCCAGTAGCTAAAACAACTCCAGTAGCTAAAACAACTCCAGTAGCTAAAACAACTCCAGTAGCTAAAACAACTCCTATAACTGATTCCATTACAGAATCTAAACCTCAAATAGAAACAATATATCTAGATGATATGCAAGTCTTGAAGGGGAAGAGCTTCTCCATAGAGATGGACCAAACAGGGTGGCTATACGAAACACAGGTTCCGGGTATAAAATTTGAAAACAAATTCTATACGAGTACAAAAGTTTTATTTGAATTTATAGCAGAAAAAACAGGTTCATACAAACTTGAATTTGTAAAATATCTTGAAAATGAAATTGTTAAAACCCAAATTTTAGTAGATGTTGTAGCAATTATTGAGAATAAACAAGTCATAGCTAAAGAGAGTGAGAAAACAGTTATAACTCCAGAAAACATTAAAACTGAATTATCTACTAAAGACCGGCTTGAAAATGAAATGAAAAATATTAAAACTTCCAAAAATCCCGATGAAATATATTTTAAATTAGCAGAAATATATTTTGATGAGGGTCTGATAAAGAAAGCAAAAGAGTATTACGAATATGTTTACGATAATTACCCATTAAGTATTTATTACGAAGATTCCAGAGATCGAATGAATTACATAATCAAGAACTTTTTAAAAGTACGTTAATTATCAACGAATGTTGACATTCGTATCAAATTATTATAAAAAGTAGTACTTATTAGAGGGGCATTTATAGTGTTAGAGAGTATAGCGCAGAAATTTACAGATATTACAAAACAATTATCAGGGAAAGGAAAGATAACTGAAAAAAATATTGAAGATGCTGTAGCTGAAATTAAAATAGCACTACTGGAAGCTGATGTTAATTTACGTGTTGTTAGACGTTTTGTTAATAGTACAATTGAGGAAGCTAAGGGTGAGAAGGTTTTAAAAGCTGTAGATCCTGGTCAACAGTTTGTTAAAATTGTACATGATAAAATTGTAGCACTTCTAGGAGATGATAATCAGGCTTTAAATTTAAATAGCCCAAACACAACTACTACAATTTTAATGCTTGGTTTACAAGGAGCAGGTAAAACAACTGCATCTGCTAAACTTGCATATAAATTAAAAAAAGATGGTAGAAAACCTTTATTAGTAGCAGCTGACCTTGTAAGACCCGCTGCAATTGAACAATTAAAGGTATTAGGTAGACAAATTGATGTCGAAGTTTACTTTGAAGATAATAAAGATGCAGTAAATATTGTAAATAATGCTCTAAAGTATGGAAAAAAGAATCAATTTAATACTATAATCATTGATACTGCTGGGCGGTTGCAACTTGATCAGGATATGATGGATGAAATCATTGCTGTTAAAAAAGCCGTAAATCCAGATGAGACTATGTTTGTTGCCGATGCAATGACAGGTCAGAATGCCGTAGAAATAGCAAAAAGCTTTGATGAGCAAGTTGGTATTTCAGGTATAATGTTAACAAAATTTGACTCCGATACCCGCGGCGGTGCTGCTCTTTCCCTCAAAAGCAGCACAGGGAAACCTATTAAATTTATAGGTATTGGAGAAAAAGTTGAAGATATAGAACCTTTTTATCCGGAACGGGTTGCCTCTCGTATCCTAGGAATGGGAGATGTTGTCTCCTTGGTTGAAAAGGTTCAAGAAACAGTTACTCAAGACGAAGCTGAGCAAATGCAAAAAAAGATGATGAGTGCAACATTCACTCTAGAGGATTATCTTGAGCAGTTTAGGAAGCTTAAAAAAATGGGTTCTGTACAATCACTTGTTGGAATGATTCCTGGTATGGCAGGGAAGATCAACGAAGGTGATATAGATGAAACAGGCATGAAGAGAGAAGAAGCCATAATTCTTTCAATGACAATTTCTGAACGGAGAAATCATCGAATTATCGGTCCTCCTAGAAAGAAGAGAATTGCAAAAGGTAGCGGAACTAGCGTTGCCGATGTAACAAGACTTTTGAAAAAGTTTGATAATATGAGACTTATGATGAAGAAAGTTACAAAAAATAAAAAATACCAAGCTCAGCTTATGCAGCAGTTTGGTGGAATGATGTAACAGGAGTAATTGTTAATGGTAAAAATTCGATTAAAGAGATTAGGTGCTAAAAGAAGACCTTATTATAGAATTGTTGTTATGGATTCTCGAACACCTAGAGATGGAAAAGCAATAGAAGAGGTTGGTTTTTATCACCCAGTAGAAGCTCAAGATAAACAAGTAAAAGTTGATCTCGAAAGAGTTGATGCATGGATAAAAAATGGTGCACAACCAACAGATACTGTTAAAAAACTTTTAAATAGAGCGAAAGCTAGCAAATAGTAGGATAGAATGGAAAAAGATCTTGTTGAATACATAGTAAAATCCCTTGTTGACTACCCGGAAAGCGTTGAATTAAGCGAGATAGAAGGTGATAAATCTACTATTCTTGAATTAAAAGTAGCTGAAGGGGATATTGGTAAGGTAATTGGAAAGCATGGTAGAATAGCAAGATCAATTCGAACTATTTTAAATGCTACTAGTAGCAGTGCAAGTAGACGTACTGTTCTAGAAATATTGGATTAATATGGGTCAGATTGTTGTAGGTAAAATTAGAACATCCCATGGTGTAAAGGGCGATCTTAAAGTTGTTAGTTCTTCAGGGGAATATGATCATTTTCAGAACTTTAAAACAGTTGTTTTAAAGAAAGGGAATAGATCTAAAACCTATGAGGTAGAGAGTGTTAAAGGCAGTGGCTCTGCAACACTATTAAAACTGAAAGGCATTGATACACCAGAAGATGGGAAACTTTATGCTGGTTATGATATACTGGTAGATGAGGAGTTTAAGGTTCCTTGTTATGAAGGTGAATATTACCACACCGATTTAGTTGGCTGTAATCTTATATTTGAAGAAAAAAGTCTTGCTACAGTAATTTCAGTATTAGATGGTGGTTTAAACGATCTTTTAGAGGTTACCAAAGAGATTGATGGGAATGTAGTTCTTGTCCCTTTTAGAGATGAATTTGTTGGTAAAGTAGATATTACCAAAAAACAGATTGAATTGAAGGTTGACTGGATATTAGAGTAATGAAATTTAAAATACTTACTCTTTTTCCTGAAATTATTGAAGGTTTTTTTAATAGTTCTATTATGGCTAAGGCTGTAGAAAAAGGACTAGTAGAATATAAGATAATAAATATACGCGATTATGCTTTTAATAAGCATAATAAATGCGATGACTACCCTTTTGGTGGTGGAGCAGGTATGGTTTTAATGGCAGAGCCTTTGGCTGAAGCTTTAGATTCCATCAATGCAAAAAATAAGAAGGTTGTATTTCCAACTCCATCTGGAGTTAAATACACCCAAAAATTAGCTGAAGATTTTGCTAAAGAGAGTGAAATTGTACTTATATGTGGTAGGTATGAGGGTATTGATCAAAGAATTATTGATGAATACGTTGATCATGAGGTTTCAATAGGGGACTATGTTATTTCCTCTGGAGAGATATCATCTTTAGTAATTATTGACAGTATATATAGGCTTTGCGATGGTGTAATAACCAAAGAGTCTTTGGAAGAAGAGAGTTTTCAAGGTAAATATCTTGAGTATCCTCATTATACCAGACCTGCAGAGTTTAGAGGTCTTAGTGTCCCGGATGTTTTACTTTCTGGAAATCATAAGGCTATAGAAGAGTGGCGAGATAAAAAGCGTTACGAAAAAACCTTAAATAACAGACCGGATCTTTTAGAGGATTAGGGTCGAAGGATTAAAATAATGGATATCATTAAAGCAGTAGAAGCTAAACAGTTAAAAGATAATCCTGAAAACTTCAACATTGGTGATACAGTAAAAGTATACTACAAAATTGTTGAGGGTGCTACAGAGAGAGTTCAGGTTTATGAGGGTCTTGTAATTGCAAAAAACAATTCTGGAATAAGTAGAACATTTACTGTAAGAAAAATATCTTTCAACGCTGTTGGTGTAGAAAGAATTTTCCCTTTACATTCTGATAGAATTGAGAAAATTGAAGTATCAAGACTTGGAAAAGTAAGAAGAGCAAAACTTTACTATATTCGAGAAAGAGTTGGTAAAAAAGCTAAAGTTAAAGAGTTAATTAGAAAAAAAGCTCAATAATTTATACTTATTTGAAAAACTGTCCAATGGGCAGTTTTTTTTTGCAAAAAAAAAACCATTCATTAGAAATTATCTAAAATGAATGGTTTTAATATTAAATTAACAGACTAATTATTCAATAATTGCAATAATATCTTGCATTTGAACTATTAAGTGTTCTACTCCAGCAATTTTAACAGGTGTTCCAGCGTACTTATCATACATTACTTTATCACCCTCTTTAACAGTAATAGCTTCTGTATCATCGCCTATTGTTATTACAATACCCTGTTGAGTTTTTTCCTGGGCTGTCTGAGGAATAAATAGTCCAGATGCTGTTTTTGTTTCAGCCTCTTCTATTTTAATAAGAACTCTGTCTGCTAAAGGTTTAATTTTCACATATGCCTCCTAAATGAAAGTAAAAACTTAAATATAATATAGCTAAAAAAAAGTTAGAGGGCAATAATCTTAAACATTTTTTGAAAATAAATTGTCTTTTCAATTTTTATATATTATTTTTTTATTAAGAAAATATTAAATATAAGAAAAGGGGGAGTAATGATT
>JAFGYD010000227.1 GCA_016936295.1 Spirochaetales bacterium | reverse complement strand
TAGGAGAAATATATGAATTATCAACAACCATTATATATTCAATTAAGAGAACTAATATTAAAAAGAATTAATGATGGAGAATATCTACCAGGTGAAAAACTCCCTAGTGAAAGAGAAATGTCCAAAATCTATAAGATTAACCGAATGACTGTTAAAAAAGCAATTGAAACAATTGTTGAAGAAGGTATTTTATATAAGATACAAAACAAAGGGACCTTTGTTAGCAAACCAGATTCAAAAAAAATATTATATCTAAATGACCATTCTAAAGGAAAAAGTATCGGCCTTGGAGCTTTTATAAATTCAACAGGTAGGCAATTAGAAAATACTGTTTTAGAAAAAGGTGTAATTAATAATTCAAGATACTTAGAGAGAAAACTCCAATTAAAAAAAGATGAAGAGATTTATATTTTAAATAGATTAAGAAGCATTGATGGAGAAAGCGTTGCACTCGAGTATTGTAGCATTCCCAAAAAATATTTTACTGATATTGATGAACATGATTTCGAAAAAGCTTCACTTTATGACTACATGAAAAGCAAAAAACACTTTCCTGTATCGTTTACTCAGTCGATGATTGTACAAAAGATAAGCCATCCAATTGATAAAATAATGTCAATTAAAGAAGAAAGTTTCTTATATGTTTTAGAATATATTGGTAAAGATAAAAATGGTAATATAGTAGAATTCACTAAATCTTATCTTAGAAGTGATAAGGCAATTTATGGATTTGAAATTTCTTAATAAAAGATTGCTCAGTAATTAGAGCAATCTTTTATTTTATATTAAATTTATAAATTATTATAAACAATTTTACCATTAACCATTGTAAAACAAATTTTTACATTATTCATATCATCTATTTCAGTATTAAATATATCTTTGTCAAACACACTTATATCTGCAAGTTTTCCAGCTTCTAATGTACCTAGTTCACACTCTCTATACATATCATAAGCTCCCCCTATAGTCCAAGCTTTTAATACTTGACTTTTCTTTAAGGTATTATCTTCATTAAAAACTTTTCCCCCTACAGCAAACTTATTGGTACAGGTATGAAAAATTGAATTTGGGATATCATCAATTACAAGAGGTAAATCTGTTCCACAACAAAGAGGAACACCTAACTCTACCATTTTTCTTCTATTCCAATAGTTCTTCCCCCGCTCTAAGCCTATTTTATCTTGTATCATATTAACTTTACTTTCATAATCTGATATTGATTGAATTTGTGGATAAAACTCACATATAATTCCAAACTTTCCCATTTGAACTATATCTTCGAAATCTGCATATTCAGCTTCAGTTATTGCATGTCTGTTAATCAATTTATTATTAATATCTTTTTTGCATTTTGAATAAATTTTTATAACTTTTTCTACTGCAGCATTACCTTGAGCATTTAAAGAAAATCTAAAATTATTTTCATCTGCTTCAATTACTTCAGATTCAATTGTTTCCCAATCTATATCCAAATTGCAATTAATATCTGTATTGTTATATGGTTCTTTTATATAACCATCCATCTGACTAATTGAACCATCACTCATACGGTTAAAACCTGAGAAACGAACATAATCGCCTTTAAATTTATCCCTCATTTTCTTTCCATAATCAAAATTTGCCCCTTCTTTCACTGGTTGGCTCATAAAATTAACTCTTAAATTTAAATCATTATTATTTTCTAATTCTTCGAGTACTTGAGTAAAAGAACTAAAGGTATCATAGCCTATTTCTTTAACCATAGTGACACCATGACTATTTAACATTTTTACATATTCTTTATATAAATGTTTAGAAAAGTTATGATCATCTAAAACTTCTTCAATTAACTTCCACAATACCTCATTACAATTAGCACAAAAGTCAAATCCATAATGATTTATTGCCGCTTTATTTAACCAAAAAGATTCCCCATCATGTGAAAAAATTACTATTGGTCTTGATTTATATAATTTATTTAAAGCATCCATTTCTGATTTATCTAAATCTATGGAATAACCATGAGCCCATATTGGTTTATTTTCCTTTACACTCTTACTATATGAAATAATTTCTTCTATTATTTGTTTTGTATTTTTGATGTTTGATAAATCTAGACCAATATATCTAAGCATCCAACCTGAAAAAAATACATGCGCATCACTAAATCCTGGAGATATAGTTTTATTCCCCATATCATAAATTAGTGTACTATTATCTACTAAGCGAGAATCTATTTCTCCATTTGAAACTTTTAGTATTTTATTATCTTTGATTGCAACATATCCCTCTAAAGGCATACATTCTAATGCAGTAAAAATACTTCTAGATTTTAAAATTATCTGAGCTTTATTCATTTTCTACTTCCTAAAATTAATTTATTTTTAATAAAAAAGTAAAAACTATTTTTAAAGTTTTTGAAAATGAAAATATGTATTGTTGGTTGATATTAATAAACTATCATTTAAATTATTAATAATCAATAATAAATTTTATTTTATGTATTTTTATCGTAATATATTTATAGTATTGTTAAATAATATTAAAAACTTTAACCAAAAAATATTATTAACAGGACCTTTTATCTTTAACTAATGAATAAATTGAAAGTTTATGCTTCTTTTTTTGATAATGATATTTTCTTAACATTAAAATAATTTCATCAACTGTATAATTACTTTTAAAATAAGCCTTATCTTTATTCTTTGAATAATCATAATATTTTTTACAAAACTCACTTGGCTTTAAACCTTCTTTATTATATTTTTTTAAATCATCATGATATAATATCAAAAGGTATTCAATTTCTGGACAAGTATAACAATTTATAATATCGGTATACATTTCACAATAAGGTTTTATTAATTTTAAATTTTCAGATTTTGAATCAAGTATTCTTACAATTACAATGGGTTTATCAAATTTAAATTTCAATTTTTCAGATAACATTTTACCAGAGACTCTCTTATGAAACTTATTATCTAACAAATCATC
>JAFGYD010000226.1 GCA_016936295.1 Spirochaetales bacterium | reverse complement strand
TGTAAGGTTTTATATTTTAAATACAAAAATATTTTTTTAATTCAATTATAAAAAGTTGACATTGATTGTATACTGTGTTATGTATATTGTATATCGAATACAATTTTAAAGGAGATATCTATGGATGCAAAAGTGAAAACTTTATTAGAAAATCCAAATAAAAAAATGAATAGTGATGAATTATCATTATTGTCAGCTTTTTTTAGAAAAAATATGTGGGATGTTTTACATCAAAGAGGAACAGGACATTGGGGTGGATCTGCTTCGAGCACTGAATTAATTACCTCTTTATACTTTAATAGATTAAATATTGAACCTAAAAATCCAAAGGATAAAAAAAGAGATAGATTTATTTTATCAAAGGGTCATGCTTCTATTAATTTATATACAGTATTAGCAAATAGGGGTTATTTTCCTGTTGAAGATGTGAAAACCTTTAGACAATTTGGATCTTATCTTCAAGGGCATCCATGCATGACTAAAATTCTTGGTGTGGATATGTCTACAGGGGCCTTAGGTCATGGTCTTTCAATTGGATTGGGTATGGCTTTAGCTTCTAAACTTTCAGATGATAGTTATTGTACATATGTTATGACTGGTGAAGGTTGTTTAAATGAAGGTCAATCATGGGAAGCCCTTATGATGGCATCTAAGTATAAAGTCAAAAATTTGGTATTAATGATTGATTATAATAAAGTTCAACTTGATGGAACCATGGAAGAAATTATGCCATTAGATAATTTAAAAGATAAGTTAACAGCTTTTGGCTGGCATGTTAATAATGAAAAATATGACGGGAATAAAACTAGTGATATTCTTTCTTCATTTGATTGGATAGATAGTGATGATATTTGGCCTAAAGCAGTAATTTATGACACTATAAAAGGTAAAGGTGTTTCTTTTACTGAAGGAAAAAATACTTGGCATGGAAAAGTAATTGATGATGAATCATATGAAAAAGGGTTAATTGAATTACAAAAAGACATACAAGAAAAAGGAGTTAGATTATGGAAATAGCAATGAGAGATGCTTGGGGAAACGCTTTAGTGGAAAAGGGCAAAACTCATCCAGAGCTAGTTGTTTTAGACGCTGATGTTTCAGGTTCAACAAAAAGTATTCTTTTTCAAAAAGAATTTCCTTCGAGATTTTTTAATTGTGGTGTAGCAGAAGCAAATATGGTAGGAACAGCAGCTGGACTCGCTTCTGCAGGATTTAGACCAGTTGTTAATGCATTTGCAATATTTTTAGCACTAAAAGGAACAGATCAAATTAGGAACGCAATAGCTTATAATAATTTACCTGTAATAATTGCAGGGGCTTATGGTGGCTTATCTGATTCTTATGATGGTGCGTCTCATCAATCTATTGCAGATATTGCCATAATGAGAGCTATTCCAAATTTAAAAGTTATTGTTCCTTCAGATAGCAATCAAGCAGAACAAGCTCTTGAGTATGCCCTTAAACAAGAGTCTCCTGTTTATATAAGATTAAATAGGAATCCAATGCCAGAAATAGAAAAGTCTGAAGAATTTATTAAAGAAAAAGCAATTAAAATGATTGATGGGAATGATATAACAATTATATCTAATGGTATTACCGCATCATTTGCTCTTGAAGCTAGTAAAGAACTAGAAGAAAAAGGTTATAGCGTTGAGTTAATCAATTCACCTTTTGTTAAACCTTTAGATGAAGAGACTATTTTGAAGAGTATAAGAAAAACTAAAAAGGTAATTACAATTGAAGAACATAATATAATTGGTGGATTTTCTAGTGCTGTAAGCGAATCAATTGTTAAGAATAATGTTTGTTGTAAATTTAAAGCCATTGGTGTTGAAGATACATTTACTCAAACAGGTGATTATAAAGAATTGCTTTCTTTTTATGGGATTAGCAAAGAGAACATTGTTAATCAAGCATTAAAGATTTTAAATTAGGAGATAAAAATGGATATTAAAGAAAAAGCTTATAATTTATTAAGAGAATGGAAAGGTGATAATTACGTATTCGGAAGAGGTGTATTAAATCAAGTTGGGATGGTCGCTAGAAAATATGGTGAAACAACTTTGGTTATAAGTAATCTAACATATATGAAATCAGTTGCAGATGAAGTCGTTTCTTATTTAAGAGAAGCTGGTGTTAAAATTGCTGGAGATACTGTAGCTCCTGATGCAAAACCAAATGCACCTAGAGAAGATGTTTATAGATTAGTAACATATATTTTACAATATAAACCAGATAGCATTGTTGCAATTGGAGGTGGTTCTACAATCGATGCATGTAAGTGTGCAAGTGCACTAGCTTCCTTGGGTAAAGAAGTCACTCCTGAAGTAGATCATTATTTTGGGACAAATGTTGTATCAACAGAATTAGAAAGAACAGGAAAAAAACTAATCCCTGTAATAGCTGTAGAAACTTCAGCTTCATCAGGAGCACATTTGACAAAATATTCAAATATTACTGATCCTGTTGTTGGTCAAAAGAAATTAATTGTTGATGAAGCAATAATACCTGCAACTAGTATATTCGATTATGATATTACTGCAACAATGCCAGTAAAAGTTACAATTGATGGGGCTCTTGATGCTATAGCCCATACTTTTGAGGTTTTCTGTGGTCAAAAAGGTGAAAAATATGAACTAGCAAAAGATCTTGCGATAACTGCAATTAGTTTATGTTGTGAAAATGCAAAAAAATTAGTTGAAAATCCTAAAGATTTAGAAGCTAGAGAAGCAATTGGTTTAGCAACAGATTTAGGGGGCTATGCAATAATGATTGGTGGAACAAGTGGTGCTCACTTGACTAGCTTTTCATTAGTTGATGTTGTAGGGCATGGCACGGCCTGTGGTATTATGAATCCTTTTTATGCAGTTTTATATTCTAAAGCTATTCAAAAACAATTAAAAGCTGTAGGTGAAGTATTTGCAAAATATGGATATGCTGATTCTTCAATTGTAGAATTAAATGATAGAGCATTGTCTATAGGTGTAGCTAAAGCAATGATTGAATATGGAAAGAGTATCAATGCCCCAACTTCATTAAATGAGTTAGAAGGCTTTGGTGAAAAACATATTCAAAGAGCTTTAAATGCAGCTAAAGATCCTCAATTAAAAATGAAATTACAAAATATGCCTGTACCAATGACAGTAGAAGATGTTGATAAATTTATGGAACCTGTATTAAGAGGTGCTTCAATAGGCGATTTAGATTTAGTTATTGAAATGTAATATTTATACTCTCTCAAATTAATTTTAGGAGAGGTTTTGGAGGAAATATGAAATTATCCGTTGCAATTGCAGCAGAGAATGCTAGTAGTGATGCTTTTGTTGTTTTTCGAGGGATTGAAGAATCAATAAAAAAAGCAGCTAATCTTGGATATGATGGTGTGGAGTTAGCTTTAAAAAACCCAAAAGAAATAAATAAGAATGATTTAAAAAGGATGCTTTCTAATAATAATATGGAAGTTTCTGCAATATCTAGTGGACAAGTTTGGGCAGCAAGAAAACTTTGTTTTACTGAATCAGATAAATATAAACGATTAGAGCTTAAAGACACATTTTGTCAATTTATTGATTTAGCAAGTGATTTTGGTCAATTAGTTAATATAGGAAGAACTAGAGGTAGTATTGATAATAAAGACCCAAATGATGCTAAACAATTGTTTTTAGATATGGCTGGTGAATTATCTGATTATGCAGGAAAAAGAGGTGTTGATTTGATATTAGAGCCAGTAAATCGATATGAAATTGATTTTGTTAATAATTTAGATCAATGTGCTGAGATTATAGAGTTAGTAAATAAACCAAACTTTAAAATGATGCCGGATGTTTTTCATATGAATATTGAAGATTCTAAAATAGGTGAAGCTTTAATTAAACATGCGAACTATATTGAATACATACATTTTGCTTCTTCAAACCGTATTGCTTTGGGAGAAGGGCATTTAGATTGGAATGAAATTTTTACTTCTTTAAATGAAATTAGATATAAAGGTTGGACAACTGTTGAGATTCTTCCTTATCCAACCCCAGAAATTGCTGCAAAAAAATCTATTGATTTTATAAAAGCAAATTTTGGTCAATATTACCAAAAATAATGATTTATTTCTTAATCAGCATTTTAATATCAGTGCTTTCTGCTTTGATAGCAAAAAAACTTAAAATCCCTGCCTATTTATTAGTAGGTGGGATTTTAGGTGTTGCTATATTTAATATTTTTACTAATAAAGCTTATTCCCCAGGTTTTAATAAATTTTTTTTGCAAGTTGTAAGTGGTTCTTTTATTGGATCAACAATTAATTCAAAAGAATTAAAGAATTTGAAATATATTGTATATCCATCTGTATTTATGATTATTGGAATGTCAATTGTCAATATTTTTATGGGGAGCTTAATTCATTTATTAACAAAAATAGATTATTTAACTCTCCTGTTGTCAACAATTCCAGGTGGGGTGACAGAAACTGTACTTGTAGCTCAAGCAATGGATGCAAATATTTCAATAGTTGCTGTTATGCAGTTATTTAGATCTGTAGTATCTCTTATTATATTCCCAATTGTAATAAATTGGATTATACAAAAAGATAATAATTGTAGGGTTGAAGTAAAAACTAACATTGAAGAAAAAAAAGAAAAGAATTTGATTATTACGTTAATTATTGGTTGTATTGGTGGACTGTTTGGATATTTGTTCTCATTTGTACCAGCCTCTCAAATGGTTTTTTCTTTAATTTTTGTATCAATATTTAATTTATTTACTGATAAAGCTACTGTTAGTTTAGATTTTAAAAAAATGGCACAAATATCAACTGGTGTTTTTGTTGGTTCTAAGGTTAGCTTAGATACTGTTAAATACTTACATAATATTTTTATTCCGGTAGTTTTAATGTTGTTGGGATATTTAGTTTTTCATATATTACTAGCTTTATTAATTTCAAAAATTACAAAAATTGATAAAGATATTATGTTATTTTCTTGTATTCCTGCAGGTGCAAGTGATATTGCTTTAATTGCAGCATCTTTTAATTGTAATAGTCCATATATTGCTATCTTCCAAATTGCTAGATTGATATCTTGTATATTGATTTATCCATACATAGACTTATTTATTTCAACTTTATTTTTCTAACAATTGTTCTATTTCTGAATATGTTGAATTACAATTATCAATAATGAAATTTGATAAAACGGATTTTAATTTTCTTTTTTTAGTACCAAAGTAATAAGTAAAAATATTATTTGACGTATTAATTATAAGTTTTGCTTCTATTAAAAATTTTCCATTTTTAATTATTTTATTTTCGATATTTTCAATTGATTTAATATTTATTGAAGTTATGTTATCTTCTTCAATAAAAATAATTTTTGATTTTTCTTCATCAACTAATATTATAAAGCCACTATTGTTATCTACGACTATTAAATTTTTATATATTGGTTTTATATTATTTTCTTTTATATACAATTTCTCTTTATTTTCTAAAAGAGCTTTTAGTTTTTCGAAATGCTTATTATTGTTATTTTTTATTTTTCTACCATATGTAAAATAATAGAAATTTAACATTGAAATAATAATTAATATAATGAGTATAATGTATTGAATTTTCATATTTGAAATATAATCTATTTATATTAAGGTGTAAATAATCTAATATGAAATGCCTTATATAAAGATAAAGAAATGAGTGCTTTTTAGTTGAGTTAAGAACAAAAATAAGTATAATAAGAATTATGACAAATGTATTATTTATAGTTCCATATGATGAGCTATTCCCACTCTTTTATAGTGAAGTTAATAAAATTAATATTGATAATAATATTTCCATAACTTTTAAACATATTTATGGTACAGATACAGATACTTTGCTATCAATTAATGCTGATGTAATTGTGAGTAGAGGGATTACAGCTATAGCTGTTGCAAAGTATCATCCAAATAGTTTAGTAATTCAAATACCTATGAGTCCAAATGATTTTACTGAAGCTTTATATTCTGCGTGTAAAAAGTTAAATAGTAAAAAAATAGGTTTATTGGCTGGTTCAAAAACAATTTGCAATCCAAAACATATTAGCAAAATGGTTAATCGAGATGTTGAAATGTATGTTGCAAATACTCAAGAAGAAGTAAGAACTGGAATTGATTCTTTAATTAAAATTGGTTGTGATATTTTCGTTGGTGGCTTAACGATGTGTAGAATATGTGAAGATATGGGTTATCCATATGTTCATATCTCATCAGGTGAAGATGCAATTAATAGAGTAATTAGGGATGCTTTAGCTGCTGCAAAATCATTAGAGCAAGCTAAAATAAGAGTTGGATTGTTATCTAGTTTATTAAGTAATAATAAAGATATTATTGTTGCTTTAAATTCAAAAGGTGAAGTAATTGTATCAAATGAGAAAGCAGATGAATTTTTTCAAACTAAATTAGAAAATTTATTATTTGAAAATATCTGTAATATTAAAGAAATATTCAACGCGATTTCAACTGGAATTACAAGTGAATTTGTCAGAGAATATAATAAACAATTATTTTTTATTACAGTAAATCCCATGGAAAAAAGTGATAATAAAATGGGCTATATTGTTCGTTTTCACAAAGTTGAAGATATATTAAATGAAGAGAGTAAAGTAAGAAAAGAATTAACTAGGAAAGGCTTAATAGCTAAGTATACATTTAATGAGTTTCTCACAACTGATGAGAAAATGCTCCTAACTCTACAAAAAGCAAAAAGATATAGTTTAGTTGATGGCTCAATTATTTTATTAGGTGAAACAGGAACAGGGAAAGAGTTAATTGCTCAATCTATTCATAATGCATCACCTAGAAAATATAAACCTTTTGTTGCTGTTAACTGCGCAACTTTAACAGCTCAATTATTAGATAGTGAATTGTTTGGTTATGAAAGAGGTTCTTTTACTGGAGCAAAAAAAGAAGGTAAGATTGGTTTGTTTGAATTGGCTCATGGTGGTTCGATTTTTCTTGATGAAATTGGAGAACTTCCTATTACCTTGCAAGCTAAATTATTAAGAGTACTTCAAGAAAAAGAAATTCGGCGAATAGGTGGTGATGAAGTAATCCCTGTTGATGTTCGTGTAATAAGTGCTACCAATTTATCAATATATGAAAAAGTAAAAAGTGGTTCTTTTCGTTTAGATTTATTTTATCGATTGGGTCTTTTTAGTATAAAAACTATTCCATTGAAAAATCGAGTTGGTGATATTAATCTTATTTTTAATAATATGTATGAATTTTCATGTAAAAAATATAATAAGAAAGTTTCAAAAATTAGTGATGATGCTATTGCTTTACTTGAATCATATCAATGGCCAGGAAATGTAAGGGAGTTAAAAAATAGTGCTGAAAGATTAGCTATATTAAATAATTCTGATGTTATTACAAAAAAACAAATTGAATTGTTTGAAATAATTGAACCCTTCTTTTTAATTGAAACTGAAAACTTTAGCCATCATAAATCATTAACAAATCAAGAACTATACCAAGAATATATAAATAGTAATCTAAGTAAGAGTGATTTTGCAAAACAAGTAGGTATGAGCCGGTCAACATTATGGCGTAAAATCTCTGAATTTGAAAATTAATAATTATGTATTGTGTTTCATAAGTGTTTTGTTGAAACGAATGAAACACTTTTTTTATTGATGGTAATAGTTAGTCATATCCTATAAATTTAATAAATAAATTATATTTTCTTATAAGATAATAAATTAAAGTATTTATTTTGAAAATACAAAATTTTGGCATGTTAATTGCATTGTTTATTTTGTATGAAAATATAAGGAGTTTTATTGTGAAAAATAAACCTGTTTTAGGGATTCTAATGGGGGATGCTGCAGGAGTAGGCCCTGAAATAATTGCAAAATTGATAATTAAAGATTACTTTAGCGAATATTGTAACGCAATAATTATTGGAGATAAAAGAATTTTAGATAGAGCTTTCTCTTTGATGGATGAACAAAGTAAATTAGTATGTATTTCAAATGTTGAAGAAGCACAATGGAAAGATGGTTATTATCCTATTTTAGATCAAAAAGATATTTCTCCTGATGAGGCACCTTTTGGTAAATTGTCAATCAAATCAGGTAAAGCGTGCATTAATATGTTAGAATATGCCACGCAATTGTATAAAGAGAAAAAAATTGAAGGATTTTGTTTTGCTCCATTAAATAAAGCTAGCTTAAAAGATGCTGGTTGTACAGTAGAAAGTGAGCATCATTTATTAGCAAATTTATTCAATCATACAGAGCCTTTTGGGGAAATAAATGTATTAGGTGATTTATGGACTACTCGGACAACAAGTCATATACCGATTAAAGAAGTTAGTAATAATTTATCTCAAGAAAGTATTCTACGAGCAATTAGACTTTGCTATACTTCGTTAAAAAATAGTGGTATTGTTAACCCTCGTTTAGCTTTATGCGCATTAAATCCACATTGTGGAGAAAATGGCAGATGTGGTATTGAAGAAATAACTGTAATTAAACCCGCTATTGAAAAAGCAAAAGACATGAGTATTAATGTTTCTGGACCTTATCCTTCTGATATTACTTTTATTAAAGCATTTAATGGAGAATTTGATGGTGTTATTACTATGTATCATGATCAAGGACAAATAGCTCTTAAGTTAAAAGGTTTTGATCAAGGAATTACAATTGCTGGTGGTTTACCAGCTCCGATTGCAACATGTGCACATGGTACAGCATATGATATTGCTGGAAAATTAATTGTAAAAACTAGTGCTTTTGAAAATGCGGTAAAAATGGTAAGTAAAATGGCTTCTCATTTAGCTAATAAAGAGTAAGGGGAAAATATGTTCAAGGAAAAAATTGGAACAAAAACAATTTTACCATTAGGTACAACTATATTAGGTATAATTTTTTCAGTAATTGGATTTTTTAAATATGGTTTTTGGGATGAAAATATTGGAACTTTGCCAGGGTTTTTCCCAACAATTATTGGATTATTGTTAACTGGAATAAGTATATTAGCTTTATTTCAATCAATTAATGATGAGAAAAATTCTTCAAGAAAAGAGAATTGGTATCCAGTTTTAGCTGTAATACTAATTATCATAGGTAATTTTATTTTTGGTATGTATATTAGCTTATTTGCATTCTTGATTTATTGGGTAAGGTTCTATGAAAAATGTAGTTGGAAGGAAACTATTGTAATTTTTACAATTATGTTTGTCATTGTTGTTGGAGCATTTGGAGCTTGGTTAAATATTAACTTTCCAAAAGGCTTAATTTACAATTTATTATTTTAATTTAGGAGAATATAATGCAAAATTTAGAATTATTATTTACAGGTTTTGTAACAGTATTCTCTGTTCAAAATGTATTAGTAACAATGTTAGGAGCAGTGCTTGGTCTATTGATTGGAGCAATGCCGGGTATTGGTTCTTTAGCAGGTGTCGCTTTATTACTTCCATTAACATATAAATTTAATCCAACCACTGCAATAATTATGTTAGGTGCGTTGTATTATTCAAATATGTATGGGGGGTCTTTTAGTGCAATATTATTAAATATACCTGGTGATAGTCCTGCTGTAATGACAGCAATTGATGGCTATCCTATGGCTACAAAAAGAAAAAGACCTGGACAAGCTTTATATACATCAAATATATCATCTTTTACTGGTGGTTTGATTGGTATTTGTATATTAACTTTTATGGGGCCAGCACTTGCTGAATTAGGTTTAAAATTTGGACCTGCAGAAATGACTTCATTATTGCTAGTTGCTATGACCAGTATAGGGTGGTTAGTTGGAAGCAATCCAACAAAAGGTGTTGTTCTTACTGCAGTAGGTATTTTAATAGCTAGCATGGGTATGGATACTTTAACAGGATCTCCAAGATTCGATTTTGGTTCAATGTATCTATTAGGTGGTGTTCCATTCATTCCTTTTGTAATTGGTACTGTTGGATTTGCTCAAGTAATGAAATTAGTCGATGAAAAAGATAAGAAAAGCAATAATATTATTAATGAAAAATTAACAATTAAAGGGTCAATGATTTCTCTTCATGAACTTAAAAGGTTATTACCTCCTGCAATTAGATCTGGATTCTTAGGGACTTTTGTTGGTGTATTACCTGGTGCAGGTGCTACTACAGGAGCTTTCTTAGGATATGCAACACAAAAAGCTTTTAAGAGTGAAGAACCATTAGGAACTGGGGCTATTGAAGGAATAGCAGCATGTGAATCAGCAAATAATGCTGCAGCAGCTGGATCGTTTGCTCCATTATTAGCATTAGGAATACCAGGTTCCGGTACAGGGGCTGTTCTATTAGGTGGTTTAATGATGTGGGGTTTAAATCCAGGACCTTTATTATTTACTAATCAACCAGAATTTTGTTGGTCATTAATTGCTTCTTTATTTTTAGCAAATATAATTACCTTATTTATTGCATTAGGAATTATTCCTTTCTTAGTTAGAATTTTAACAGTTCCAATTAAATTAATGATTCCTGCAATTACAATGGTCTGCATTGTTGGTTCTTATAGTTCAACAAATTCATTATATGGCGTAGTTGTAATGTTGATTTCTGGAGTTTTTGGATTTCTTTTTGAAAAAAATGGTTATTCTACAGCCCCAATGTTATTGTCTTTTGTTCTCGCGCCTCTTTTGGAATCAAATATGCGTAAGGCCTTTATTATAAGTCATGGAAGTTTGGATTTCTTTGTAAAAAGTCCAATTTCACTTGTATTAGTAATTCTACTAATATTAATAATTTCAACACCTATTATAAGAGGTTCTCTTAAAATAGTTAAAAATAAAAAACAAAATAAGAAATAAAAGGAGTTTATGATGAAAAAACTTATTTTAGCAATGTTAATGGCTTCAGTATTGGTTTCCCCAATTTTTGCTAATGGAGAAAATGAAAAACAAAATGTTGAAGGACCTTTTGTTCCTCAACAATCTATTGAATGGTATTGTACTTCATCACCAGGTGGTGGTAGTGATATTTTTACAAGAACAATTATTGATATAATCAATGAAGAAAACTTAGCTAATGGTCAAAATATTGTAATTCAGTATAAAACTGATGGTGCAGGTGAAATTGGAAGAAATTTAGTTTCAAATACAAAAGGTGAAAAAGCAGATTATACTTTATTGACTTTTAATAGTGGTGATTTAATGCCAATGGTAAAAAACACAAATAAAAGATTTGAAGATTTCCAACCAATTTCACATATGGCAGTAGATAAACATTTATTATTTGTTGGAGAAAATCCAAAATATAATTCTTTTGAAGAAGTTATTGAAGGAATTAAAGCGGGCGATCAAATTGTTTTAGGTGGATCTAAAGGTGATGATATTGCTTGTTATAATGCTTTAATTGAAGAATTGGGATTTGATAATACTCAATTATCATTTATAAGTCATGATGGTTCTGGCGCAGCTATTACTGCTATGCTTGGTGGTCATGTGGATTTATTAATTTCAAAACCTGCAGCAGCATCACAATATGTAGAAGCTGGTAGAATTAAACCTGTTTTAGCATTATCAACAAGTCGTTTTCCTGGTAATTTAAATAGTGCTCCAACTTTATCCGAACTTGGATATAATGACGTTGAATCACCTAACTGGAGATCTGTCGTTGCTCCTGCTGCAATGAGTGAAAAAGCAGCTCAATTTTGGTCAGATGTCTTGAAAAAAGTATCTGAATCCGATAAATGGAAAAATGATTACATCAATGTGAAAAAATTAGTTCCAGATTATATGGATAAAAATGAATTCAAAGAATATGGCGAAAAATTTCAAATGAATTATCTTAAATCTATTGGAAAATAAATAACTAGTAATATTTGGGGTAACTGTGTTACCCCAAATATATATCATCTCAAATTAGAGGTATTTATGAAAACTATTGCATTAATTCATACGGTTAAGCCAATATTAAACACTTTTTCTAAAACATTAAGAGAAAATTGTGAAGAAGAAATATTGATTCATGAAATATATGATGATTTTTTAGCAAGCAATCCAAATGAGATTGGATTTTTTTCTAAAGATAATAAAAAAAGACTATATAATGATATTGAGAATTGTTGTTTAGCCAAAGCATCCATAATAATTACAACTTGTTCAACATTGACACCTATAATTGAAGAGTTAAGACCTTTTTTTAATGTTCCAATTATTGCCATTGATGATGAAATGGGTAGATTAGCAGTATCAAAAGGGAATAGAATTAGAGTTTTGGCTACTGCTGAAAGTACAATAAAACCAACTGTTGAAAAATTAAAAAAAGAAGCTAAAAAGTTAAATAAAGATATTATAATTGAATCTAGTTTTGATTTAGAAGCTTATGAGGCTATGAAAGAAGGTAATATAGTATTTCATGATAATAAATTATTAAAAACTATTTCTGAGATAAAAGATTTTGATGTTATTGTATTAGCTCAAGCCTCAATGGCCCATTTGGCACAATTATCGAAAAATTACACTTCTATTGAAGTTATAGGTTCAATCTCTTCTTGCCAAGAAAAAGTACTTAATTTAATTAAGGGGTTGTAATATATGAATGATTCTATTTTTAATTATGCAAAGATTGGGATTGTCCATTCAATGGCTTTCCCAAATTCTATTGAAAGTGAATCCTCTTATATTAATTCTTTAAAAGAAATTTTATTAGATCCTTTTTTTTCTGTTGTTGAAATCGGTAAAAATCCTTTTGATACATTAACATATATAGCAAAAGATCTTATCCATCTTTCTAAATGTGATTTGACATATAGTGCTCATAGTAGATTGTTTAAAAACAAATTAAATGCAAATAGTTTAAATGAAGAACTTAGAAAAGAAACTGTTAATGAATTAAAGAGAGCAATTGATGAAGCATATGCTTTAAATGCAGTCAATTTTCAATTTTTGTCTGGACATTGGCAAGAATCTTCAAAGAAACAAGCTTTTGAAGCTTTATGTAAAACTACAATTGAAATTTGTGATTATGCAAAGAAAAAAGGTTCTATGCCCATTTGTTTAGAGATTTTTGATTATGATATTGATAAATGTTCATTGATAGGAAAATCTGAATTGGCTTTTGAATATTATCAAAGAGTAAAAGAATTTTGTGATAATTTTGGTTTAATGGTAGATTTATCTCATATTCCAATGATACATGAAACTATAGAAAATCATTTAAAGCCTATTAAAGATTGTATAATTCATTCTCATATAGGAAACACCTCAATAAAGGATAAATCAGACATAGCTTATGGAGATAATCATCCTAGATTTGGATATCCTAGTGGTGAAAATGATGTAAAAGAATTATCAGAATTTTTAAGAATATTACTTGATTGTGGTTATCTAAATAAAACTAAAAAAAATATTCTTAGTTTTGAAGTAAAACCACTAGATAATGAAGATCCAAAAATAATTATTGCAAATTCGAAAAGAACATTGTTAGAAGCTTGGCAATTAGTTTAAAAGGTAGCGAAATGAAAGTAAATTTTCCGTATGGTAAAAATAAAATAGGTTTTGATTTTAGTAATTATAATTTTAATGGTGTTTTAAATTCAGAATTACATGATTATAAATGTGATAAAGATCAATTTTCAATTGTTGAAGAATCAATACTAAATCCAATTGATTCGCCTTCTCTTTCTTCTTTATCCAAAGGTAAGCAAAATATTGTTATAATTGCTAGTGATCATACTAGACCTGTTCCAAGTAAAATAATCATTCCTTTAATGCTTAGAGAAATTAGAAAAGGTAATTTTAAGGCTAATATAACAATACTAATTGCAACAGGTTGTCATAGAGGAACTAAAAAAGAAGAATTAATTGATAAGTTTGGGTTAGAAGTATTTAATAATGAAAATATTGTAATTCATGATTGTGATAATTCTGATTTTATAAAAATTGGTACTTTACCTAGTGGTGGAGACTGTATATTAAATAAATTAATTATTGATGCTGATTTATTAGTTTCAGAAGGATTTATTGAGCCTCATTTTTTTGCGGGCTTTTCTGGAGGACGAAAAAGTGTATTACCTGGTGTTGCAAATCGTAAAACAGTTTTAGCTAATCATTGTAGTGAATTCATTGATGATGAGAATTCTAGAACTGGAGTTTTAGAAAATAATAGAATTCATAAAGATATGATTTGGGCAGCAAAAAAGGCAAAATTAGCTTTTATTGTTAATGTAGTTATTAATGATAATAAAGAAGTAATATATTGTGTTTCGGGTGAAGTTGAATCTGCACATAAAAAAGGATGTGAATTTTTAAATAGTCTTTGTCGAGCAGATTCTATTGAGTCTGATATCGTAGTAACTACAAATGGGGGATATCCTTTAGATCAGAATATTTATCAAGCTGTAAAAGGAATGACTGCTGCAGAAGCTACTGTCAAGCAAAATGGTGTTATTATTATGCTTGCAAAATCTAATGATGGACATGGTGGAAAAGAATTTTATCGACAACTTGCTGATGAACCTAATATAGAAAAAACAATGGATTTATTTCTGTCAAGAAATAGAAATGAAACAAAATCTGATCAATGGCAAACTCAAATTTTTCTAAGAATTTTGATGAAGGCTTCAGTGATTTATATTTCTGATGTAGATCCTAAAATAATTGAAAATATGCATATGACTCCGGCAACTTCACTAGAAGATGCTTTATTAATTGCAAAAAAGATTTTAAATAATAATAATCCTTCGATTCTTGCAATCCCCGATGGTGTTTCGGTTATAGTTATATAGATTTTTATAAATTATTATTTTTCCAAATAAGTTTTTTGAAATATTTATTAGTAAAAGGATTTTTGAAAACAGATTATTATTATCTTTTTTTCAAATTTTCCTTATGTTATACTTACATAGAGGTATAATTATGATTGATAAAATGCAATTTGGACGTACAGAGCATATGAGTACTCGTGTAATCTTTGGAGCAGCAGCCCTATGGGATGTAAGTGAGAAAGAAGCTGAAGAAACATATAATTTACTCAAACAATATGAGATTAACCATATTGATGTTGCACAAAGCTATGGAAAGGCTGAAATGAGAGTTGGCCCTTGGATGAAGAGGGATAGAGATTCATTTTTCCTTGCAACAAAAACAGAAAAACGAACTAAAAAAGAAGCTTTAGAAGAACTATATCAATCTCTTGAGAAACTTAAAACTGACCATATTGATTTATGGCAATTCCATTGTTTAATTGAGGAAAATGAATGGGAAATTGCAATGAATGAAGGTGGCGTATTAGAGGCTGCAATAGAAGCTAAGAAAAAAGGCTTGATTAAATATATTGGAGTTACAGGCC
>JAFGYD010000042.1 GCA_016936295.1 Spirochaetales bacterium | reverse complement strand
TTCTTATTCTATCAATTATCAATCTTGTTTTTTTAGCCATCCCATTATCAAAAAACATGATTTTAATAATGGTTTCAAGCATAGGATTATCACTCTATTTCTATTCGGTTAATATTTTAAATATCTATGTATTTCTTAAATATTATGGGAAATAACCCTATATATTTTCCCTTTAATAGGACTCATTTCCAGGGTTTTAACTACTTCATTTTTTATCTCTCTATTTACAGCAATAAAAGTTATATAGTCTAATCTATCAATTTTACCTATTAAATTTCCTTTAATACCTGGATTACTCGTTAGTACTCCTAAAATATCACCAGCACTAACCTTTGTTCTTCTTCCTCCATTAATAGAAACCGTAATATTATCTGGTTGTGGATAAGAAGATATATCAACTAATTCAGGTATATTGCTATTTTGTATATTTGTACCAAAATATGAATTAATTTGGTTTAATCTAAAATCTTCTTTTTGGGTAAGTAGGGATAGTGATAACCCTTTTTCTCCTGCTCTTCCAGTTCTTCCAATTCTATGTATATATGTTTCTGTCTCAAATGGTAGGTCGAAATTAATTACTGCCTCCAAATTTTTAATATCTAAACCTCTAGCAGCAACATCTGTCGCAACCAAGACTCTGCAACTTCCATTAGAAAACTGTACTAATGTTTCAGTTCTCTCTTTTTGCTCTAAATCACCATGAAGTGCAAGAGATTGGATACCGTTTTTTAAAAGGATTTTTTGAACATTACGGCAGACATCTTTTGTATTACAGAATATTATTGTAGATTTTGGCTTAAAGTAGTTTAATAGTGTGACAATACTACTCTCTTTTGTATCATTTTCTACATTATAGAAAAACTGGTCTATCACAGTGGTTTCATGGGTTTTTTCTACTTCAATAATTGCAGGTTTGTTAAGAAAATTCATACTTAATTTTTTTATAGGTTCAGAAAATGTGGCTGAAAAGCATAGAACTTGAGTCTCCTTTGGTGTATATCTAAAAATATCTTCTATTTGATCTATAAAACCCATATCAAGCATTCTATCTGCTTCATCTAATACAAAACTTTTAAGCTCTTTTAAATCTAGTGATCCTCTATCTAATAGTTTTTGAACTCTACCGGGTGTTCCTACAACTATATGGGCTAAATGTCTTAAGGAGTGCTCCTGTTTATACATAGGGAGTCCACCAATTAATTTAGCAATTTTTATATTATGCTTAAATTTTGCAATTTTTCGCAACTCATTGGTAACTTGCTCTGCCAATTCTCTAGTCGGACATAAAATTAGTGACTGTACTCTAAACAAGGACACATCCAAATTTTCTAAAATTCCAATTCCAAATGCCGCAGTCTTCCCGCTCCCTGTTTTAGCCATTGCTAAAATATCACGACCCATTAATATTTCAGGGATAGCTTTTTCCTGAATGTCCGTTGTGTATTTATAATTCAAAGATTCAATGTTTTCCAACATTGTTTTTGATAGGTTAAGTGTACTAAATTGTTTCATCTGCTTAACATAACATAAATAAAAATATAATATAATTGTTAATGAGTATATATTCTGAAAACATGATGCTAAAAGCAGTAGCCATGTTAGGTAAAGCAAGGTCTTTAAGGCGTACATCTATACATAAATCATTAAAAGTTCTTAACGAAGCAGTAGAATTAATGAATGAATCAATTAAGATGGAACCAGAAAATATTGAAAATAGAAAGTACCGATTAAGACATTTACTTGGCGTAACCATGAATTCTCCAAAATCCTATATAAAAATTGTGGATGAAGATTTAGATTTTTTTAAAACTAGGTTCGATCAATTAAATAGGGAAGATAGATCATACTATTTAGCTGCATTAGGTGAATATGAGATTTATAAAAAGAATAGGGATACTGGAATAAAAATTTTAGAAGATGTAATTAATAACTATCAAGAGACATCTTTTCACGAGTACGTTACCGTTTATCTTGAATCTTTAAGATAAAAAATATTTCCAAATTAATGTTACAAATAGAATAACCAGTACAATAATTAAAAATAACTTTATTACCTTATCTCCTTTTTTTAATGCTAAATGTGAACCAAAATAGTTCCCGGCCATATTTGAAAGAGCCATTGGAAGCGCTAATAAAAAGAGGACTTTTCCACTAAATAAAAAAGCAACAAGAGCCCCAAGGTTTGAAACAAAATTAAAAACCTTTGCATTTGCTGTAGCTTCAATTAAATTTAATTTCATAAAAAGATAAAAAAACAGAGTGAGGAAAGAACCTGTTCCTGGGCCAAAAAAACCATCATAAAAACCAATAATTAAACAAATTAGGGGGATCTTAACAAAATAGTCTAACTTATGAAATTCCTGGCTTCTTTTTACCTTTTTTCTAGGGATAAGGGTTGCTAATACCCCTAATGGAAGCATGAATACAATTATTTTTCCTGCAATATCGGAATTAAATGATAAAATTAATCTTGAGCCAATATATGCCCCAGAAAGTGCAAAAAATATCCCAGATAAAACAATTTTTAACGAAACTTTCTTTTTATGTATAAAATTAATGGTTGATACAGATGTTCCTAATGTTGCTTGAAATTTATTTGTACCCAGTGCAAATTGTGGAGGTATACCTGCTATTAAAAAGGATGGAATTATAATTAAACCACCACCGCCGGCAATGCTGTCAATAAATCCTGCAAAGAATGTAATTACAGTTAAAATTAAAATAACAATTATATCAAGTTCCATATATCCTCAAAAATGTTCAATTATTTTTTTATAAACATTATATCCATTTAACAACTCTTGTAAATCTATGAATTCGTTCTCTGTATGGGCTTGTTTTATAGATCCTGGGCCCAGAATAATAGATTTAAAAAGTGGAGAAAATTGGGATGCATCAGTTAAATAGGCCACAGTTTCACTTTTATTTCCTGTTACATCCTCAGCTAGCTGTACAATTTTTGATTTTGGGTCGGTATATAGATCTTGTAGCACAATTGTGGAAACATCCAAATTTAATCTTTTTGCTTCATTTTCAATTTCTGTAATTATTTCATCTGTTTTGGCATTTGGCATAGCTCTAAAACAGATTTTACACCTACTTTTACTAGCAGTAACATTTAAAGCACAATTAAAATCTGTTATGGTCATATTTAGAGTATTTGTTGGAGGGGTAAACAGTGAGTTTTGGTAACTTTTATCATTTTCATATTTTTCTCTGAGTCCTGAAATAAAAAATAAAAATGGGGTAATTTTAAAATTAGCACTATCCCCCAAACCCGTACTTGAGTGGGCTGCTATTCCATTAGCAGTCACGGTTATTTGTACTAAACCCTTGTGAGCATATACAGGTTTTAATTCTGTTGGTTCTGTTGTAATTCCAAATAAAGGAGGATATTTTTTTAATAACTTGGAATTTTTAACTATAAAATCTGCACCTTCACATCCTGTTTCTTCATCTGCGGTGACTATTACAGTTATATTTTTATTTTTGGATGAATCAATAATTGCATTAATACCAGCAGAAATAGGCCCCTTCATATCGCATGCACCACGGCCAAATAGCTTATTATTTTCTATAAATGGTTCTAATTGGGTGTTAGATGCAAGTGGAACTGTGTCTGAGTGCATCAAAAAAGCTAACCCCGATGAATTCCCTCTATGTGCAATTAAATTAAATTTTTTTTCATTATTATTAGAATAAATTAAAATTTCATTTGTAAAACCATTTTTTTCTAATATTTCTGCTAAAAGTTCTATAATTAGTTTGTTGGTTGTAGAACTTACACTATCAATTTTAATTAATTCCTGAGCTAGAGCTATAATGTTATTATCCATAATTTATTATATCGATTTTACTGAATTTAATAAATATATTAAATTTATTTGCAAAAATCAGCAAAACAGGTGAATATTAAATTATTATGGAATTAGACGAAACAGCTTTAAAAATATTAAATAAATTAGGAGATGGGCGAGCATCTTTTCAAAAGATTGCCGACTCATTAACCCTTTCAGAAGGGACTGTTAGAAATAGAATTCATTCTATGGTTAATTCTGGCATTTTAGAGATCAGAGGTCAAGTAGATCTTGAGGCATTGGATGGGTATAACATGGTTCAAATAGGAATTAAACTTTCCACTATGGATCTTGTAGGTAAGGGAGAAGAGATTAGTCATTTACCTAGTGTTTTAAATGTTTTAGTTGTAACCGGACGATTTGACTTAATGGCTACTGTTCTACTTAGAAAAGGAAAAACCCTGGCCGATTTTTATTTAAATGAGATGAATAAAATTGAGCAGATACAGGGGGTGGAAACATTTGTCGTATATAAAGAATTTAATACAAAGATTCCTTGCAATGCTATAGAGGTTAATAATGAATAGAACACCTCTTTATGAAAAACATTTAAATAAAGGAGCTATGTTTTCGGTTTTTGGTGGCTATGATATGCCATTATGGTATCATTCCGCAAAGGATGAACATATTAATGTTATAAATAATGTTGGTATTTTTGACACTAGCCATATGTCTGTTCTAAGTTTGACAGGGGAGAATTCCGAAAGACTATTAAATAGTTCTTTCTCTAGAAATATTACAAATCTATCTCCAAGAAAGGAGATTTACGGATTATTTTTAACTCCGGATTATTTTGTTATAGATGATGCTGTTATTTATAAATTTTCCCACAATGAATTTATTATTGTTGTTAATGCAGGTATGGGTGAAATTATTATTGATCACTTAAAGAGTTTTAATTTTAGTAATGTAACAATTTTTAACCATACAAATACAATATGTAAAATTGATGTTCAAGGTCCCAAATCCCTTTTTTTAATGGAGAAAATATTTGGGAAGGCGTTATTTGCAGATTTTCCATATTACACGTTTAAAGGTTCTTTCACTAATAATGACTACCTTATTTCAAGGTCTGGATACACTGGTGAATTGGGTTTTGAAATTTATTGTAAAAATGATCTAGGTACTAAATTATGGGATGAATTACTAATCCAAGGAGAAGTATTTAACATAATGTCATGCGGATTAGCTTCCAGAGATTCACTAAGGGTAGGTGCAAATTTGCCTCTATCCCATCAAGATTTTGGAAATTGGAAGTTTTGTAATACCCCCTGGGATTTTTGCGTTGATACTCCCATTATTTCAAATACATCCTATACATATAGCTATTTGGGATACGATGTACGAAAATTAAAAAATAGTGGAGTTGTCTACTATAATTCAGAAGAAATCGGGCGGGTTTTATCCTGTGTTTCAGAAGTTTCCTTAACAAGAGTTGGCAATGAAATAATTAGTGTTAAGTCAAAGAATTCTTCTGATATAAAAATAAAGGGATTGGCTGCAGGTTTTATAATTATAAATAGAAAAATGACCTCAGGTGACAGAGTTATAATTAGTGATGGATCCAGGGATTTGGAAGTTGAAATTGTAGAGAGTATTAGGCCCGAAAGAACGGCTAGATACTCACTTAAAAGAATAAGGAGTATGTATGAGTAATTTCCCACAGGATTTAATGTATGCAAAAACCCACGAATGGGTAAAAAAAGATGGAGATGTTTATATTGTAGGTATATCTGATTTTGCCCAGAGTCAATTAGGAGATATTGTTTATGTCGATCTTCCCGGTGTAGGAACAAAATTAGAATCCGGGGATTCCTTTGGAGAACTGGAGTCATCCAAGGCTGTTTCGGAAATTAATATGCCATTTTCAGGAGAAATTATAGCTGTTAATAACGAGTTAACCGATTCCCCTGAACTAATTAATTCAGAACCATATAGTTCATGGATTATAAAAATTAAGGCAGATAGTGAAGATGATTTTAATAAATTATTAAATAGTGACGAGGCTAAAAAAATAATAGAGGGTTAAAATGAGATATCTATCCCATAGTTCTAATGAAATTGAATATATGTTAGGGATTATAGGTAAAAAAAGTATTGATGAGTTATTCGATTCTATACCTAAATCATTACAATTAGAAAAAGGTTTAAATCTTCCAAAACCAATATCCGAATGGGAGTTAGAATCTTATTTTAACAAAATTAGTAAAGATGATGGTCTGCAAAAATCCTACTTAGGGGGAGGTATATACAACCATTTTATACCAAGTATAATACCCTATTTAACTTCAAGATCAGAATTTTTAACATCATATACACCATATCAACCTGAAATATCCCAAGGGACGTTACAGACTCAATTTGAATTTCAGACTTATATTTCAACTTATTTAGGGATGGATTACTCAAACTCATCTATGTACGATGGGGCAACAAGCTTTGTTGAAGGTGTTTTATTATCTGTTAGGGTAAATAAAAGTAAAAAAGTTGCAGTCTCTATGGGTATTAATCCACACTATCTGGATGTTTTAAAAACATACTCCCAGGGTGCAGATTTAGAAATTATCTATTTAGAACTAAACAAAGATGGTAAAACAGACCTTGATTCTATTGAGAATATATCAGAACTCGCTTCAATTTCTATACAATCACCTAATTATTTTGGAGTTATTGAGGATCAGGAAAAAGTTAAACCAATTATTGGGAGTAATTGTACACTCTTTATCTCTGTGTTTACAGAAATATTGTCATTCGGACTTTTTCAACCTCCAGGTTTTTACAATGCGGATTTAGCCTGCGGCGAGGCTCAGAGTTTTGGATTATCCCAAAATTATGGAGGACCCTGTTTGGGAATCTTTGGGTTTAAAAAAGATTTTTTAAGAGCTGTTCCCGGTAGATTAGTTGGTCAAACTATTGATAAAAATGGGAATAGAAGTTTCTCTTTAACTTTAGCAACAAGAGAGCAACATATCAGGCGTGAAAAAGCAACAAGTAACATCTGTTCCAACCAGGGGTTATGTGTTGTTTCTGCTACAATTTATATGTCTTTACTAGGTGGGGAAGGATTAAAAAGATTAGCATCTATTAACTTTAGCAATTCTGAATATTTAAAGAAAGGATTAATAAATTTAGGGTGTTCTTTAAAATATGAATCAGAAACATTTAATGAATTTCTAGTAAAATTTCCTAAAACATTTGATATGAACCTTTTTAAAAAATACAAAATTATTCCCGGATATAAAATTGATGAATACTATTTAATTACAGTTACCGAGGTTTTAACAAAAATTGATATGGATGAATTTTTATTAATTGTAAGGGAGGGTGTATGAATTATAATGAACCTTTGCTTTGGGAAAAGGTTAATGGAATCACAGTAGGTTATTCAATGCCGGAACTCAGTGTTGTAGAGAGTTTTCCTCAATCAAAGCATCAAAGAGGATCTATATCTATTCCCGGATTTAGTGAACCCGTAATAGCTAGACATTTTACCAAATTATCAACTTGGAACTATGGTGTAGATACTGATATTTATCCATTAGGCTCATGTACAATGAAATATAATCCTAAAATAAATGAAAAAATTGCTACTTTAAATGGTTTTATTAATAGTCATCCCCTTCAGGATGATTCCTATTCCCAGGGTGTTTTAGAGGTTTTGTATCAAACAGGCGAAGCTTTAAAAGAGATTACAGGGATGGATGGAGTTACATTACAACCTGCAGCCGGTGCCCAGGGTGAACTGGTTTCACTTTTAATGTTTAAAAAATACCATCGATCAAGGGGTGATTTTAAAAGAGATACAATTTTAATTCCAGATTCAGCTCATGGTACAAATCCTGCTTCAGCATCACTGTGTGGTTTTAAAGTTAAGGTTGTAAAATCTAATGAAGAAGGTATTTTAACATCTGAAATTGTTAAGAGTTGTATGGACGAATCTATTGCCGGAATTATGATTACTAATCCGGGGACTCTTGGAATATTTGAATCAAATATTAAAGAAATTTGCGATATTATTCACGATGGAGGAGGTCTTGTTTATGGTGATGGCGCAAATTTAAATGCACTCCTTGGAGTAATAAAAGTTGGACATGTTGGTATTGATGCAATGCATATGAATTTACATAAAACATTTTCAACACCCCATGGTGGAGGTGGTCCGGGAGCAGGACCAGTTTGTGTAAAAAGTCATTTAATTCCTTTCCTTCCTGTACCAAGGGTTATAAAAACTTCATCTGGTTATAAAATGGATTCTAATACCCCGCTAACCATAGGAAGAGTTCATAGTTTTAATGGAAATTTCTCCGTAATACTTAAAGCTTATGCTTATATATTAACTATGGGAGGAGAAGGTTTAAAACATGTTAGTGAGATAGCAGTTTTAAATGCAAACTATATTAGACAAAACTTAAAGGATTTCTACCATCTCCCATACAAAAAAGACTCCCTTCATGAAGTTTTATTTACAGATAAAATTCAGAAAGAGTATGGAATTTCTACATTGGATATTGCAAAAGGGATGATTGAAAGGGGTATCCACCCTCCAACCATATATTTCCCCTTAGTTGTCTCTGGAGCCCTTTTAATCGAGCCAACAGAGAATGAATCCTTGGATTCTTTAAATAATCTTATTAATATTTTAAGGGAGATCGCAGAACTAGCAAAGGATTCTCCAGAATTATTGCTAAATGCCCCAAATAATTCTAAAAGGTGTAGGGTTGATGAGACTAGAGCTGCTAGAGAGCCTATATTGAGGGGTTATATTTGATTGATATTATAGAAGAAAGAGAGTATTGCCCATATTCCCATGGATTAAAACAGATGATGGAACTACACTCTAAAAGAGAGAGAAATTTAATTAACGATACATTTTTAATACTGGAACATACACCTACTTATACTTTAGGAAAAAGGGGGGGAGTGGAAAATATTATTATAAAAAATGATATTCCAGTTTTTGAAACAGATCGTGGTGGAAATATAACATATCATGGACCTGGTCAAGTTGTGGTATATCCAATTATTAATATAAAAAAAATAAATATTGGAATTAAAGAGTATATTTATAGACTGGAAGAGTTATCTATTAAGAGTTTAGAGTATTTTGGTGTTAAAGCTACTCGAAGTAAAATTAACCATGGTGTATGGGTTGATAATAAAAAAATTGCAAGTATAGGTGTAAGAGTCAAGAATGGAATAACCATTCATGGGATTGCAATTAATATAAATACAGATCTTAAACCTTTTTCATGGATAAACCCATGCGGATTAGTTGGATTTGAAGCAACAAGTGTTAAAGAAATTCTACATAAAGAAGTTAATATAGCCATAGTAAAAAAAATAATTGGGGGAAATATAAAAAATGTTTTTCCGGAGTTGTTTAGTGAATAACCGAAAACCGAGTTGGCTTAAAATAAAAATTCCTGATGGTAAAATGATTACATATGTAGAAAATCTTTTAGTAGAGCATAATTTAAATAGTGTTTGTAAATCTGCTAAATGTCCAAATAGAACAGAGTGTTATAGTAATAAGACCGCAACATTTTTAATTCTTGGCAATATTTGTACCAGAGCTTGCAGATTTTGTAATATAGATAAAGGTATTCCTCAAACTGTTGATAATTTGGAATCAGAAAATATAGCCAAGGTTGTTAATCGTCTTGGTTTAGAATATGTAGTTATAACTTCTGTAACAAGGGATGACTTAGTAGATGGAGGTTCTTCCCATTTTGTAAATGTAGTGAATTCTATTAGAAAAAAATCAATGAAAACAGAAATTGAGCTCCTGGTACCAGATTTTTTAGGTAATCTATCAGCAATCGATAATGTAATTAATTGTAATCCAACAGTTATAAATCATAATATAGAAACAGTTGAAAGGTTATATTCATCTGTTAGGATAGGAGCCTCCTATGATAGAAGTCTTGAATTATTAAAAAGAGTTAAAGAAAAAAGTAAGATTATTACAAAATCCGGAATAATTCTTGGTATGGGTGAAAAAGATCACGAAATTGAAAAGGTTTTAAATCATTTAAGAGAAGTTAATTGTGATCTGTTAACTATAGGTCAATATTGCCAGCCAACCAAAAAGCATTTAGATGTTATATCCTATATAACCCCTGAAAAATTTAAATATTGGTATGATTATGCCATTAAGCTTGGATTTAAAGGTGTTGCGTCTGGTCCACTTATAAGAAGTTCTTACAATGCAAGGAGGTTATTATGTTCGATTTAATGATTTTAGGTGGTGGTCCTGGAGGATATACTGCTGCTTTAGAATCTGTTAAATTAGGGAAAAAAGTTCTAATCATTGAAGAAGATGAAATGGGAGGGGTATGTTTAAATAAAGGATGTATTCCTACTAAGTCCCTATTGAATTCCGCTAAAACCTTTAAGAAATCTGTTCATAGCGAACATATAGGAGTAGTAAATTCTTTAAGTACCTTTAAGTTTGATAAAGCAATGGAATGGAAGAATTTAGCAGTAACAGATATAAGAAATTCTCTAATATCACTACTTAAACAAAAAGGAATTGAAATAGTAAAGGGTCACGGAGTTATCCTGGATAAAAATAGAATTCAAGTTGAACAAAAAATATACAGCGGCGAATTTATATTAATTTCAACAGGAAGTAGACCATCAGTACCCAAAATTAAGGGGATAAGTTCTAAAAATGTATTATCAACAACACAAATACTTGAATTAAAAAAAATCCCTGAGTCAATAACTATAATCGGTGGAGGTGTTATAGGTGTTGAATTCGCTTCTATTTTTTCAAATATAGGTGTTGATGTTAAAATTTTAGAATTAAGTTCCAATTTAATACCCAATATGGAGGAGAGATTAGGGAAGGTTTTAGGGAAGTCTTTAAATGCCCAAATATATTTAGAAGCTGAAGTATTGGAGATTGATTCAAACAGAGTTTTTTTTAAATATAAAAATAATATGGAATATATCGATTCCCAATATATTTTAATTGCAACTGGTCGTACACCAAACTGCGATGAATTTAAACATTTAGGAATAGTTAATAATGGGAGAGTCGAAGTTAACGATTATTTTAAAACTTCGATAAACAATATATATGCAGTTGGTGACGTAACAGGGAAGACATATTTAGCTCATGGTGCAGAGCAGATGGCAAAATTTGCCATTAATAATATCTTTTTTGAACCAAAAATAATGAATTTTAATATAATTCCTTCTGTTATTTATTCAGAACCAGAAGTTGCAAGTGTTGGTTTAAGTATAAAACAGGCTAAAGAGAGGGATATATCTATAGTAAAAAATGTCCTTTATTTAAAAAGTAATGGAAGATACAGGGTAGAAGATGGTTTTGATGGCGGAATTTGTATTGTAATTGGAGATAAGGATAGTCATAAAATTTTAGGTATTCATATTATAGGAAGTGGAGTCTCAGAAATTATCTCTATAGCAACAATTGCAATTACAGAAGGGTATGATTTTAAAAGATTTCAAGAAATTATATTTCCTCATCCTACAATTTCAGAATCAATTAAAGATACCATCTTTAATATAATATAGATCTCCTTTATACTCTATTTATGAATATAGAGTTAGATATACACACACATACAACGGCAAGTGGACATGCTTATTCCACTCTTAACGAGATGGCTTTAGCTGCCTCTGAAAAAGGATTAAAGATTTTAGCAACAACCGATCATGCTCCAGCTATGCCGGGTGGCGCTCATATTTATCATTTCCATAATTTGAGGGTAATACCTAAAATTATACATGATGTCAGGATTCTTAGGGGTGTTGAAGCTAATATAATTAATTTTCAGGGCGAATTGGATATCCCCCATGAAATATTATCTGAAATGGAGTTAGTTATTGCCAGTTTTCATTCACCATGTATAGAACCTTCTAATATAGTTAAAACCACCGATGCATTACTTAATTTAATGGAGAACAGATATGTTTCTGTTATAGGACACCCCGAAGATAGAAGATATGCATTTGATATTGAAAATGTTGTAATTGCAGCTAAAGAGAGTAAAACTCTTTTAGAAATAAACAATAGTTCTTTGCTTCCAACCACTTTTAGGGAGAATAGTAGAGAAGGGTTAATAAAAATTCTGGAAGTTTGTGGAAATTATAATTTACCTGTTATTATGGGTAGTGATGCTCATCATACATCGTCTGTAGGTCGATTTGATATGGCTATAAGTTTAATACAGGAAATAGGGTTTCCAATTAATTTAGTGCTAAATAGACATGCAGATGATTTTCTAGATTATATATCCTGGAAGCGAAGATGATAGAATTAATTTTTATTAGACATGGGCAGACCGATTGGAATCTGGAAAAAAGATTACAGGGCATACAGGATATTCCACTTAATCAGACAGGTAGGGAAGAGGCTGAAAGACTTACTTCAAGTTTTAATATTAGTGTGAACTCAATAACATCAAGTCCTCTTTCAAGAGCCTATGAAACAGCGGAAATCTTAAATAAAAAATTAGGATTAAATATATATAGTGATCGTCGATTAGTGGAAAGGGATTTCGGGGAGCTTTCAGGAAAATCTGTAGATTATTCTAAAACTGTAAATAGAGACCTTTTTGGAGTTGAAAGTATTCATAGTATGGAAAGTAAAATTAGTTCTTTCTTAAAGGATATGGAAAAATTGACTCAAGGGACGCATATTGTTGTAACTCATGGAGGAGTAATAAATATCCTTTTAAATATGTTAAGTGAAGGGGAATTAAACTGGGAAAATACCCCTATTCATAATTGTTCACTTACATCAATTATTTTTGATTCATCGTGGAATATAAACTACTATGGTAGCAAAGAGTTTATGTTGACAGAAGAAATCTTTATTGTGTAAACTTTTGTACAATTATCAACAAAGGAGACTTCATGTCAGGACATAGTAAATGGGCAACAATTAAACATAAAAAGGGTGCTCTAGATGCTAAAAGAGGAAAGATTTTCTGCAAAATAATTAAAGAGATTACTGTTGCAGCACGAATGGGTGGTGGAGATGAAGAAACAAACCCAAGATTAAGAACTGCTTTACTAAAAGCTAAAGCTGCAAATATGCCAAAAGATAATATCTCAAGAGCAATTAAAAAGGGTTGTGGAGAGACTGACGGTGCAATTTTCCAGGAGCTTGTATATGAAGGTTATGGTCATGGTGGAGTAGGTATAATAATTGAAACATTAACTGATAATAAAAATAGAACAAGTGCCGATGTTAAATCTATTCTTAATAAAAATGGTGGGTCATTAGCTGCAACTGGAGCTGTTTCATATCAATTTAATAGAAAAGGTGTTATTACCTACGATTTAGAGGGAAATAACTTCGATGCAATATTTGAAACAGCATTAGATGCTGGTGCCGAAGATGTGACCACAGGTGATGTTATAGAAGTAGTAACTGAACCAGGTGATTTTGAGGCAGTATTAAATGCTTTACAATCAGCTGGGTATGAACATTTAGGAGCAGAAATAACAATGGTTCCAGATAATACAGTTGAACTTGATGAAGAAAAAACTGAAAAACTTCTAGCACTTATCGATAAACTAGAAGATCACGATGATGTTCAAAGTGTTTCCTCAAATCTAGCCTAGGTGGTTAGGGTTATAGGAATTGATCCCGGCCTTGCAAATACAGGCTGGGGTTTAATAGAGACCGATGGTATAAGATTTAAATATTTAATACATGGTACAATTACAACCAAAAATGAATTAATGCCAAATATTCGATTAAAGAATATATATGATCAATTAACAGAAATAATTGATAAATACGAACCAACAAATGCAGGTATTGAAACTCTTTATTTTTCCAAAAATGTAACATCGGCACTTCCTGTTGCTCAAGCAAGAGGGGTACAGTTATTAGCTTTAGGAAATAAAGGAATAATTACAGGAGAGTACACTCCAATTCAAATAAAACAAGCAGTAGTTGGAAATGGTAAAGCTAGTAAAATTCAGGTCCAGGAAATGGTAAAACTTCTTTTAAAACTTAAAACCATTCCTAAACCAGATCATGCTGCAGATGCACTAGCCGCAGCTATTTGCCATGTTCATAGCGTGAGGATAAATGTATAATAGCTTAACAGGTAAAATTACAGAAAAAAGTATAAGTCGCCTTTGTTTAATGATTGGTGGAATTGAATGGGATATTCAGGCTTCATTATATACACTTGATCAATGCCATTTAGGTGAAGAGAAAAAAATATACACATATTTACAACATAAAGAAGATGGAATGACCCTATTTGGTTTTGCAACTAAGGACGAGAGAATTTTATTTCTGGATCTAATAAAGGTTAATGGTGTTGGAGCTAAAGCAGCACAAAAAATTCTTTCTGGAATAAAGCCATCAGATTTTATTAGATGCCTGGACGAAGAAGATATTAATAGATTGGAAAAGGTTCCTGGTCTAGGTAAAAAAACAGCTCAGAAAATTATTCTTGCACTAAAAGGAAAATTAAAGCTGGAAGATGATGAAATTAAAGAGAGTTCTTCCGATAGCGTAGATAAGGAGATACTGGATTCTCTTGTTGCTATGGGCTTTGACAAGAAAAAAGCAAAAATAGCATTAACAGAAGTTACATCAACTTCTGAAAAATTAGATGAAGGAGAAATTCTCCGACAGGTAATAATTAAACTAACTATTTAGGATAAGAAATGGATGAAAGTATATTAACAGGTGAGACTCTTTTTAACGATGAAGCAGAGCGTTTTGATAACCCAATAAGACCAAAACTTTTAGCAGATTTTCAAGGTCAAGAAGAGATTAAAGACAACCTTAATATATTTATAACAGCAGCAAGAGATAGAGGAGAAGCTCTGGATCACGTTTTTTTAAATGGGCCTCCAGGGTTGGGTAAAACTACACTTGCAAATATTATGGCAAATGAACTTGGGGTAGAAACAAGGGTGACTTCAGCCCCGGCATTAGATAAACCAAAGGATTTAGCAGGACTTCTCACTACAATATCTGAAAATAGTGTTTTTTTTATCGATGAGATACATAGATTAAAGCCAACTGTCGAGGAGATGCTCTATATAGCAATGGAGGATTATGAACTTGACTGGATTATTGGGCAAGGTCCATCTGCAAGAACTATTAGAATACCAATACCTCCATTTACATTAGTTGGAGCAACAACAAAACCAGGAAAGGTGTCTAGCCCACTTTTTACCAGATTTGGAATAAATATCCGTATGAATTTTTATACCGATGAGGAATTACGGGATATTATACATCGAAGCTCTACAATTCTTAATATATTGATTGATGAAGATGCTGCAATGTTACTAGCAAAATGTTCCCGAGGGACTCCAAGGGTAGCAAATAGACTTCTAAGACGTATGAGGGACTTTGCCCAGGTTACAGGTAATGGAATTATTACTAATAAAATAGTAGATGAAGGATTAAAACGGCTAGAAATTGATGGTTATGGTCTAGAGAGACATGACCGTGAGATTTTAAGAACAATAATTACAAAGTATGGTGGGGGCCCTGTAGGTGCTGAAACTTTAGCAATAAGTGTTGGAGAGGGAATTGACTCATTAGAGGATTTCTATGAACCTTATCTAATACAAAAAGGTTTTATTAAAAGAACAGCAAGAGGCCGTGTTGCAACACCATTAGCATATAAACATTTAGGACTGGAATTACATGAAAATCAGCGATTACTCTTTTGATTTACCAAAAGAACAGATAGCTCAATACCCTCCAGAAGAAAGAGGGACAGCAAATTTAATGGTTCTTAATAGAACTAATCAGACAATAGAACATAAAAACATGCAGGATTTACCTGATTTTATAGATGAAAACACAGTTGTAGTTTTTAATAATTCAAGGGTTAGAAAGGCTCGATTATTTGGAACAACAATGGACAGTGGTGGCCGTGTAGAGTTTTTTATGCTGGAAAAAAAAGCCCCGGGCTTATGGGAAGTAATGGTTTCAAAGGCAAAAAGACAAATTTTGGGGCGAAATTATATGTTTGAAGGCGGGGCTTCCGGTAGAATTGTTGAAGTTGTATCTACAAATCATAGGTTAATAGAATTTGATAGAGATATTGATGACGACTATCTTGATGTTAACGCCCACATTCCACTACCTCCTTATATTAAAAGAGATGATGATAATGCAGATTCCGAACGATATCAAACTGTCTTCTCAAAAGAGATAGGTTCTTGTGCAGCTCCTACAGCCTCTCTCCATTTTACTAATGATCTATTGGATAGAATTAGAGAAAAAGGTGCCGAAATTGCATTTGTAACCCTTCATGTAGGGCTTGGAACTTTTGCTCCGGTGAGAGCTGAGTATTTAGACGATCATGAAATGCATTTTGAGGATTTTTATATTTCAAACGAAACCGCTGATATTATTGAAAATGCTAAAAAAAATGGTAAAAAAATTTTAGCAGTAGGAACAACTTCTGTTAGAACTTTAGAGTCTTCATGGAGTGATGGAGCTTTAAAAAGAGGAACACAAAGAACAAATTTATTTATTAAACCAGGCTATGAATTTAAAGTTGTAGATAAGATGTTTACTAATTTTCATACTCCTGAATCTACTTTATTGGTATTAGTTTCTACTTTTGCTACAAAAAATTTAATTGATAAAGCCTATACTGAGGCTATTAACAGAGGTTATATGTTTTTCAGTTATGGGGATGCGATGCTAATTGAATAGAAAAAAGTCTTTAGGAAATATACTAAAATCTATCCCTTTTGTCTTTTCTTTTATTACAATTGCAATATTAATTTTTTTAATTAATATTTTACTAAGTAGTACAGACTTTCTTAAAGAAGAGAGTGTTAGTAATATTGTTCGAAAATCTTATTATGCATTTTTCATTCCTACATCCGATCAAGCCTTTTTTAATGGATTAAAAAAAGGGGCTATGGCTGCAGAGGAAGATTTTGATTGTTATGTTTCATTTTATTCAATTGATAATAATATTATGGATTTAAATATGGTGCCATTCCTTGGAATAAATGGAATTGCACTCTATCCTTTAGGTAAAAGTTCTGAAATTAAAGATCAAATTAAATTTTTAGAAGAGTATGGAATCCCTGTTATTCAAATTGAAAATGAGGTATTAAGGGATAAAAATACTTTTTATGTTGGTACTAATAATTTTGAATCAGGAAGAGCTATTGGTGAAATTTCTAAAAGAACTGAAAAAGATCTACTAAATATTCAGATTATTTACTCAGAAAAAAATCCAGGACTTCTATCTAACAAAAGTATTGTTGAATTAGGTTTAAAGAGTTCTTTAGGGGATAAAATTAATAAACTTGATTATACAATAACAAGTTTAAACCCTTTAGATGCAGAAAGAATTGTGTATGAAATTGTAAAAAACTCGCCAGAAGTGGATTTAATTGTTTTAACCGATCCTAATGACTCCTTAGTTGCGGTTCAAGCTATAATTGACAGTAATATGGTTGGAGAAATTCAAATAATAAGTTTTGGCGATAGCGATGAAATTTTAAATTATATGGATAAAGGGGTAATTCTTGGATCAATTGTTAGAAATCCCTACGAAATTGGATATAATGCTGTAAAATCTCTATACGAAATAGAAAATACAGGATTTACATCCTCCTATTTAGATACAGGAATAAAAACATTATGGTAAATAATAGTTTAAAATCCAGATTATTTTATACTTTTACAATATCTATCTTATTAACCTTATCATCTTTTAGTTTTAGCTTAATAAACACCATTAGGCTTCAAAAAATTGCTGATGACAGATTTAACGATGAACAATATTTTATATCTTTACAAACAACCATTACAGATATTCAAAATCCTTTAAAATCATATTTGAGAATTTTCTCTACATCTGCTCTATCTGATCTTTTAACTAATATGGAAAAACTCCAAGGAATGCTACCTTCTGATAGAACTATTTATAATTCAGACCACGAAATAAAAAAAAGAGAGATCTATTTTCTTATTGATAAGTATATTGCTAGCTGTAAAATTATTATGAATCAAAAAAGGGGTAGAAAAGTTAATGAGTACAGTAAAGGGTACGAAGAGTTAACAATATTATATAATTATATTTCTAATAAGATTGATATATTGAGTTTAGAGGGTTTTAGAAATCAACTTGTTAAATATAATAATTTTTTAAAATTATACAGAGGGCTACAACTTTACAGTATATTTTTCATTTTACTAATAGTTTCAGTGTCATTCCTTGTTTTATTAAATAGAATTAATTCTATTTCCCATCCCTTAACCCAATTATCGTTAATGACAGAGCAGATATCAGATGGTTATTTTGATATGCCGGATTTAGAAATACATTCCGTTGACGAGATAAATATGGTAGCTATGGGTTTTAACAATATGAAAAATGGTGTTAGACACTACATTAGTGAAATTAATAGAAAAAATGATTTAGAGAAAGTCTTAAAAAGAATGGAACTTTACACCATGCAAGCTCAAATGAATCCCCATTTTTTATTTAATACAATTAATACAGGTCTACAGCTAGCAATTGTAGAGGATGCAGAAAAAACTGCCGAATATATGGAGAATTTGGCTTCATTGTTAAGATATAATTTAAGAGAAAAAAGGTTTTTTGTCCCTTTAAGAAAGGAGTACACAGGACTTGTCTCATATATTAATCTTCTTAAAATAAGATTTCCCAAATCATTAAATTTTGATATTGATGTTAATGAAAGTATTCTCGACGATTTTGAATGTCCTGCTATGCTATTACAACCACTTGTTGAAAATACTGTAATTCACGCATTTAAAGAACATGATGGTCTTGGTACAGTTCGTATCACTATAGATGGTAAAGATAAAATATTAAAACTAATAGTTGAAGATAATGGTATTGGAATACCTCAGGATGTTATAGATAATCTTCTTGTATCTCATGTACATGAGTATGAGATTAATTCAAAGGTTATGGGATTGGAAAATGTTATTCAGAGATGTTTTTTCTTTTATCCAGATCAAAAGGATATTATAAAAATTATTAGTAGCCAAGGTCGTGGTACACGGATTATTATAACTATTGATAGCGAGATAGAACCATGTATAGAGTTGTAATAGTTGATGATGAAGAACCTGTTTTAAATAGTTTTGAGTTTATTTTTGAAAAACATGTTATTGACTTTACAATTTGTGGAAAAGCTCGAAATGGAAATGATGCTATAAAAATTGTAAAAGATTTAATCCCGGACTTAGTCTTTATGGATATTGAAATGCCAGGAATTAATGGCTTAGATGTTATAAAACAACTACAATTATGGGTTCCTAAAACTCTATTTATACTCTCAACTGCTTATGAAAGATTTGATATAGCACAAAAAGCAATAACAACAGGTGTTTTTGATTATCTAGTAAAGCCTGTATCAAAGAATCAAATACTCCAAGAGTTAGATAAAGTTAGGCTGGAATTAGACAAAAGGAACGAATTCGAAAAACTAAAAAATGAGAGCCTTAAACAAGTTATTGAGCAAAATAATGAAAAAGATGAAAATTTTTTAAACTCAATTATATGGAATAGCATCTCTGAAAATAATTGGTTAGATGCTAAAGAAAGAAATAATATTCAGTATGATTCAGGTTCAATTATTATAATTGAAACACTCTCTAACATAAACGATTTATTACGTGTTAAAACATATAAAGAAATATCACAAAAAATTAAATTTAGATATACATCATTAAGTACTATTTCTGGAGATAAATTAATTATTTTAATTTCGACAGATTCCAACAAAACTCGTATTAATGATTATGTAAACAGAGTATTAAGCGAAATAAATAGTATTACATTTCATTTAGGTCAGGGAGAAATTTATAATTTTATTGAATTAAATAAATCATACAAAGAAGCATTATTTTCTTTAGATAATGAAATCTCATGTTACAATAGTAATGATCTATTAAATATATATAACGAACTAATTTTTAGCAGTAAAGAACATGGTCTAATGGTTTTTGAAGAGTATTGGAAGTGGGTGTTTACCAATAATAATTTTGAAGTGGCAAAAGGGATTATGATTTCACTATTTACACTATTAATGTTTAAAATAGAGAAAGAGAGAATTGACATAGCAGAAGAAATTATTCCCATTGATAGTATTGAAAAGTGGAAGAAATGGAGTTTGGATGCAATAGATAAATTTTATCTTTTATTAAACAATGATAAGCTTGCAACTATGCCAAAGCCTTTAAAAATTGCTTTAAATTATATAAAAGATAATTTTGCAGATAGTCTACAATTATCATCTGTGGCTGAAATTTGTTCGGTATCCAGTAGCCATTTAAGTAGACTTTTTACTGAACATTTAGGGACAAAATTTATTGATTACTTAAATGTTTATAGAATAGAAAGAGCAACAGAACTTTTAAAAAATAGTAATTTATCAATTAAAGAAGCGGCTTTTAGTGTCGGTTATAACGACCCTAACTATTTTAGTAGAATTTATCGAAAGTATATGGGAGTATCACCATCAGAAATAGATTAGTCTTTATAGTTTTTGTAACTTTATTTTTATCATGTAATCCTCCTAAAACAGCTCAAAGACCATTGAAAATTGGATTTTCCGTTTCCACTGAAGTTTTTGTTCAAGAACGATGGGAAAGAGATATTCAAATTTTTACAAGTAAAGCAAAGGAATTAGGTGCAGAAGTTTTATTTACAAAATCCTCAAAAAATAGCGATGATCAAGTCTCGGAAATTCTCTATTTAGCAAAACAGGACATCGATGTTCTAGTAATAATTCCCAGGGATAAAAATGTATTAGGGGATGTATTAAAAAAAGTTAGGTTAAAAGGAATCCCGGTTATAGCTTATGACCGATTGATAATGGATGTTCCTCTAGATGCGTACGTATCCTTCGATAATAATGAAGTTGGAAAATACTTGGGAAAGGCTCTAATTGATAAAGTACCAAACGGGAAGTACTTAATAATTAATGGTTCAATACACGATAATAATAGCTACGAAGTTAATACGGGCTTGCATAAAATATTGGATCCTAAAATAACATCTAATGAGATTGAGTTAGTTGATGAAGTTTGGCTAAACGAATGGAGTTATGATGATGCATACAAGGAAGCTAATAGGGTTTTGGATTTGGATCCCGAAATAAATGCTATATCTGCCGCAAATGATATGATTGCACAAGCCGTAATTAAAGCCCTTTCAGAAAGAAGACTTGCTGGAAAGGTATATGTTGTAGGACAGGATGCAGATTTAGCTTCATGTCAGAGTATAATAAACAATACTCAGTTAATGACAGTATATAAACCAATACAAAATTTAGCCTCCAGAGCAGCAATAATTGCTGTTTCAATTGCAGGTGGAACTATCCCAGAGCCAGATTTATATATTAATAATAATAGCGGAAAATATATCCCTTTTTATTTTGAAAGGCCTATTCCTGTAACAAAAGATAATATAGATAAAACTGTAATTTTAGATGGATTTCATAATAGAGAAGATATTTATCAATAATAGCACAATTTTGATCTTGAAATTGTGCTATACTTTAACATAAATCTAATAGAATAATCATAATTAGACTCTCTTTAGCAAAAATATCCTGTTTTCATATCGTATTTTCGACTACAGAATTAAAACATCAACAAAACAAAAGGAGAAATTATGAAGTTATTATTTAGAATTGCACTTATCGCAATTGTATCCATGACAATGACTGGACTTTTCGCTAGCGCTAATGGCGAAAAAACTGAAGCTACTGGTGCTCAGAAATTATCTGTAGGTATTATCCTGCCAACAAAAGATGAGCCTAGATGGTTACAAGATGAAGTGCGTTTTAGAGATGCTTTAGAAAAAGCTGGTTATTCAGTTGAGATTTTATTTTCTCAAGGTGATTCAGCTAGAGAAAGAGCAAATGTTGAAGCATTAATTGCAAAAGGTGTTAAAGTTTTAATTATGACACCACACGATGGTGCAGCAGCAGCAGCAGCAGCAGATGAAGCTAACAGAGCAGGTGTAAAAGTTATATCTTACGATAGACTTATCACAAATACTGAATCTGTAGATTTCTATGTAACATTTGATAGTTTTGCAGTTGGTAAAGCTTTCGGTGAATATTTAGTTAAACAAGCTAAAGGTACAGGAAATAACCTTTACTTATATGCTGGTGCAGCAAGTGATAACAATGCATTTATTTTCTTTGATGGTGCATGGTCAGCATTACAACCAAAAATTGCGGATGGAACATTTGTAATCCAAAACTCTTCAGAAGCTATTGCTTTAATGAACAAAGCAAAATTAAGCAGAGCAGAATTAGGTAAAATTATTGGTCAAGTTACAACTAACTGGGACTTTAATGTTGCTAAAAACCTTGCAGAAGCAAACTTAACAGTTGCTAATAAAGATGCAAAAGGTGAAGTATTTATTGCAGCTCCAAACGATGGAACAGCTAGAGCTATCGCTGATGCTTTTGCTGCTGATGGTGATGTAACTAAATACTATATTACTGGACAAGATGCAGAGAAAGCTTCTGTTCAATATATTATTGATGGAAAACAATCAATGACAGTTTTAAAAGATGTTAGAATCCTAGTAGCAGATGCTATTAAAGCTGCTGTTATGTACTTAGAAGGTAAAACACCTACTGCAACAGGTTCTTACGCTAACGGTGCAAAAGAAGTTCCAGCAATTCAAACTGAAGTTATTACAGTAACACAAGATAACGTTAAATCTGTAATAGTTGACAGCGGATACTATTCTGCTTCTGATTTCACAGGACTTTAGAAACAAGCTTAGTATTTAGAGTTAAGGGTGATATTTATATCACCCTTTTTCTACACGTAGAGAGGAAGGAATTGGGATGTCAAATAATATGATCCTTGAAATGAAAGGAATATCTAAGTCATTTCCGGGAGTAAAAGCATTAGATGAAGTAACATTTAGTGTAAAAGAGGGAGAAATTCATTGCCTTGTTGGTGAGAATGGTGCTGGAAAATCAACATTAATGAAGGTTCTAAGTGGAGTATATCCACACGGAAACTACAGTGGTGATATTGTTTTTTCAGGAGAAGTTCAAAAATTTGCCCACATATCTGATAGTGAAAAGGCTGGTATTGCTATAATCTATCAAGAGCTGGCTTTAGTACCTGAACTCTCAATTTATGAAAATATCTTTTTAGGCCATGAAATTCATAAAAACGGAATTTTAAATTGGAATGAAACAATAAAACAGGCTGGAGAAGTCTTAAAGAAAGTTGGATTAAAAATTAATCCGGAAACTCAGATTAAGGACTTAGGTGTAGGAAAACAACAGCTAGTTGAAATAGCTAAAGCTTTAAGCCAAGATGTAAAAATTTTGATATTAGATGAGCCGACAGCTGCCTTAAATGAAGATGATTGTGATAATTTATTACAACTCTTAAGAGATTTAAAAAAACAGGGTGTTACATGTATCATGATAACCCATAAACTTAAGGAGATTATACAAATTGCAGATACTGTTACAGTTTTACGTGATGGTAAAAGTATTTGTACATTAGATGCATCTGCAGGTGAAGTATCTGAAAATCTACTTATTAAAAACATGGTAGGAAGAGAAATTGATAATATCTATCCTAACCGAGAACATAAGATATCAGATGAAATAGTTTTAGAAGTTAATAACTGGAGTGCTTTCGATACTAAATTAGGTAGAAAAGTTCTAGATAATATATCAATTAATTTAAAGAAAGGAGAAATTATTGGTTTTGCTGGATTAATGGGCGCTGGAAGAACAGAGTTTGCCAGATCATTATTTGGAAATCCCGATAATTACATAGTTTCTGGAGAATTAAAAATTAATGGTGACATTAAATCTTTTAACCATCCCAAGGATGCTGTAAAAGCAGGACTTGCATATTTGTCCGAGGATAGAAAAGGTAATGGTTTAATACTTCAGCAAAGTATAATGGAGAATATAACTTTAGCTAATTTAAAAGAGCTAGAGAAGAATTTTGTTATAGATACAAATGCAGAAATTAAAATTGCCACAGAATATTCCAAATCTTTACGGGTTAAAACACCATCTATTGAACAGCTTGTAAATAATCTAAGTGGAGGAAACCAACAAAAAGTTCAATTAGCAAAATGGTTATTTGTTAAGCCTCACGTTTTAATTTTAGATGAACCAACAAGGGGTATCGACGTAGGTGCAAAATTTGAAATTTACACATTAATGAATGAATTAGTAGCTCAAGGTATGTCAATCATAATGATTTCTTCAGAACTTCCAGAAGTTTTAGGAATGAGTGATAGAATTTATGTTGTATCCGAAGGACGACTAACTGGGGAAAAACACATAAGTGAAGCAACCCAGGAAAATATTATGCAGTTAGCAACAAATTAAGGAGCATTTGATGATTTTTAAAGGTTTAGTAAAAGATTTAAAGACACATATAAAAGACTATGGTATGTTCATAGCTCTTTTCGTAATTATTGTGTTATTTTCAATTTTAACAGATGGTATATTTATATCTCCTAGGAATATAAGTAATTTATTAAATCAAACAGGATATATTGCTGTAATTGCTGTAGGTATGACACTTGTTATAGTTATAAGACATATAGATTTATCTGTTGGATTTTTATCAGGATTTCTTGGTGCTATAGCAGCTATTGCATTGGCATTTTGGAATGTTCCTGCATTTATTGTTGTTCCTTCAATACTTATATTAGGTATGATAGCTGGTTTAATCACAGCATATCCTGTTGCTAAATTAGGTATTCCTGCTTTTGTTGCTTCCTTAGCAGGGTGGTTAATTTATCGTGGTGCACTATTATTAGCAACTCTTAGAACAGGAACTATAATTATTACAAACAAAGGTTTTAATGCTATAGGAAATGGTTATATTCCAGATCTTTTTGCATCTGATACATTTTTACCAGATATGCATAAATTCACCCTATTTATTGGGTTAGTAGCTATTGCCTGGTTAGTTTATAGTTCATTTAATGCAAGAAAAAATAAAATTAAATATAACTTTGAAGTAGTTCCTTTCGATCTATTTATTCTTAAACTTGCATTTGTTTCTGTGATTGTTGCAATAGTTACTTGGATACTTGCTGGTTATAATGGTCTATCATGGACATTAGTAATAGTATTACTTGTTGTTGGAATATATAATTTTATAACTAAAAAAACAGTTGTTGGTCGACATATTTATGCAGTTGGTGGTAACCCTGAAGCAGCTGAATTAAGTGGTATAGATGTAAAGAAAATTACATTTTTAGTTTTTGGTTCTATGGGTATGTTATCTGGACTTTCAGGGATATTATTTGCTTCAAGATTACAATCAGCAACTACAACAGCAGGTACTTTATTAGAGCTTGATGCTATTGCCGCGGCATATATTGGTGGTGTTTCAGCTGCTGGTGGTGTTGGTAGTGTTGTAGGTTCATTAATTGGAGCTATTGTTTATACTTCTTTAACAAGTGGAATGAACTTAATGGGTATTGATATTTCTTCTCAATACATTGTTCGTGGTGCTGTATTAGCAGGTGCCGTTATATTTGATGTTGCAACAAGAAAAATCGGTAATAAATAAAAAACATTTTGCAGATGCTGAGTTTCAGCATCTGCCTCCTTAATATGTATTTTCATCCATATTTTCAAATTCATTTCTAACTTTATTTAAACGAGTTAAGTGTTTATCAATAATCTTATTATAGTCCAGTTCACCACTTTGTATCATAGTTGACTCATCTTCAAAAGTAATTATCTCTTCAATATATAAGAACATAAATTTTTCATCAGAAGCTCTTTTAGACCATTCAACAGCATCAACCCAGTATTTCTTTGCTTCTAAATAGTATTTCTCTGCTTCATTCAAACTTTTTATATTGTATTCTTTCCATGGAGCATTGTAAAAATAAGCTGTCTGTTTATCTAGTCCTTTAGCCAGTTGTAAATATGAATCAACTAACTTCAAATTTATATGGGTATACATTAAATATCTATATTTCTCCCACTCTGTTGTATTTTCAATTTTTGCTAATGCATAAAGAGGGTTACTAAAAGGGACACCTAAACATGCCTTTAAATAGAAAATATTTCGGTTTACATCCTGTGGATATTGATAAAAATTTTCAACATATAAATTATAAAATCCTTCCAGGTATTTAATATTATAACTAAAGGTAATTGTTGGAAAAAATAAAAATATGAGGGGTATAACTCTTCTTAACATAGTATAATTATCGAATTATATCTATTATTTCATTAGTGATATTTTCAATTGATTTTAACCCATCAATAATAAAAATTTTAACTCCGCTGTTTTTATATAACTCTATAGCTTTTCTATAATTATCATCAACTTTCTGTTGATAATCTGCATCGTCGAAAAGTTCTTTTTCATCTCCTCGTTTATGAATTCTTTCTTGGCACTCTTTAACAGGTGTTGATATGAAAAATAGATACTCAGGAAGAGGAAAGTCTGAATTAATTATTTTCACAAAATCAAATCCACACTGAGGGGATTGATAAGCCAAAGAGCTAAAAAGGTATCTATCACTAACTACAATTTCACCTCTTTTAGTCCGTTCTTTAATTCCGTTTATTCCATATATATGTTCATTTCTATCTGCTACAAATAGACGACTAACTGTAACAGGATCCATAACTATTTTTTTTTGTAAAACAGATCTAATTAGTTTTCCTATTTCATTTTTTGTAGGTTCACAGGTTGAAAAAACTGTTTTTCCCATTTCAGATAATTTTTCTTCAATTTTTTTTAATTGAGTAGTAGTCCCGGACCCATCAAGACCTTCCAGAACAATAAAATTATTAAGAACTTCTGTTTGCATAACCATCCTTTATATGTAAAATAAATCAGTGAATAATATCATAAAGATTTTAATTGTTATATATCTTATTAACTCATACAATAATTTAGATGCAATGTCGGAAGGAATAATTATAACTATTCCTGAGAAATTTTCTCAAAATTCTCTCCCGCTTCCACCTTTTCCAATAGAATCCTTTACACCAATAGAAACAATAGATAATACAGACATTTATTTAAATGACATATTGGTTAGAGGCATAGATATAAATAGTATTGAGTACTATGAATACAATGAATTTTTAAATAGAAAAATTACAACAAAGGGATTTTATTCATATTCATTATTTTCTGAAACAGATTTTGAATCCTTTAACATTGGGTTCTCCCCTGAATATAGTAGTAATCAGTTTAAAATGTTGGGTAAGGCTTCTTTAAATCCTATAAATTTTAATTATTATATGGGATTACTATATTCTGAATATAGGCTTCCTTTCTCTCTTTCAATATATGGTTTATTAAATAATGAGAGTCTTTTAGGAAAAATTGATCTTGAAAGTAAAGGACCTCTTCATCCTCTTTTAACATTTAGTATTAATTCTAATAATTTTTATAATGGTTATATTGGATTAGGTTCAAATGATATAAAAATTGGTGTTTCTGTTGTGAAAAATAATTTCTATCCATATTTAAAAATTGATAAAAAAATAATGTATGTACCCTACACTTTTTATACAGAATTAATTGGTGAAGATATACGATATTTAACAGGTTTTACATATGGTTTACAAAGAAAAATATTGTTAAGTGGAGGAGTTCAACTTAATAATTACGACATTGAGCCTGTTTTTTATATTAAAGAAAATTTATTTTTTGGAGAGAGAGAATATTTATTGTCTCTAAATGAATTAAACTTTAACTTCGGCTTTATTAAAGATAAATTTAACTCTATAATTTCTTTAAATATTTTAGATTTTAATTTATATAAATTTTCTTTAGGAATCTCATATAATCAGAAGTTTTCCCTAAATAATTATATTCATTATGATTTGGATCTAAGAGAAATTAAAGTAGGCTTAATGTTTGAATATAAGGTTGGAAATCCATTAAAGATTTGTTATTAAAAAATTTATATGCTTTATTACCAATTATAATTTTATCAGTTGTATCTCTTGGTTTAATTATTAATAAATCCATATATTTTTATAAAATAAGAATAAAAAAACAGAAAAGAATAGATTTTGCTTTAAATAAATTATTGCAAGGTAGATATAAAGAGGCATTTGATGCTATTCAAACTGAAAAATCTCCAACAGCAGATATTATTAAATACGAAGCTAAGTTATTAGGAGAAGGAAATAGAACAGTTTTTTCATATAAAGTAGAAGCTCTTGCCCAGAGAAAAATCTTTGAAATGGAGAAAAATGTTACGTATTTATCCTCAATTGCCAATATGTCAACATTAATGGGATTATTAGGTACAGTAACAGGTATGATATTTACATTTTATGAAATGATGGTATCAAAAAGCTCAGATCCATACACATTAGCAGGTGGAATTTCTCAAGCTTTACTAACTACTGCAGCAGGATTAATTACAGCTATCCCTGCTATGTTGTTTTATTCTATATTTATTTCAATTATTAAAAGACACATTAGTTTAATGGAAAGTTCATCTTCTGAAATTTTAGCAGTAAAAGGATCATAATGAAATTAAAAGGTACACTAACTGATGAAAATGTATTAATAATTACACCATTAATTGATATCATGTTTTTAATTTTAATTTTCTTTGTGTTAAATAGCAGTTTTGAAAAAAATAAAGCAGTTGAAGTTAATGTTCCACAAGCAATTTCAGGTTCTAGTATTGGTGAAATAGAGACAAAAGTTGTTATTACCGAAGATCAGAGAATATTTATTAACGATAAAGAGACTACACTTTCATCTTTTTCTGCTTCATTGTTAAATAGTGTTGGTAGTTTAAAAGAGCCAACTATTATTATTGAAGGTGATAAACATATCTCCTATGAATTTTTAATGGGTATTATGGATAGAGTAAAAGTTCTAGGATTTAATAATATTTCATTAGTTGTTAAAAGGTTATGAAATATATAAATTCTCTCTCTATATCATTGGCTTTTCATGTAATTATATTAATGGTTGCTTTAGTTTTTTTACCTCAAAAAAAAATTTTAGAAGAAGAAAATGACCCTATTTCCGTTGAAATAATATTAAAAAATAATAATGAAATTGTACCAAATAGCAGGGATGTTATAGCTCAGAATGTCGATATAATAGAGAGTAAGAATAAAAAAACACCAGAATCTAGTGATCCTGAAGTTGATAATTTAATTAAAACAAATCAGGTTGCCGATCTAGTTTTAAGAAAGAAGGAGTATGACTCTGATATATCCATTAAAAAAATGGATATAAGTAGTTTTGAGGATTCTTTAACAGAAATGATTACTTTTGAAGAGTTACTTGAAGAAAATGAGTCCAGACCTAGTATTAAATGGGATAGTAATAATAGAACTTTACAAAATAATAGTTCTATTGATTTCTCATCATTTCCTGAAAAGTCATTTACAGGTGTGGGAGTAACTGTTTACTTTACCGTAGACAAAAGTGGTGGTGTTTATGATATAGAGATAAAACCCCCGGGTTCTGGATCTGTAGAGTTTGATATTCTTGTTAAGCAATATGTAGCGAAGTTTCATTTTAGTGAGAGTGAATCTTCTAGTAGGGGAGAGTTGACAATTGTATATAAAAAATAAAGGAGTATTTAATTTTATACAGATCCTCTCTTTATTAATATTGTCATTTATAGTTTTTATAGTAATAAAACCATCAATAGAAAAATTACAAACAGAAATTTTTAATAAAAGAGAGACTATTATTAAGGAGTTTGAGTATAAAACAGGTCTTAAAATTAGTTATTCTTCTATGTCTCCCTTAATTGTAGACTCTATAAAGTTAAATAATTTAAAACTAAGTAGCCCTAGTGGGATAAACAGTCTTGATATAGGTAATGTAACAATAAAATTTAATATTATAAATATTATTTTATCATCATGGAAAAAAATTGATCCTCCACAATTTTTAACATATGTAACATTAAGTAATGGTTCAATTCATTTAGATGTCGATGATCCATGGTTATTAAATCTTTTTAGTGGATCAGGCAACTCTATATCTATTATAAAAACAACTCTTTATGCAAAAGACATCGATGTATATATAAATAATGAGGTTATGGGTTTAGAAGTAAATAAGTTAAATGGTTCTATTACAGGGAGATATAATCGATATACTTCTAAACTTAAAGCAAAAGTAACCTATAATTCAAAAATTGAACTTCCCTTTAAATATATAACCGCTGATATAGAAGCAAGTGGAAATTTATCCCATAATTTTTCTAAGATAAATTCAATTGTTAAATCCAAAAATACAGTTTCAGATATTGGAACTGTTAAAGATTTAGATACAAACATTATTATAAACAAAGATGAGGTTAGTATAAGAAATAGGGACAAAAGTAATTTAGATTATTTATTTACAATAAAAATAAATTTAATGGAAAATTACTACTGGCTTAAAGGTAAAAATATAGATATAAAAGATATTTTTATACCAAACTCTAATTTTACCAAGTTGGATTCCTACTTAGGCTCTAAATTTACAGGTGAATTTAGTGGTGTACACGATATAAATAATAATTTCTTTGATTATTCTATAAAAGGAAATGGAGATATAAAGATAGATCAGGAGTGGTTTTCCGGGAATATTTATGCAGTTGGTGATTTAAATTATTTAAGAGTAAAAAAATTAAATGTTAGCACAAAGTATGGCTATATTGGATTCTATGGAGGTATTGATCTTAAAAAACTATTTCCGCAGGGTCGTTTTTATGTGAGAGACTTAAATATTAATAATATTAATTTCGATGCAGATTTTTATACCAAAATTATAGATGATAATTTTGTAAGTCTAAATTTCGATTATTTAAAAACAGGTGATTTAAACATATCTGATATTAAAGCTCTATTTTTCATAGATGAAAGTTCAATAAGTTTAAAAGCGTTAAAAAATGATAAAAATGGAAGAATCTCATTATCATCAAAACTAAATTTAGAGTCAAAGAATTTAAGCGCTAATATTAAAGTTACTGACTTGAATACTAATATTTTAAATACATTTTCACAGGTCGAATTATTAACACCCTATATTAGTGGTGGAGATATATCGTGTGATATAGATTTTAATTATATAGAAGGTATCTCTAATTATTTTATAAATGATTTTGTATTAAAAGATGTTAATAAAAATATTATTGGTGAGTTAGAGGGACATGGCACAGACTATAACTTTGAAATAGATCAATTAAAAATTACACTGCCTGATATAGAAATCCAGAGTCAAATTTCAGGGAATATTGGTACGGAAGAGTCAAAATTTACTGTTGATGCACTATTTAATGATAATAAGTATAAGTTGAACGTTCAATATTCTGATAATAAAATCACCTGTACAGGTTCGTATGGAATAGATGGTACATATATATTTGATGGCAGTTATTATATAACCCTTAGAGCTAAAGATCTACCAATTAATTACAAAGAATATAGCTTACTTTCAACAATAGAATTTAAAGGTTTATACCAAGAAAAGAATTCTTTCATTTTTTCAATACCAAATTTAAACTTAGAGTTAACTGGTGCTAATCTACCTTTCTCTCCCAAATTATCGGCGGTAATTAATGGTTCAAATTCAAATATAGAAATAAGCAATTTAATTTTGGAAGATAATATTGCTCCTTTAAATGGTAAAATTGAGATTGCATTAAAAGGTGATAATGGATACGCAGCAAAAGGATTTTTTGAAAATAAAAGTGAAAAAGCTAACCTCTTGGCAAACATAAGTAATGATTTTAAAAACTATGATATAACTGTGGGGTTAGAAAAAATTATACTGGAAAGATTAAATATTACTGGTCTTAAAGGTGTTGCAGATGCTAATTTCCAATTTAAAGGGAGTTTAGAAGAGTTTAATGGAACAGGATCCTTTATTGCAAATCAAGTTCAATATAATAGGAGTCTAGTTGATTTAAATTTAAATGCAAAACTAAATGAAAATTTAATAACAATAACTAATGTTAAGGCTATAATTGATAATAATATTATAGATTTACCATTAGTAACATATAATTATAAAAATGGGGATATCATTGGTAAAATAGAGAGTAATATTAATGTTGGGGAAAATAGAGTTATTACTAATTTAACATTGGAAACAAATATTCAGCCTGCAGAAAATATACTTCTAATAAATAATGATTTATTATCATTGTTTAATGGGAAAATTAATATTCTTTCAATGAAAAGTAACGATAAGACTTTTTTTCAAAATAAAGCATTTCGTTTTTTTAAAAATAGAAATGCTCTTCAAGTATATTCATTAGATAAAAATTTAAAACTATTCTACTCATATACTACTGGTGTAGTAAATGGTAAAATAGTAAAACCCTACTTTATGGAAAGTATAATTACCGGGGAAATTTTAAATAATAAATTAGATTTATCTATTTCCAACATTAATATTGATGGTTCATTTATAAATGATTTTATCCCCATGGATAATACTGCTCAAAAACCTGTTAATATTAAACAGCTAGAATTACATGGTGATATTAAAATATCTGGAGATATGGATAAACCGGTAATTAATGGTCTTTTATGGCTGGATACAAATGTTACTATAAATTATTTTAAGGATGAAGTAAAACCTACACGTATAAATATACGTGTTACAGATAATAAATTTACAGTGTTAAATAATAATATTCTAGTTGGAGATAGAGGTAAAATCGATGTTTCTGGAGAAATAATATTTGAAAGCTGGAATATTGATTCTATATTGTTAAATTTAGAAATTCCATATTCCGGAAAAATACCTATTATATATTACTATGACAGGATTGTTATTGATACATCTATATATAGTTCAAAATTACAATTTTACTGGGATAACTCTGGATCATTAATTACTGGAGATTTAATAATTGAGGAAGGTGAATTTTATACACAACTAAATAGTGTAAAAAATAGTATAAATAATCAAAATAAAAGTGCAAAAAATGATAGTGCAGGTGTTGAATTAGATATGTTATTAAAATTTGGTCCTAGCAATAAGCTGTATTGGCCTACTAAAAGTTTTCCTGTAGTAAATGCAACTTTGAACCCAGGAGATCAAATAAGTGTAAAATATAAATCAATAACCGATGAATTCTTTGTAAATGGACAACTCTCCATTGTTAGTGGAGAGGTGGATTATTCAGGAAAACCATTTATATTAAAAGAAGGAATAGTTAAGTTAGATATATCAAAGGATAATATTGATCCACAAATTAGTATTTTAGGATCAAAAACAGTTATTGACGATGATGATAGGCAGGTCGAAGTTTATATTAGTTATGATGGTGGACTTTTTAGCGACTTTAAACCAAAGTTTTCATCATCTGATGCTACTAAAACAGAGGAAGACATTAGTAGATTAATAGGGCTTGCTTTTACAGGTGATGATCTAGGTTTATTAGCTTTTGATATTATAGATGAGTTAGCTACTTCATACTTAACAGCTCCATTTGAAGAGGGTTTGGAACGTGCAATTGGTATAGATGATGTAAAAATAAAATCGGGTTTTATATCCAATTTACTAACAAACATTACAAATAATTCATTTGATACTGGTGACGAAAGCATATATAATCTATCAGAAATCTTAAAAGATTCAAGCATTACTTTTGGTGATTTTATAACTGATGATTTTTTTATTAAAAGTAGTGTTGCATCTATATTTGAAAATAAGGAGTTGGGGGTTGAAGTAAATTTAGGTTTTACCCTATATTCCCCTCATTTTCAGCTTGGTTTCAATTTTATACCTAAATTGAATAATGAATATGTTTTTGAACCAGAGTTAGGGCTCTCTCTGGAGTGGATTTATAGCCCAAAATAATATTTAAGGAGATATTGTGAAAAAAATTAACTATATTTTAATATTAATTTCGTTTGCTCTTACAACACTTTTTTCCCAGGAAGATACATCTTGGATTGATGGTGCAACCATTGTTGATGTAGAGTTTGAAGGATTAGTAAATGTAGATAAAAATGAATTAAATGGTATTGTTACACCATATATAGGAAAAATATTTAGCGATGATCTATTTTTGGAACTACAGACAATAATGTACGAATTAGATTATTTTGAGTTTATTGTTCCAAATGCTAAACCTGGAAATGATTCTAAGAATACTGTAATTATTGTATTTCAAGTACAAGAAGCTCCCTATATATCAAAAATTACCTTTGAAGGGAATGATTCTATATGGAAAACAGAGCTTTTTAGTACAATTGTTTTAAAAGCAAAGGATATTTATTCTGATTTTAAATTAGAAAGAGCTAAAACACTACTTGAAAACTTATACAAAGATAAGGGTTACGATAGTGTTGTTATAGAGACAATAAAAGAGAGTAATCCAGAAGATAACTCCGTTTCCGTTGTTTTTAAAATTGAAGAGGGAACCCAAACTTTAATTAAAGAGATAAATTTTCATGGAAATAATTTATATGCAACAGACAATAAATTACGTTCTTTAATTGAGACAAAAAAGAAAACACTATTTAAGGATGGTGTTTATAGACCAAATGTCTTAGAAGGAGATATCCTATTAATTGAAGGTTTATACCGAAATAATGGTTATGCTAAAGCATCAGTCTTAGATGTTAAAACAACCATTGAAGATGATGAAAAAGATCCAAATGTTAAAAATATGATAATTGACTTTTTTATCGAAGAGGGTGATGTCTATACATATGGTGGAATTCAATATGTTGGAAATGAAATATTTCAAGCATCGGACTTTGATAAATTTGAGTTTTTAAAATATGGTGATATGTATAATAAAAGTAAACATGAGGGACGTTTTGTTAAAATTCAGAGTTTATACTATGATAACGGATATATAGAAAATAGTTTTCATGATGAAGTAGAAATAGATGAAGAGAATAAAATTATTTCCCATACAATTACAATTATTGAGCGGGGTGTAGCCCATGTTGGAGATATAAAAGTTTCGGGAAATAGTAAAACAAAGGATATTGTAATCTTGAGAGAGATTCAAATAGAACCAGGAGATGTTTTTAGCCGTCAGGAAGTTTGGACATCTATGAGTAATATTATGAGTACAGGACTATTTACCAATACATACCCTCAATTAAATAAAAATGATGAAGGGAATATGGATTTAGTTTTTGAGGTTGAAGAAGCTAGAACTTTAAATCTTATGGGTGGAATAACAGTTTCTGGTGCGGAGTTTGAGCCAGCACTATCATTTAGTTTGAAGGATACAAACTTTATGGGGATGGGTAGAACTTTTGGTGGTTCTTTAAATCTGGGTCTGGATACTCAATCTTTCTCTTTAGAATATACTGAGCCAAGAATATTGAATACTGAGTATTTTGGTGGTGGTTCTCTATCATTTACACATACTAAAGAGGATATTCTTAAATTACAATTGGATGAAGCAGGACAAGTTCTTTATGATTTAGAAGGGAATGAATACCCAGTTGGTTTTGAAAGTTATTCTAAATATGAAGAATGGGTTGATGATGGTAACTCTGTTAAAGATTCTGAATTGGATTTAAATAAATATGATATATCCTTAGCCATTTCTGGTGGACATTTATGGTATACAGATGCAGGAAGACTTAGAGGTTCATTAGGTTATATATCTTCAATGGATACATTAATATATAACGACGACTATACTCCATATAAAACTGAGTATAGAAGGGATGCAGGAACTTGGGAGTTTACAGATAGAGTCTGGGGTAAAGTTATACTAGATAAAAGGGATGTCCCTGTAGGTACAACAAAGGGATATGGTCTATCACAAAATTTATCGATTGGTGGAATAATTCCTACAGACGAGAATTTAGATTATATTAAATCTATAACAAATGGAGATGTATTCTTTAAAATTTTGGATAAACCAGTAACAGAAGAGTGGAATTTTATTCTATCACTTCGATTACATGCAGCTTATACAAGGATTTTTGCAAAACCAGGTACAGAATTGGATAGTGCTGCAAAAAATGCTAAAATAGATGGAATGTTTGTAGGACGAGGTTGGTCACAAGAGGGAGATGGGGAAGCATTGCTTGATTTAAAAGTTGAAATTAATGCTCCTATTGTTCCTAATATGTTTGGAGCAACTCTATTTTTTGATGCAGCAAATATATGGAATGGAGATGATAATACTGCAAGTTTAAAACTGGATGATTTTAAATTTTCATTTGGTGGTAGTTTAGGTATAACAAATCAGATTATGCCAATATCTTTCTTTATGGCTAAAACCTTTTATACCCAGGATGGTGATATTGTTTGGAGCCCGGAGAGTGAGTATAATAAGATTTTTGGTGGTAATTTGACCTGGGGTATCGCACTAAACTTAAACTATCTATTACAATAAGGAGACGAAATGAGAAAAATATTATTAATATCATTTATACTAATTTTAACTAATAGTTTTGCAGATGAATTAACAAAAGTTGGTGTTGTTAATGTTAATGAAGTTTATACCAGATTTATTAAAGAATCTGCAGATGCAAGAAAATTTGATGAGTATAAAAAAACTATTCAAGAAGAAATTTCAAAACGAAGAATTGAAATTGATCAAATTGATAAAGAATTAATAGAGGCAAGAGATGATGATAATATCGATCTTGTTGCCCAATTAGAGAGTGAATTACAGATTAAAAAAATTAATCTTCAAGAGTATACCAGATATAAAAATATGGAATTAAATGCTAGAATTTCTTCTGATGCGACTAAAAATGATTTTTCTAAAAAGTTTGAAGAAGCTATAAAGAGGGTTGGAATGCAAAATGGTTATTCTGTTATTTTTCAATCAAGTGATCCTAACTTAATTTGGTATCATAACGATGTTGATGTAACAGAATTAGTAATAAAAGCGTTAATGAATTAGGAGTTATTATGGAATCGTCCAAATTATATAGTAAAAATGTTTCAAAAATTTTTAAAAAATATCACGATAAGCCTGTTGAGGAGTATCAAGATGAATTCTTACAAGTTTTTTTAGAGGCTTTTAGATATTTACCAGAAGATAGTGCTTCTGAAATTTATAGTAGGTTTGTAACATATACAGATAGAGATTTTAAAGATGCACTTTATAATTTGATTAATGTGTTTGAATTATTTGAAGAAAACTATGATATAGATAAAGATCCATTTAACGAAGAAGAGTGGGAATATATCAAACTTATAGTTAATGAAAGTAGTGATGAATTAGGGTTAGATTTAATTAAATATATTATGCAGGTTATGCTTGATCTCAACTATTTGAGTTAAGTTTTTTTTTATACTGACGAAAAATATAATATGAATAATTTGATAGATACAGACCAGTTAATTGGAAATACAAAAGCAACATCTCTTAAAAAAAGTATTGAGAGAACTGCAGATGATAAAAAATTAAGAGAGACTTGTGAAGAATTTGAAGCAATGTTTATCAAACAGATGCTCAGTGCTATGAAGAGTACAGTTAATAAGTCTGATCTAATCAAAGAAAACATGGGTGAGAAAATATTTGATGACATGTTATATGATGAATATGCAAAAAAAATGTCTAAAACAGCAGGATTGGGAATTGCAGATATGATGTATAAACAATTAGCTGTTAAAAAATATGAATAATCTTATATATCAGAAATGATAGTCTTACTTGCCATTTATATTTGCCTTCAGTATTATATAAATAGGGGGACTTGGTGGCAGTTCAAATAAAAATAATAAATATAAAAGAAAAAAAAAGAAAACCCGCAGTTAGATGTGAAGGTGCTCTTAGTCGAGAACTTGGTGAAGCTGTTGCAGAAATGCTCCCGGATTTATTAGAAATCGGAACTCCTTTAAATCAAATATCCACAATGTTATGGGGTAAACAGTGCTAGTTCTTGGTATAGAAACTTCCTGCGATGAATGTGCAGCTTCTGTAATTAAAGATGGTAAAATAATTCTGAGTAATGTTATTGCAACTCAAATAGAAGAACATACCCCCTATATGGGGGTTGTACCTGAAATAGCATCTCGTATACATACTAATTGGATTTCCGGAGTTGTAGAAGAAGCTCTTAAAACTGCAAAAATTGAACCAAAAGATCTTAATGGTATTGCTGTAGCTAATAGACCTGGTCTTTCTGGGTCTCTTCTAGTCGGTGTTTCATACGCAAAAGGATTGGCTTTTGGTTTGAATATTCCTATTATTGGAATTGATCATGTTAAAGCACATCTTTTTGCACCACATTTAGAATATGATATTGAGTACCCGTATATTGGTTTACTTGTATCTGGGGGGCATACCGTTATAGCTCAAGTTAACGGCTTCGATGATATGGAAATTTTAGGTTCCACTATAGATGATGCGTGCGGTGAAGCTTTTGATAAAGTAGCAAAATATTATAATATGGGTTATCCTGGTGGAAAAATAATCGATGATTTAGCAAAAAATGGTAATCCAAAAGCATTTGATTTTCCAAGATCTAGTCTACACAAGGGAGATCATAAATACGATATATCCTATTCAGGTCTTAAAACAGCTGTTATTAATCAAATCAATCAATTTTGGGATGGAGTTAGTGAAAAATCACCAGAAAATATAGCTGCATCATTTCAACATGTGGCTATAGATATGTTAATTAAAAGAGTAGAAAGAGTTATTAAAGATACAAATATAAAAAGAGTTGTTGCCGGTGGTGGAGTAACAGCCAATAGCTATTTAAGGTTACGATTAAAAAACATTAAAGGTATAGATGCTTATTTTCCTTCTTTATCATTATGTACAGATAATGGTGCAATGATTGCAGCCCTAGGTTCTGAATATTTAAATAGAGGTCTGTTCGATGATTACACCTTAACAGCTATTTCACGAGTTATGGCTTTTCGTCGCGGTTACCCTTGATATTATAGTGAATAATCTATATTATCTTTAAGGATTTAGCCAAATCCAGAAAGGGAGTAGTAATGAGTTATGATTTAGATTCAGCAGTAAAAAAGATTCCAGATTTTCCAAAGGAAGGAATTCTTTTTTATGATATAACCGGTATTCTAATGAAACCTGAGGCATTTAGTTTTGTAATCGAAAAAATGGTAGATCTTTATAAGGATTCTGGTTTTACATCTGTTGCTTGTGTAGAATCCAGAGGTTTCATTTTTGGAGCTCCTTTAGCAAAAGAGTTAGGGTTACCTATTGTTTTAGTAAGAAAAGCTGGAAAATTACCAGGTGATATTTATAAAAGATCTTATAAGCTTGAATATGGTGAAGCTATTATTGAAGTACAAAAGTCCGATATAAACAAGGGGGATAAAGTTCTCCTTATCGATGATTTGTTAGCCACCGGAGGAACTCTGGATGCTGCAGTGCATATGTTCAATGAAGCAGGTGCACAAGTTACAGATATTTTTGCTGTAATTGGTCTTCCCTTTTTAAATTTCAAAGAGAAGTTTAAGGGAATTAATGTTACCACATTAATTGATTATCATAATGAAAATATTAATTAACCGCCTATTGGCGGTTTTTTTATAAATAGAATTGATTATCTATGTATAATTATGCATAATAGTCGTATAAATATTAAGGAGACTGAATGTTAAGTATATGCTTTCTCGTCCTAGAAGACGGTACAGTATTAAAAGGAAAGAGTTTTGGAGCAACAGCCCCACTTTCTAAAGAATTGATCCCTGGTGATATTTTATTATCTGCTGGAGAAGTAGTATTTAATACAGGTATGACTGGTTACCACGAAATATTAACTGATCCATCATATACTGGGCAATTGGTTCTCATGACATATCCACATCTAGGTAATTACGGGTGTAACAATGAATGGTCTGAGATTGGCCCGGAAGATAGTAGTAAATCAGGAGTAAAGCCTGCAGGTTTTATAACAAGAAATTATTACGAAGGTCCCATCTCTCCAGGAAGACAGACTCTATCCGATTTCTTAAAAGAAAATGGTAAATTTGGAATTACAGACTTGGATACTAGAGCTTTAACCCTAAAACTTAGGGATGAAGGGAGTCTAAATGGAATTATTGTTTCATCTTTAGATGGTAAAACATTAACAGATGAAGAGAAAAGAGAGGTTCTTTTATATTTAAGAGAGTTCCCTTCAATGGCAGGTAGAAATTTAGTTACCGAAGTTGGAACACAGAAAATTGTTGTTGTTAATGAAAACGGAGAAAAACATATAGTTTTATATGATTGCGGTGTTAAAGCTAATATTATTAGAGAGTATGTTAAAAGAAATTGTAAAGTAACAGTTGTCCCATCTACAACTTCAGCTAAGGATATGCTTTCACTTAATCCAGATTTAATTATGCTTTCCAATGGTCCTGGAGATCCTGCAATGCTAAAGGATCAAATAGCCACAGTAAAAGAGTTAGTCGGAAAAGTACAGCTTTGCGGTATTTGTCTTGGACATCAAATTATTTCATTAGCCCTTGGTGCAAAAACTTTTAAAATGAAGTTTGGACATCATGGTTGTAATCATCCAGTTAGAGATGAGTTTACAAAAAAGGTTTTTGTAACATCACAAAATCATGGATTTGCTGTAGATAAAGATACTTTACCTAATGGAGTTGATATTTGGCTTGTTAATGCAAACGATGATTCAGTTGAAGGTATTGTAGAAGAAAATCTAAATATTAGATCTTGTCAATTCCATCCTGAAGCAGCACCAGGTCCAGAAGATTCTGAATGGATATTTGATGAATTTATTAAGGGGTTTAAATAATGCCGGCACGAAAAGATATTAAGAAAATTTTAGTTATAGGTTCAGGTCCAATTGTTATTGGGCAAGCATGCGAATTTGATTATTCAGGTACACAGGCTGTAACTGCTTTAAAAGAAGAGGGGTACGAGGTTGTTTTAGTTAACCCTAACCCAGCAACTGTAATGACTTCACCAGGTATTGCTGATGCAATCTATGTAGAGCCTTTAAAAGTTGAATATGTTGAAGCAATTATTAAAAAAGAACGACCTGATGCCATTTTATCTACAATGGGTGGACAAACAGCCTTAAATTTAACTCTTGATTTAGATGCAAAAGGTATATTAAAAAAATATAACGTAGAAATCATTGGTGCAGGAATTGAATCAATTAAAAAAGCTGAGGATAGAGGTGAGTTCAAAAAAGTTGTAGAAAAAGTTGGTTTGGAATCCCCATATTCTGTTGTTGCCTCATCAGTTGCTGAAGCTGTAGAATTTTCAAAAGAGATAGGTTTCCCAATTGTTGTTAGACCTTCATATACTTTAGGGGGAATGGGTGGAAACATTGCATTTTCTCTGGAGGAACTAGAACGAATTATGACCAGAGCGATAAAAGAATCACCTGTAGGTACAGCTTTAGTCGAAGAGTCTTTAATTGGCTGGAAAGAGTTTGAAATGGAAGTAATGAGGGATAAAAATGATAATGCAATTATTGTTTGTTCCATTGAAAATATAGATCCAATGGGTGTTCATACCGGAGATAGCATAACAATTGCTCCTGCTCAAACACTTTCAGATAAAGAGTATCAAAGGATGAGAACTGGTTCAATCAATATTTTAAGGGAAGTAGGTGTAGATTGCGGTGGATCAAATGTTCAATTTGCCACTAAACCGGATTCTGACAGAATGATTGTAATTGAGATGAATCCAAGGGTTTCCAGATCATCTGCCTTAGCATCCAAGGCAACAGGATTTCCAATTGCAAAATGTTCTGCAAAATTAGCTGTAGGATATACTTTAGATGAAGTTCTAAACGAAATTACGGGGGTTACCGCTTCTTGCTTTGAGCCTGCATTAGATTATTGCGCTGTAAAAGTTCCTAGATTTGAAATGGAAAAGTTTCCAACTGCATATTCAGCTTTAGGAACACAGATGAAAAGTGTAGGGGAGTCTTTAGCCCTTGGTAGAACTGCATTAGAAGCTATTAACAAAGCAATAAGAGCTGCTGAATTTGGCTTCGACGGTATAACCGAAATGAAAAACTTATCAGATGCTGAAATTGCAACTATTTTAAGATCTGCTCATCCTAGAAGAATATTTGCCATTTATACTGTGTTAAAGCAGAAAGGTCCAGACGCTGTTAAAGAATTAAATGAAATAACAGGTTATGATCGATGGTTCCTATTCATGATGTGTCAGTTATTAGAATTAGAAAATAAAATCCAATCTCAAGATTTATCTATCGAACTATTAGAAGAAGCAAAAAAAGCAGGATTATCTGATAAAAGAATAGCTTCTCTTAGTGGAAAAGAAGAAACAGAGATTGAAAAAATAAGAATTACTAATGGAATCGTTCCAAGTTATCACTTTGTAGATACATGTGCTGGTGAATTTACAGCAAAAACACCTTTCTTTTACTCTACCTATGGAGAAATCAATGAAGGAGGTCAATTATCTGATAATTCGGTGATGATTTTAGCATCTGGGCCTAACAGAATTGGTCAAGGGCTTGAATTTGATACTTGTTGTACAATGAGTACACTTTCTTACAAAGCTCAAGGACGAAAAACAATTATTGTTAATTCAAATCCGGAAACTGTTTCTACAGACTTTAAAATTTCTGACAGATTATATATGGAGCCATTAACTCCTGAATATATAAAATCAATTATGGATAAAGAGGGTGTTAAGGATATTGTTGTTCAATTAGGAGGACAAACTCCTTTAAATATGGCTGAAGAGTTAGAAGCTTATGGAGCAAATATTCTTGGAACTAGCGTTAAAAGTATTTTTGATACTGAGGATAGAGGCTTATTTGCATCATTAGTTCGAAAATTAGGTCTTAGACAACCTGAAAATAGAATGGCTGGTAGTTTTGATTTAGTAAGGAAATATGCTAAAGAGATTGGTTATCCTGTTTTATTAAGACCTTCATTTGTAATTGGTGGTAGAAGTATGTTTATTGCATATTCAGACCAACAACTGGAAGAATTCATGAAAAAAGGTATTGAGATTTCCGAGAAAAAACCTGTCTTAGTTGACCAATTTCTAGAAGATGCTTTTGAATATGATTTAGATGCTGTTTCAGATGGAAAAAATATATATGTTGGTGGAATAATGCAACATATTGAAGCTGCTGGTATTCACTCTGGTGATTCAGCTTGTGTTTTCCCTCCATATAAAGCTAATGATAAAATAGAAAAAGAGATGATTGAAGCAGCTGTAAAAATTGCAAGAGAGATAGAAGTTAAAGGTTTTCTAAATATTCAGTTTGCAGCAAAGGATAATGTTCTTTATATTATAGAAGTAAATCCAAGAGCTAGTAGAACTGTACCTTTCTTATCTAAAGCATCTAGTATAAATATGGTTGATGCTGCTGTTAATGTTTGGCAGGGTAAGGATTTACAGGCACAAGGGCTAGTTGATTCTTCAGGTGTTGGTATAGGTAAGTGTACATGTGGCTGGGCTGTAAAAGAAGCTGTTTTTTCATTTGATCGATTTGATATGATTGATCCTGTACTAGGACCAGAAATGAAATCAACAGGTGAAGCTATTGGAACAGGTGCAACTTTTGGTGAAGCTTTTAGTAAAGCCCAGGCATCTGTAGGTGCTAAACTTCCTACAACTGGAACGGTATTTATATCTGTTAATGATAAAGATAAAAAAGCAGTTTTACCAATTGCAAAGAAACTTGATAAATTAGGTTTTAGAATTGCAGCAACAAGAGGAACAGCTAATTTTCTTTATGAAAATGGTATTTTCGCAGAAGTAATTCAAAAATTAAGGCAAGGACATCCTAATGCTGTTGATTATCTATCAAGTGGAAAAATATCATTATTAATAAATACACCAATGGGTAGTGTTTCTGAAATAGATGATGGTTATATTAGGTCAGAGGCTGTTAAACTTAAGGTTCCATATACAACAACAATTAGTGCCGCAGAAGCTGCAGCAGAAGGAATTGAACATTTAATAAATAATGAGGTGGAAGTAAGACCACTGCCTTCCATGAATGTTGAAATAAAGCTATAATTTATAGACTTACCATAAATGGTAAGTCTTTTTTTTAGGAGATTTTAAATGAAAAAAATAATTATGTTTGTTTTATCATTAATTTTACTTATGTCATGTGCAACAAAAATTAGTGATTTAAAAAGTAACCCGGAAAAATATGTTGGTGAAATTGTAAAAGTTAGAGGAAATGTTAATAAGTTAGTAAAAATTCCATTTACAGACTATAGTTTTTTAGAGATTGGAGATGATACTGATAATATTCTTGTTTTTACCCTTAAAGAACATGAGAAGAATGAAGTAATAACCATGAGCGTTAAAGTTGTAGGTTTTGACTCTTCAAATCCTGAAAAATCTACAAAATCAGTTATTGATTCAATAGAAAAGTTCATATTAGATAATATTAAAATAGATGAAAGTAAAGTTAAAAAAACAGCTGAAGTTGTTGGATCAACAATCTCAAAAGCATTAAATGCAAGCAATGCTACATATTTCCTAATTGAACAGGAGAAATAGATGTTAAAATCCAAGGGAATTGTATATTTTCCTCCTGTTAATAATTTTTATGAAGCATTTTCTATATATAAAGAGTGTGGAGGTATGATTATTTCTTTAGAGGAAGACGGATTTTTAGTAGATGAACCAATTAAAATTGCAAAATTATATGATATCCCTGTAGATCAGTTAGAACTTTATTTCAGAGATGTCCTGGTATATAACTTAACAGATGATGAAGAGATAGAAAAAATTATATATGAGTGGAAAATTGAAGAAAAAATTTCAGAATTAAAACTATAATTAAAATTATGAAAAGGTTTATATTTTTTCTTATACTACTATTTATTTTATCAGCTTGCGACTCAAAAATATCATTCAATTCTTTAGAATTATATAATGGGGTCACAGATTTGACTCCATTTGGAAATGACAAAATTTGCTTTATCGCAAATCTGAATAATTACAAATACTTAATGGTTTTAGTATATGCAAATATAAATGGGGATATTTTAAAAATAGAAACTATTGATAAATTTGTAAATATTGATGTTTCTTTAGAGCAAGTTAAAGTTTTTAATTTTAATAATAAAATAACTATAGCTTACAGTAACATTAATAATAAAATTGACCTTATCAAGTACAATGATTTTGATAGTTTTAGTAAAATGGAGCTCTCACTTTCTTCTAAAAGTTATGGTTCATTTATTGAATATAATGATCAAGGTGATGCCATTTTTATTAAAAGTGATAAAATCTATAAAAGTGGTGATCCATCAGGGTATTGGTTTAATTATTATAAAGTTGATAATGAATTAAATATTTTAAATCAAATGAATATTTTTTTGGGAAACCTATTTCCTCTCGGTTATATTATGTTAAATGGAAACATATATTTTTATGTTAATGATAACCAATTAATGAAAAAAAATATAAATAGTAGTGAGATTAGTTCCATATATAATTTTGAACAGGAAATTATCGATATAGATATTGTAAATGGCAATGTTTTAGTTTTATTAAAAGAATCAGTTTTTTTAGTTTCTGATGAAGGTGAGTTATTAAAATCCTTTAATTTATTGGGAAATGCAGAGGGTTTTTTTTCAAAAAATATAATTCATAGTCAAAATGGAAATATTACTATAGAATTATCAAATGGATTTAAAACAATGTATAAAGAGTTTTCTATAACCGGAAATCCTAGTAGTCAAAAAATAATTAATAGCTTAGTTGTAGGAGATTCATATTTTTTTGATTCAAATGGAATTAAAAAACTGTTTTATTCAACAAAATCTACACTATTTATTGAGAATAT
>JAFGYD010000225.1 GCA_016936295.1 Spirochaetales bacterium | reverse complement strand
GGAGCAATATGGGCAATTGGAATGGCTGTAGGCCTTCTATTTATATCAAGAACAACAGGTTATACAGATCCTATGAGTTATCTATTTGGAAATATACTAATAGTTTCCAAAACTGATCTTGTCCTTGTATCAATATTGGACTTTTTTGTAATTATAATTAGTATAGTTTTTTTTAATAAACTACAATCATCCAGTTTCGATGAAGAGTATACAGAAATAAGAGGTGGAAATCCCAATTTCTATTATTTTATGATTTTAATACTAACTGCAATTACAGTTGTGTTAATGACTACAATTGTTGGTATTGTAATGGTTATAGCGTTATTAACAATCCCATCTGCGATTGGTGGACTTTTCCATAAACGTTTAGCACCAATTATTATTACCACAGTTATATTAACAATGCTGTTTTCTACTACAGGAATTTCCCTAAGTTTTTTAACCGATACTCCATCTGGACCTGTAATAATTGTAATTGCGGGAACAACTTATATAGTAACTTTATTAGTAAAACTGATTAAAGAACGGATACGTCATCGGCGATAACAAGCCGATTTCTTCCACTATTTTTAGCTTTATACAGTGCTTTATCAACTGCTTTTATAAGAAATTCAGGGAGTGAATTCTTTACAGGTATAACAGTTGCAACACCAAGACTAACTGTTACATTTGGTGCAGTGGGAGATGAGGAATGAGTCATTTCAAGAAGGTCGACAGCGTGTAACATTCTTGTTGCCACTTGAGATGCTCCTTCGCTATCCGTATCTGGCAATACAGCAATAAACTCTTCTCCTCCATACCTTGCAACAATGTCACACTGTCTTTTAAGAGTTGTCTTTAATGCACTAGCTACCCTTTTTAAACAGATATCACCCTCTTGATGCCCATATGTATCGTTAAATAGTTTAAAATGGTCTATATCTATCATTATTAAAGATAAAGGCTGTTTAGATCTCATACCCCTAACCCATTCGGCATCGAGAGTTATATCTAAACAACGTCTATTACCTAGGGCAGTTAATCCATCTTCCATAGTTAACTGCTCTAATGTTACATTTTTTAACTCTAATTCGTGTTTAAGTGTTTCAAGTTCTTTAATTTTAATATCAAGTTCGGCAGTTTTTTCTTCCAACGATTTCTTTTGTCTTCCCAAGTCCAAAAAGACCTTTATTTTACTTAATAAAATATGGCTATTAATTGGTTTAAATAGATAATCGACGGCACCACTTTCATATCCTTTAAATATATTGTTCTCTTCTCTGCTATTTGCAGTTACAAATATTATAGGTATAAATTTTGTTTTTTTACTTCCTCTTAAGAGTTCTGCGGTTTCGTAACCATTCATTTCCGGCATTTGTACGTCTAATAAAATAAGTGAAAATTCTGTTTTCAATGTTTTTTCAAGGGCTATAAGTCCAGATTCAGCAGTTTCAACATTTACATCTAATTGCTCAGATTCGAGTAATTGTTTCATAGAAAAAAGATTTTCAGGTCTATCATCTACAACTAAAACATTTAATCTAACCATCTATAACTCCTTTTAAAACACTATTTATCATTATGCAAATCTCGTCAATATTTAAAACGTGATCTGCCAAGCCTTCACTGACAACAGCCTTAGGCATAACCGGAACCTGGGCTTCCTCTGGATTCTGAGCTATGACAGTTCCATGAAAAAGTTTAATTTTCTGACATCCCCTAAGGCCATCTCTATTAGCTCCAGTTAAAATAATTCCCAAGACCCCATCTTTGTAAACTTCTGCTGCAGTTTCGAATAATAGATCTATCGCTGGTCTGCAAAAATTCTCTTTTGGGCCAAGGTAAAGGCTAAAGCTTTTATCATGTTCTATCATAACATGATAGTCTGGTGGTGCCAAATATATATGATTTTCTTCCAGACCTTCTTTATCTATCGGTTCAGTAAAGGGAATACTCGAATATTTTTTTAAAAGTCTTAAAACTGAATCTCCACTATCGGGACTTATGTGCTGAACAATAACTAAAGGTATTGGTAAAACATCGATGCTTGAAATAATTTTTTCAAGTACCGATAACCCTCCGGCAGAGGCTCCAACAACTATTATCCTGGGGGTTACCATTAAAGGACTCTTTTCCTAAAGATTTTTTCATCTGTAGAAACTACATCAAACATATTTTCGACACCTGAATATCGTATAGACTCCTTAGAACCAAGGCAGAGAAACCCTCCTGGGACTAAACTCTCTGCAAATAGTTTTAACACCTTTGCCTGTAACTCTTTATCAAAATAAATGAGAACATTTCTACACATAATTATATGCATTTCACCAAATATGCCATCGGTAACTAAATTATGAAAAGAAAATAGTATGTTTTTCTTTAAAGTTGGGGTAATTGAGGCGGAATCATACCCTGCTAGATAATAGTCTGAAAATGAGTTTTCCCCCCCAGCTTGTTGATAGTTGGCTGTGTATTTTTTTATATAATCAACAGGATAAATTGCATTTTTTGCTGCTTCTAAAATATCATTATTGAAATCTGTAGCGTAGAGTTGTGACTTTTCGTATAACCCGTACTCCTTTAATAGTATTGCCATAGAATATACTTCCTGACCAGAGCTACAACCTGCATGCCATATTCTTACAAAAGGATAGGTCTCTATATATGGAAAGACCCTTTTTTTTAACTCTTTAAAAAAAGAAGGATCCCTAAACATCTCAGTAACATTTATTGATAAGTCGGAAAGTAATTTCCCCAACAGGGTTTTATTATAGATTATCTGAGGAATCAATTCTGAATATTTGGAATATCCTTCAATAGCCAATCGATGATTCAACCTTCTTTTAATATGGGATCTAGAATAATTCCTGTAATCAAAATCACTTTTTTTTAACAATGCCTCAAGTACAAGTTCTACTTCTAGGTCTTCGTTAATTAAATTTTCCTCTTCTTCTGTCACTAATACAACCACACTCTTAACATAGAAATAAGCTTGCTATTATCAACTGGTTTAGCTAAATAATCGTTTGCTCCTGCATCTATACATTTGTTTCTATCACCCTTCATTGCATTAGCAGTAAGGGCAATAATTGGAAGTTTATCCCTATCCTTTAGTTTTCTAATTTTACCAATAGCTTCGTATCCATCCATTTTAGGCATCATTATATCCATTAGAACCAGATCGATATCGGGATTCTCCTTAACTTTTTCAATGCTCTCTATACCATCTCTAGCAACAATTACATTGATATCCTTCTCTTCAAGTATATTAGATAACGCAAAAATATTCCTCATATCATCGTCTACAACTAATATTTTTTTCCCTACTAAAACTTCTTCTCTTCTTGTAACTTTACTTAGCATCTGTTTCTGTTCTTCTGGAAGATCAGAGTCAACTCTATGCAAAAACAAAGAAGACTCTTCAAGAAGTCTCTCCGGGGATTTAACACCCTTTATAATAATTGTCTCGGCATATTTTTTAAGATTTAACTCTTCTTCCTGGGTTAAATCCCTGCCCGTATATATAATTATAGGTGTATGAGAAATATTATCATCATTTTTAATTTTATCCAGTAGACTATATCCAGACATATCTTCGAGCCCTAAATCTAAAATAACACAGTCAAATTTGTTTTTTAGTAACTCCTCATAGGCATCTTTCCCTGTTCCAACACCTGTAATATTTACATCATCACCAGAAATTAATGCCTCGATACTCTCTCTTTGTAATTTATCATCTTCCACAATTAATAAATTATGTAACCTTGATGATATAGTCTCCTCAATCTTCTCAAATGCCTCTTTTATAGCATCCAGAGAGACTGGTTTGGTCATATAACCTATAGCACCCATTTGCATTGCTGTGAGTTTCTCTTCATTTCCAGACATAAAATGGACAGGAATATGTCTTAATTCCGGATCATTTTTCAGTCGTTCCATTACAGAGTAGCCATCAATTCCGGGGAGACCAATATCCAGAATAATACCGCTTGGTCTATAGTAGTCTGCAAAATGTAGTCCCGTCTCTCCATCCTCTGCAATCAATACTTTAAAACCTCTATCGTGGGCCTGTTCTTTTAAAATGGCAGCAAAATTAACATCATCTTCAATAATTAAAAGGGTTTTTGTTCCTAAATAGACACCCTCTCTATCATCTTTAACATGTACTTCAACTATAGGTGTATTATCAGAAGGTTCTGCTTCTTTAACTTCCGGTTCATTATATACAATTTTACGAGCCTCGGTTATTGGTAAAACAATGGTAAAGATGCTTCCCTTTCCTACTTCACTTTCAAGCTCTATCCTTCCGCCTAAAAGTTTTATTAACTCTTTTGAAATGGATAAACCTAAACCGGTACCTCCATATTTTCTACTTGTACTTCCATCAGCTTGTTTAAATGCCTCAAATACAGCACTCTGTTTCTCTTTTGGTATTCCAATTCCTGTATCAGATACAGCAAAATAAATTTCACTATTTTTGGAAAACATTTTTAGTGCGACTTTCCCACCCTTATCTGTAAATTTTATAGCATTGGTTAAAAGGTTTTTCAAAACTTGTTGTAGCCTATGGGAGTCTGTAATAATACTTAAAGGGAGTTCACTAGATTTTTCAATAGAGAGATCTATTCCTTTCTGGTCTGCAGTAGGTTGGAAGACCCTTTCTATATCCTGAATTAAAGAGTCTATTGTCATAACTTCTGGGTTTATCTCTACTTTCCCAGCTTCTACTTTACTTAAATCTAGGATTTCATTAATCAGTTTTAATAAATCTTCTCCGGATGAGTTTATAGCATTGGCGGATTTAATCTGTTTTTCGTCTAAATTACCAAGTTTATTATTTGCTAATAACTGGGATAAAATTAATATACTGTTTAGTGGAGTTCTAAGCTCGTGGCTCATATTGGCAAGAAATTCAGATTTATATTGACTAGCTCTTTCCAGGTCCAAAGCTTTAGCTTCCAAGTCCTTGCTTAGATTTTCTAATTCACGATTTTTCTCGTTCATTATCTCTCTTTGTCTCTCAAGAGCCTCTGTTCTCTCCTCTAACTCTTCGTTTGTAACCCTTAACTCTTCCTGTTGAGCTTGTAACTCTTTCTCGGAATCTCTTAAAGCCTCGGTCTGTTGTTCCAACTCTTCGTTACTAACCCTTAACTCTTCCTGTTTAATCTGGGCATCATCCAGCAATGATTGAATTACACTACTTGATTTGGCACTATTTATAAGTATAGCGATATTATCTTTTATACTGGTTATAAATTTTCTTTTTAGAGTTGTTACAGGAACTGTGATACCAATTAAAAAAACACCAAGCAGGTTCTCTTCAAAGATTAAAGGTGTAGATATATAACATGTAGGAACAACAGAGGCAACACCAAAATTAAAATCGGGAGCATCTGCAGGAACATTTGTAAATACAATCTCATTCTTTTCCAATGCCGATTGACCTACAAGCCCCTCACCTATTTTAAAATTATTAAAATTCCCCTCTCTATCGTTAAAGGCATAGGCTGAAGTTAAGTGTAACACCCCATCATCACCTAAGAGATAAAGTGCCCCAATTTGAGCATCCAGATGCTTAACCATAAATGAAATAAATTTATTCCCAACTTCTGTTACATTATGCTCACCACGAATTGCATCATCGAGGCCCTCTTTTCCTGCTCTAAGCCATGCTTGTTCTTTAAGGCTTCTTGCCATATTTTTTAGGGCTTTTGCTAAAACACCAATTTCATCTTTTCTAGTAACGTCTAGATTTTTATTAAAATCACCTTCTGTTATACTTTTTGCAAAGTCAGCCCCCAAAATAATAGGGCGTGTAAGCTTATTGGAAAAAACTATAGAAAGTACAGCTATAATAATTAAGAGGAAAAATGATATAACAATTGTAAAAATTAAAACGTTATTTATACTTTGCAAGACTTCATTTCTATCTATTTTAGAAATTAAATACCAATCAAGCCACTCTATATCAAGCCGATTATAACAAACTAGAACTTTATTACCTAAACTATCTTTATAGAGTCCTCTATTCCCGGAAATATCATTTTCTATGGCATCGAGCCAGTATTCCAGGGGTTTTATAATCCACATATAACCTAGTTTGTATTTTCCTTCCCCAAAGGACTGAAGGTCACTTCTCATTTCAAATCTATCTGTTTTTTTGTTGTGACTTAAAAGATAGGACTCTCCCGAAACACCCATATTTTCACGGGAGGAGATTATTTCATTAATAAACTCGGCTGTTACCTGCATTACTATAACCGAGGATTTATATTTATAACCAATAAAAGCAGATTGAATATTCCCAGATGGGGAGAATTCCGAATAATCTTCTAAAACAGGTGTGTCTGATAATTTTGCTTTTTCCCAAACTCGACTAAGACCTGAATCCCTGTAATATCCTCGCTCATTTTTAAAAGAGTATATAATATCACCGCTCTCCTGGGATAATACAAATAGATTGTAAAAATTGTTTGTTAACAGAAATTGTGAAAAATAGTCATTGAATCTTTCAATGCTCCGTCCATTATCAACATCTGTAACCAATTCTTCTATTAAACCACTATAAATCAATGTATTAAATTCAGAAAATCTATGTCTTATATCCTCTTCAATTTTAGCCTTTCTCATATTGTGAATTGATGATAATTGGTTAAATGAGTTATCTAATAATATCCCTGTAGATTTTACAAAAAATAATGCCCCAATAACAAAAAGAGGTATTAAGCCTACAACCATAAAAAGTGAGAGAAACTGAGTCCTAATTTTAATCTTTGCCATGGTAGCATTATAACTTGATCTTCCTATTTATTCCACATGAAACTTATAAAGATAAAAATCAAACATTATTGACCAAGATTTCCTATGGGATTAAGATTTATAAAATGAAGCATTCAAAGGAAATCGATTCCAAAATTTCACAAATTAGAAATTTAGAGACTGATATTAAAAAACTTACAGAGATCAGTGTTGCTTTATCCAAAGAGAAAGATAGAACTAAACTTTTAGAAAAAATATTAATTGAATCTAAAAATCTTTCAAATGCCGATGGCGGAACACTCTATATGATAGAGAATGAAAACGAACTTAGGTTTGAAATTGTAACTACAGACTCATTAAATATTTTTATGGGTGGAACATCGGATAATGTAATGACATTTCCTAATCTTCATTTATATGATAAAGATGGAAATCCCAATACAAAACAGATTGCTACCTATGTTGCACTAACAGGGGAGACTATTAATATCCCTAATGCCTATGAAGCTGAAGGTTTCGATTTTAGCGGAACAAGAGCATTTGATAAAACAACTGGCTATCATTCACAATCATTTTTAACAGTTCCGTTAAAAAATCATGAAGATAATATAATTGGGGTTCTGCAACTAATTAATGCCCGATTACAAGATAATAAAACAATTATACCCTTCGATCACCATTCGGAAAGTATAGTATCTGCCCTTGCTAGCCAGGCGGCAATTACAATAACCAATAAAAACCTGGTAAAAGATTTAAGAGTTCTATTCGAATCTTTTATTAAAGTAATTGCCGGTGCAATAGATAAGAAATCCCCATATACAGGAGGCCATTGTCAAAGGGTACCTGTTCTAACAATGGCTATAGCAAATGCTGTAAATGACACAACAGAAGGAATTTATAAAGATGTAAACCTAAACCACGACGAACTATATGAACTACATATCGCGTCGTGGCTCCACGATGCAGGGAAAGTTACAATTCCTGAATATGTTGTAGATAAGGGGACCAAACT
>JAFGYD010000224.1 GCA_016936295.1 Spirochaetales bacterium | reverse complement strand
GGTAATAGAACTGTTACTGTTAATAATATTAGTTTTAATGTAAATAAGGGTGAAATCTTTGGTTTTTTAGGACCCTCTGGTGCAGGAAAGAGTACTACACAAAAAGTATTAACAGGCCTAAATAGGGGATATTCCGGTAGTGTTAAAATTGATAATTATGAATTATCTTCTATGGGAAGGGAATACTATGAAAACATTGGGGTTTCCTTTGAATTTCCCAATTTATATACTCAATTTACAGCAATGGAAAATTTAGAATTTTTTTCATCATTTTATAAAGAAAAAACAGAGGATTTAAAAGAGTTGTTAAAAAGTGTTGGTTTGTTAAGTGATGCTGATAAAAAAGTATCCACTTTTTCAAAAGGTATGAAGATGAGATTAAACTTTATACGTGCATTTATTAATAAACCATCATTAGTCTTTTTAGATGAACCAACCAGTGGCTTAGACCCGGTAAATTCAGCAATAATTAAAGGGTTAATAGAGAAAAAAAGGGATGAAGGAACAACTATATTTATTACTACACATAATATGCAAGTTGCCTCGGATCTGTGTAATAGAGTTGCTTTTATTGTGGATGGGGAGATAAAACTAATTGATTCTCCTTCTAACCTAATGTATTTATATGGGAAAAAAGAGGTTGAAATTGAGCACACTCAAGGAAATGATGTAAAATTTGATAGATTCCCATTAAATGATTTAAAAAATAATAACCAATTCATAAATATAATTAACAATAGTAATATTAAGCGGATAAGAACATTAGAAGCTACCCTTGACGATGTCTTTATAGATGTTACAGGGAGAAGTTTAGTATGAAAAATCTTATAACCCTTGTTCAACAGGATATCAAATTTCAATTTAGACAGGGGTTTTATACTGTCTATTCCATTATTACTTTATTTTATATTGTTATTTTAAAGTTACTATCGGGGAGTATTACAAATATAATAACTCCACTAATTATTTTTAGTGACCCTACATTTATTGGTTTCTTTTTTATTGGAGCAATACTTTTTTTTGAAAGAGAGCAAAATGTAACCACAGCACTATTTATTACTCCCGTAAAAATAGAGGAGTATGTGCTAGCTAAATGTATATCTTTAACAAGTGTTACTCTTTTTGTTTCAGTCGTTATAGTTGGTGTAGTTATTGGATTTAAAATAAACTGGTTTCTGCTTCTCTTTGGAATAATATCTACATCTTTTATATTTATTTTATTGGGAATGATAATTTCTAATTATGTAAAGAAAATAACACTCTATCTTCTTATTGGAGGATTTTTAATCTCTCCTTTAGCTTTACCAATATTTTATATTCTAGGTTTAAATAGTTCTATGCTGTTCTATATACTACCATCTACAGCATCTTTAAAACTTATTTTTGGTGCTATCAATTCTAATATATCCCTATTGGATTTAATCTATTCATTATTATATCTAACTATTTTATGCATTATTATTTTTATTGGTGTTGTTAAAACAGAGGAGAATAAAAATGAAAATATTTAATATTCTATCTGGGCAAAAAAAATCTATTTTAAGGGATCCCATTTCAATATTATTAGTTTTTGTTCCATTTTTAATTTTTGGTTTTATTAAATTGGGTTTACCTATAATTAGACCATATCTTTTAACATGGATTGATATTTACACTTATTACGAATTTATACTGTTTATCCTATATTTAATGATTCCCCTTCTTTTAGGAATGGTTTTAGGGTTGCAACTTATGGACGAAAGAGATTTAGATGTTTTAAGTTTTATAGCTGTAACACCAATATCATTAAGAGGATATATTTATATAAAGAGTTTAACAGGTGCAGTAGTTGGTTTTATTTTTAATGTAATTATAGCTCTTTTAGTAGGAGAGAGTTTTAGTTTTAGAATATTTATATTTTTTATCGCCACATCTTTAATGGCTCCATATTTTGCTATTGTAATTGTAAGATTTTCAAAAAATAAAGTAGAAGCTCTAACAAAGGCTAAATTAATATCTCTTATTATTTTTAGTGGGATTGTTCCATATTTTAATCATTCTATTTTTACTAATCTATTATCTATATTTCCACCATTCTGGTTTGAAAAAATATTTTTTTCAAATAATTTATCTGAAATTTTAATAGGGTTTGCTTCTGCTTTAGTAATAACTGTGTTTCCTGTAGTTTTTTTTAGTAAAATATTGTAGGGTAGTTATGAGGTAGTAATGGCAACAATTAAAGATATTGCAGAGCGTACTGGAGTCTCTATTACAACTGTCTCCAGAGTTCTAAATTATGATGAAAAATTATCTGTTTCTACAGAAACTAGAAAAACAATTCTGGAAATAGCCGAGGAGCTGGATTATCAAATTCCAAGAAATAGAAAGAATAGCAGAAGTAAAAAAAAGAATACAAAGGTAACTACTGTAGGGTTGATACATAACTTATCTGTTGAACAGGAACTTGATGACCCATACTATATCTCTATTAGGTTAGGGGTTGAGAAGGCTTGTGCAAATAACAGTGTAAAACTTGTAAAAATATATAAGGGCAATCTGGATTTTTCTAAAATTCATAACGAAAAACTCGATGGAGTAATTGCCATAGGAAATTTTGAAAAAAGAGAGTTTAAAGAGATAACAACACATATAAAAGATGTTGTTTTTATTGACTATACCCCTCCTAACGATACTTTTGACTCTGTTATAGCCGAAACAAACCTTGCAGTAACTAAAATGTTAGATTTTTTGGTAAATAAAGGATTTAAAACCTTTGGTTTATTAGGTGATGATATAGTTAGGGAGAGAGCTTTTTGGGACTATTTGAGTAATAGAAATTTAATTGACAAAGAGTTTATCTTTCACTGTCCACTAACTCCGGAAGGAGGATATAAATCTATGATTAGTATGATTAATTCCGGGAAATTACCAGAAGTGGTATTTGCTCTTACAGACTCTGTTGCTGTAGGTGCAATAAAAGCACTACATGAACGTGGAATTAATGTGCCAAATGACATCTCTATTGTTGGGGTAAATGATATTCCTTCTGCTAAATATACAACACCTCCTTTAACTACAGTTAAAATAGAGTCGGAATTTATGGGTGAGTGTGGCTTGGAACTCCTTTTAGAGAGATTTAATGGACGAAAAATTCCAAAGAAGATAACCATACCAACAAGAATTATTGAAAGAGGATCTGTTAATAGTAAAAATTAATAATTTTACTACAAATTTTTAGTAAAAAATTGACAATAAATAAAAACAATACTATTATTGTCTTATGAGAGATATAACTAGATTAAATAACCAATGGCTGTACTCCCCTGTGTATGGCGAAAATATGACTTTTGAGAAGGTGAATTTACCCCACACGAATATTGAACTGCCTTATAACTATTTTGACGAAAAATTATTTCAATTTATTTCGTGTTATAGAAAAGAGATTGAAATAGGAGCGCTAAAGGGAAGTAAGAGGGCTACTATCTATTTTCATGGAGTAATGACAAAGGCAACTGTTTACTGTAATGAACAACTGGTTGGAGAGCATTCAGGAGGATATACCCCATTTGAATTTGATATTACAGAGAGTGCAAAAGTAGGTAAAAATATAATTACAGTAGTTGTTGATTCAAGGGAGTTGGAGAGTATTCCTCCTTTTGGTGGACAGATAGACTATTTAACCTATGGTGGAATATATAGGGATGTTGAACTACGTATATATGATGAAATATATTTTGAAAAAATAAAAATTGAGTGTGGTAATATATTTGAATCTGAAAAAAAAGTAGACCTGATTCTAAATGTAAATAATTCATCGGTAGAAAAAAACTGTTTACTAGAAGTTGATATTTTTACTACAAAAGGGATACAAATACATAACTTTAAAAAAGAATTGAACCTTGAACATAAACAGAATGAGATTAGATTATGTATAGATAATATTAAAAATATTGAGTTGTGGGATCTGGATAATCCAAACTTATATAGTGTAAAAATATCTATTTCAGCAGGTGCGTATTCAGATGAAATAACAGAAAGAGTAGGTTTTAGAAGTGTAAAATTTACAAGTGAAGGTTTTTACTTAAATAATAATAAAGTAAAACTTGTAGGTATTAATAGGCACCAATCCTTCCCTTATGTTGGTTACGCTATGCCAAAAAGAGCTCAGATTAAAGATGCTGATATTATTAAAAATGAGCTGCATTTTAATTTAGTTAGAACTTCACACTATCCTCAATCGGTAGATTTTTTAAATCGATGTGACGAGATAGGTCTTTTAGTTTTTGAGGAAATTCCAGGATGGCAGCATATAGGAAACAAAGGCTGGCAGGATATTGCTGTTAAAAATGTAGAGGAGATGATTGAGAGGGATTGGAATCATCCATCAATAATTATTTGGGGTGTTCGAATAAACGAATCCCAGGATAACGATGAGTTTTATACAAGAACAAATAACCTTGCTAGAAAACTGGATCCTACTAGACAGACAGGTGGTGTTAGATATATTACCAATAGTTCAATGCTGGAAGATGTTTATACAATGAATGACTTTGTACTAGATGGGGGTGAGACCGCTTTAAGGAATCAGAAAGATGTAACAGGACTTTCTCAAAATGTTCCATATTTAGTAACAGAGTATAATGGACACATGTTTCCTACTAAACGTTTTGATAACGAAGAGAGACAGATGGAGCATGTAAATAGACACTTAAGGGTACAAAATGCATCATTTGGAGATGACAATATATCCGGTGCTATTGGTTGGTGTTTATATGATTATAATACACACAACGATTTTGGTTCCGGGGACAGGATTTGTTACCACGGTATTACCGATATTTTTAGAATCCCTAAATTTGCCTCCTATGTTTATAAATCACAGGTTTCCCCTAAAGTAGAACCTGTACTGGAACCAGTAACATTTTGGGCCAGAGGTGAGAGAAGCATAGGTGGAATTATGCCACTAACAATTTTAACAAACTGTGACTATGTTGAATTACAATATGGAGACAGCCCTAAATTATTTAAGATTTATAGAAAGGATGGTCATTTTAGTAATCTTCCTTATCCACCAATTGTTATTGATACAGAATCAATTCCTCCAGCAGAAATGGGTGAGTGGGGTATGCGATGGGAGGATGGAATAATTAAAGGTTTTGTAGATGGAAAAGAGGTTATAACTAAAAAACTCTCTAGTAGACCTCTCCCAAAAAATCTGGAATTAGTTTCAGACGATATAGAACTTTCATCTAGTGAAAAAGATGTTGCAAGGTTTGTTATTAAAGTTACAGATAATTATGGGAACTTACTTCCATTTTACGAAACACCTGTAAACATTGAAATTGATGGTCCGGTAAAACTACAGGGTCCATCTGTTTTAACTTTAAAAGGTGGAGCGTTTGGTTTTTGGATTGAGACTTTAAACCAGAAGGGCGAGGCTAAAATTAGAGTAAAAAGTAGTACACTGGAAAGTAATACAGTTACTTTAAAAATTGTTTAACAGCAATACTTACTTGCTGATGCTGTTCAAATTCGGAGATAGTCCCAGGATTATCTCCTTTTTGTTCTCCGTATGAGCCAAATTTAGCATGATTTCCACCAGGAATTGTTATATAAATAGTATCCTTTGGCAGTAAATATTTGCTGCTATCTATATCCGAATTTAGAACTAATCCATCGTCGCTACCTTTAATAGATAAAACTTTTATATTTAAATTAGATATAGACATTTTTTCTGTCGGATATGATGCCATAAGTATTAATCCTGAAAAAACTGAAGGATTTTTTTGCAAATATGATGTAGCCATTACACCACCCAGGGAGTGTCCTCCTATATACCAATCATTTATATAGTCAAACTCCTTTAAGACTTTTTTTGCTCCATTTTGATTAAATACTGCAAGATTTAATGGCATTTTTACAATAAATACAGCTATGTTTGACTCCAAAGCAATTTTTGACATTTGGGGTATATAAGCTTCAGCTTCTACAAGCCCACCAGGGTAGAATATAAATCCTGTTTTCATATCGTAACATAGAGGATTTATCATATAACCTGATTTAGTTCTAGTAACACTTATTTTTTCAGGAATAGATTCATTGCTAAAATTAGGTTTAGAAGAGCAGGAAAAGGTAATTATTAATAGAATAAAGGTTAAATACTTTATAAATTTCATCATATAATAACTTTAAATATTAAACATTCAAAAGTCAATGAAAGGAGATTCATGAATAATAATTTAGAAGTATATCAAAATACAAACCTTATTTTTCATAGTAATGGAAGATGGGTATATCCTCTTTTCGATTTAGAAAATTATATTAAATTAAATAATATTAATTGTTCCGGTTTATTTTTAAAAGACAAAATTGCTGGTAGAGCTGCAGCCCATTTAATGTGTTATATGGGTTTTAAAAAAGTTCATATTGGCTTACTGAGTAAATTAGGGTTAGAAGTATTTAAAGCAAATCATGTAGATATATCCTGGGACGAGTTAACTGACAGAATTAAGTGTAGAACAGAAACTTTGCTAGAAGATATTAACGATTCTGAATCTGCCTATAGAATACTAAAAAAAAGGGCAGGACTTTTTTCGGGTATTGAAATTGAGTGTTCTGATTTAAGTTGTGGTTACAATAAAAAGAAGATTTTAAGTAGCATTAATTTAACTATAGAAGAAGGTGAAGCTTTAATTGTTAAAGGTGATAATGGGCAAGGGAAAACTACTTTTTTTAAAACAATATCTGGTCTTCAGCCAAGTTTAAGTGGTTCAATTTTATACAGGAGAAGGGGGGAATCTATTCTACCTCAAAAAGGAAAAATAGGTATATTAACCCAAAATAATGATAGGGCATCCATGCCTGTTTTAGTTAGTGAAATTATGAAATCATCTGCTGCTTTAATGGGGTTAAAAGGGGAAGAGAAAAGTTATCAAATAGAGATTTCTCTAAGAAGAACAGGAGCTTTAGAATTATATAACAGGATCTATTACGAATTGTCTGGTGGTGAGAGACAGAGGGTTAATCTTGCAAGATTAATTTGTCAGAGATCTGGGCTTTTTATATTAGATGAGCCAACATCCCATTTAGATAAAAAGGGTTGTAGTGTTCTAATTGAGTTATTACAGGATATTCATTACAGAGAGATGCCCACAATTCTTGTCTCTTCCCACGATTCTCAATTTATTGAATCCATGAATTGGGACTATTTAACTGTAAATGAAGGAAAAATATATCGATGATACAATTCTTTGAATTTTTATCAATTCCTCCAATACAGAGAGGAATTGTTGCTCTGTTAGTTTCGGGTATTGTATTACCCATGTGTGGCATCCCGCTTATAGAGTTGAATTTACTACCAATGAGATTTATGTTAATGCATGGTGCATTATTTGCAGGAACTTTAGCTGTTTTTCTAGGTCTATCTCCTATATTACTAATGGTTGTAATAAATATAATATTTGTAATTACAATTACTTATGTTAATCAAAGTCGTAAAATGGATGTTGGAAGAATTAGTTCCTTTCTAATGGTCTTCTCCCTGGGAGGAGCCGCAATTCTTTCCCAGATAAAATCCATTCCCAGCCAGGGAATTTTATCGATTTTATGGGGAAGTCCATATTCACTTACTAAATTGGAGCTCTGGATTTTTATAATTTGGGCTGTAGTAGTAGTTCTGATACTCTATATTTTAAGAGATGCATTTACAATCTTTTTATTTGATCCAGTAAATGCTAGGACTCTAGGTGTTAATACTAGTTTTCTAGGATATTTACTAAATCTGATTATTGGGATTTCAGTTGCATTAGCTATGAAACTTTTAGGTGCACTTCTGGTAGATGTTTTACTAATTTTACCAGTAGTTTTAGCAGGTTTTTGGAAAAAAGGACAATTCTTTTATTTTGCATTAAGTATAATTCTTGGTTTTATATTATCATTTACAGGAATTATTGGTTCTTTGACTTTTAATATCCCTGTAAGTGGATTTATGGCACTTTTGGGTGGATTTTTATTTTTAATTTTTATTATTTTTATAAAGGAGAAAAAATGAGATATTTTTCATTAATATTAATTTTTTTATTGGGATTAACAATTTATTCCCAGGAAATTGTTACTACTACAAATTGGGTAGCAGGATATGTTACATTGGCTGGAGAAGATAATGTTTACACTTTTACACCTCCAGAAATGGTTCATCCCCCAGAGTATGAATTAAAACCGGGTGATATTGTTAAATTACAAAATGCAAAACTTATAATTTATGCCGGGTATGAAACTATGGTAAAAGAGATTAAAGGATCTTTGAATATTGATGCATCCAAATTGTTACCAATTACAACTGGTTACGATTTAAAAACAATAGATGAGAGTGTTTTAAAGATTGCTAAGGTATTGGGAAAAACAAGTAAAGCTGAAGAAAATCTTGCTCTATTTCATAATGAATATAGAGAAATAAAAAGTAGAATAATTGAAAACGGACTAGATAAAAAAGGTGTACTAGTTGATTTCCATATGCAATCCCTAGCAAAAGAGATGGGGTTAAATGTTATTGGAGTTTTTGGGCCTGGACCACTAACACCCCAACAACTAGTTGAGTTTAAAAATACCAATCCAGCATTTATTATTGATAATTTACACGCAACTAAAGCTACTGCATTACAAGAGATTCTACCTCAAGCTAAATATGTAGTTTTTATGAATTTTCCCGGACAAAACGGTACAATATCTTTATTAGATGTGGTTAAATATAATATGGAGCAAATAAAATAATGAATAATAAAGAAAAATATGCAGATTTATTAGTTAGAACAGGAATTAATCTAAAAAATAATCAATTATTAGTTATTAACTCACCTGTAGAATGTGCGGATTTTACCCGTCTTGTTACCGAAAAGGCATATGAAGCGGGAGCAAAGGAAGTTTTTATTCGATGGAATGATGAGAAGTCAGATAGAATTAGATTTAATATGGGACCAGATGAAATATTTGACAACGTTAACAGCTGGGATTTGGATTTTTTAAATTCCACAGTAAACCAGGACGCAGCCTATCTTAGAATTTCTGCGTCTGATCCTGAACTTATGAAGGATGTAGACCCAAAACGAATGGCTAGACAGAGTAAAGCTATAACTTTGGGCAGTGAATATTACAGAAGTCGATTAATGTCTAATCAGAATGTCTGGTGTGTTGCATCTATACCAACAGAATCATGGGCAAAGAAGGTATTTCCAAATGAAAAAAACAGTATTGATTCTGTTAATAAACTTTGGGATGCTATATTTAAAGCTGTTAGAGTCGATACCCCAGATCCTGTTCAAGCATGGAAAGAGCATCAGGATATATTATCTAAAAGAAAAAAATTCTTAAATGATAGTAATTTTAAATCATTAAATTATAAAAACAGCCTAGGTACCAATGTAACAGTTGAACTTGTGGAAAATCATATTTGGTTTGGTGGTGGAGAAGAGAGTAGTACCGGACAGCATTTTATAGCAAATATGCCTACAGAAGAGATCTTTTCAATGCCTAAAAAAGATGGGATTAATGGAAAAATTGTTAGTAGTCTACCGTTAAACTACCATGGGAATCTAATTAGGGATTTTTATTTTGTATTTAAAGATGGCTTAATTGTAGAATTTGATGCAAAGGAGGGTAGAGATGTTCTTGAAGAACTACTTCAAACAGATGAAGGAGCAAAAAGATTGGGGGAAGTTGCCCTAGTTCCATATGATTCTCCTATCTCAAATTCAAAAACAATTTTTTACAACACTCTATTCGATGAAAATGCATCGTGTCATTTTGCTTTAGGTCGCGCATATCCCATAAATATTAAAAATGGTGAGAATATGAATAAAGAAGAAATGAATAAGGCTGGTGTTAATGACTCTTTGGTTCATGTAGATTTTATGGTCGGATCAAGTGACTTGGAAATTACAGGGATTAAAGATGATGGAACAGAAATCCCTGTTTTTGTTAATGGAAACTTTGTTCTATAAGTTTAATATAGCTGTATATCTCTTTTATTTAATTCATTAATAAAAGAGGTATACTCTTCACTTGTTGTATCAGTAATTGATTCTGACATAAGTTTTGTTATTGGTTTCCCGGTATTATAATCATACTCATTAATATTAAAACCTCTATCTATTATTTCCAGAATCATTTCAAAGTTATTACTTTTGCATAATGGATACATTATTGTAGAATTATTAAGACCGGGAAGATTTAGATTAAAATTATTATCAATTAATATTTTTGAAGCCCAATATCTGTTTTTCTCCATAAGAGAGTAGTAGAGTATATGCATACCACTATTATCTCTGTATTCAAGATTATTACTCTTTTGTATAAATGATTTAAATTCTTCTTTTCTCTCCCAATCTATTAATAACTTCAAATCACTAAAAGCAATTCTTGGGTTTAAACTTTTATTGGGAATTTTATCAATAACAATTTTAGATATCTCTTCGCTTACATTATTTAGAGCACCCCAATATGTTGGATTATTATCTATGTAAAATCCTGCAACAGGATTAGCTCCAAAATCCAATATTTTAGTAACTAAATTTATATCATTTGATTTTATTGCGTAGCCTAATGGTGTTTTCTCCAAATCAGTTCTTATATCAATATCCGCATTGTATTTAAGTAATAATTCAATAGCACTATAATTTTTATCCATAACAGCTTTATGAAGGGGTGCCCATCCATTCCCTGTACATTTTAAATTTGGATCAAAATTTTGTTCTAGCAGGATTTTGGTTATTTCCATATTATTTAATTCTACTGATTGATATATATAACTCTCACCTGAATATAAATTCAGATCTGTAATATTTACTGAGGTTTGTTCTACTATAGATTTAACTTCAGCTACATCATTCTTATTAATTGCGTTAAACAGTTTATAATCCCATGTGTATTTTTCTACATATCCCTCGCTCATTCTATTTGGATCAAATAGTATTGCTACTTGTGGATTAACTTCTATGTTTTTAGGTAATTTAGGAAATTTTAAACTGTTTTTAAATAGATTATTATCTATTTGATCACTATTTTTTACTTCCTCCCTTAATTTTTGTGCTTTTTGCCAATCATCTTCTGACCAGGAATATCGATGAATTAAATCAAGTATACTCATAGCCCTGCTTTTTATATTTGCATCTGTTTTTTTGCTGTCGTACCATAAAAAGGTTAATCCTGCTATATAGCTGTTTCCAAAATCTAACCATGTTATATTATATTTCGATAATTCGTAGGCCAAACTATTCATTAAGAATATAGCTCTCTCTTTAGTTAAATATCTAGCCGCATATCCCCATCTTATCAGTGCTGATAATCTCTCCAGTTCAAACAAATGGATATCAAAATATGATATATATTTACTTCTAACTAACAGAGTTTGCATACGTAAAATATCATTATAAGTAATAATTCCTGAATTAATATCATCTATCCAGGTATCTATATTTAAAAGTAATTCAGGATCATTTAATTTATCCTTTTTAGTTAAAAGTATGTTTAGTGTCTTTATATAAGTTTCTCTTTGCCCTGAATTTATTAGCATGTTTAATCTTTTATTAAATTCATCTTTATCGTTGATACCCCAGCTTGAGGTTAAAATGGATTGTGCATCCTCTGAAGCGTTATTAATTCCTTTTATAGTAATTAGTGACCCATATTCGTATCCATTATTAATTGACATTATATCGGAAGCTTTTAATGCAATTACACGAAATTCTTCTAAATTTAGATCTTCATTACTATTTTTAGATATGGAAGTACAGCTAAAACTAAATAATATTATAAGTAATAATGTAAAATATTTACTCATTTAGATTTGCTCCAATAACCTCTAATTCATCTATATTTAATGTAGATTGTCCTGGAATAATCCATGAAATATCATCACGGATTGATTCTGAAAAATTCATTTTATGAATAATTTCATTATTAACTTTTAAAGTATATATAGCCCCTTTTTTCTCAATTTCTACTTTGTAGTTTTCTCCTTTTTCAAGAGTTTTTTTTGTAAAAATTATATTTTTTTTATTACTTCCTTCTGGCACACCAATAGCACATTTACTATCATTTAATAAAACAAAACATTACTGTTATCATATTTACAAGGAAGATAAAGCATTACACCTTTATCATAGTCAGGTAGCAAGAACCGGACAGTAAAATTATCATCTATTAAAAGTTTATCTGAGGATGCTAATCTTAAGCTACTCTCATTGTTGTTACTAAAAGTTAATTTATTACTATCGAATATAATCTCATTTTCAAAATAGTTTGATAAATCCCAAAAAGATTGATTGTCTCCAAAATATTGGTTATCAAGTTCAGATGCTAAATTTAATTTAATTAAACTATTAATAAAGTTTTTAGACTCTTCTGAATTTTCAATTCTTGCCAGTTTAACTGTTTCATAAATTTTTTCAGGCACTGCTCCATAATCTAATAATTTCAGGTATAAATTATATTCCCCTTTTCTTCCAAGCATATCAATAACTTTTTCATCATTTGAACCTGGGAAATTTAAATCAAATCCATTCTCAAGTAGAATATCTCCTGCCCAATAAAATTTAGGATTTGAATATGCTAAATAGAAAATATTCCATCCATTTTCATTTCTATAATTAAGATCAGTAATCCTTTTTAATACAATTTCAAATTCATCTTTTAAATCTCTGTTTAAAAAAGATCGTAAAATAATATATCCATTTACAGAATCAATTTTCTGTTCTGAAGTTTTTTCTAATAAATAATCTATATCTTCCTTACTTCCGTAATTTCTCATAAACCATAGAATGGATCTATTATCACTTTCTGTCTGGTATAAGTTTTCAGTTCTGTCTAATAAATATCTAAAATATGGTGCAAAATTAGCTACATCAATAAATTCATTATTATCTTTGTTTTCATCGTATATCTTGAAATGTTCACTATTTAAATACTCCGTAAGAATATTGTAACCGTTACTCTTTACATAATTAAAGTTACCCCCCATTTTTTCAACTAAGTTGTATCTATTATTAACATCATCATCTTCATTATAATGGACTAGTTGTACGGCACTCCATCCATTATCTCTTAATAGATTTAGATCACCGCCCTTTAATAGAATTTGCTCTAATATATCAAGATTCGCGTATCGAGTTGCAATGTGAGTGTAGGTCCAATCGTCTATAGCAAGAGCATTCATATTATCTATGTATTTAATTAATTCACGGGATATCAAATCATAAGAGTTTCTTAGTGAGTATCCAAATGGTTTATAACTACCAACATATCCTAATTCAGGGTCTGCTGAGAATTCTAGTAATAAAGAAAGAGCTCTTATATCATTGTTGTCAACGGCAAAACAGAGTGGCGTTTCGTCCTTTATATTTAATATATTGGGATCTGCCTTATTTTCTAATAATGCACGAATATCGTTATACTCTTGTTTTGTAACTGCTTTATGGAGTGCAGTGTCTCCTGTTGATTTTGAAGGCATATTGGGATTAAATCCAAAGGAAAGTAAAGATTCTAAAATTCGAATATCTTTTCCTATAGCCTCGTGAATAAGAGAATTTCCAACATGATTTAAATAATCATAATAAGTATCTCCACTATTTAAATATGAAAGAACTTCTTTGTAATTATTATTTAAAACAGCAAGATTTAACATATAATCGATGTAGTGGAAATTAATTAAATCGTATGTCAGTCTGTCATAATTATACAGAAGTTCTATATTTTTGGTAGTGGTTATATTTGGGGGAAGTTTCGGAAGGATGTAATTATTTGTTTTCTTTTCATATAGTGTCTTTATAGCGGTTAAATTACTATATTTTTTTATAGTTGAAAGATCATCATTACTATAAGAACCAAATTTAATTATTTCTAATGCAGCAAATGCATTGGCAAAAACTGAGCTATTTAAATCATCCATTTCTCTATGAAAGTAAGCAACTCCAGAAAGATAACTTTTTGAAAAATCATACCATGTCCCATTAAATTTCAAGAGTTCTAATGATATTTGGTCATAAACATTATTCGCTTCATTCTGTGTAATAAGTTCAGATGCAACACCTAAACGAACAAGGAGTGATATAGTAACTAAATCATAAATTCTAACATCTTTTAAATTGGTTATTTTGGGATTTTCAACTAAAAATTTAATGGTTCTAAGGATATTTTTTTTTATCATACCACTACTTAATTCTGAACTCCATGTCTCCTCTTTTACTAAGATTGCCGGATCATTAAGTAATTCCGGTTTAGTTGTCAAAAGTTCCAAGGCTTCTATCATATCGGCGGTATAACCCTCAAAATAGTAAAAATCTATAACTCTAAGTAGCTCTTTTTTAGATGGAATTAGCATCTCTTTTTCTAAATATTCTAAAGCCATGCTTTTATCACTCTCTATATGGGGTGCTAACATTCTTATTGGTATATTGGAAATTGATTTACCATAGGATCTAAATTGTTCTAAATCTGTTGTATCATCTATAATATTAGTTGTCTCTGCTAGAGAAAAAAGTGATAGATTATCAATGTTATTATTTAAGTCATTAACAGTGGTACAACTAATTAGTAAAAATGGAATTAATATCTTTTGAATTATTTTTTTCATTTTAAAAGAATAAAGTTTCAACATATTTTTGTCTACTAAAAAAGCCTGAGAATTATTTCACAATAACTTTGCTTTTTTTTATCAAATACGTTGACATTCCTTTAAACTTTGAACAACATTAATAAACTAAATATGAAAATAAGGTAAATTAGAGTATGTGTTCAATTGTAGGTGTATTTGATACCAGAGAAGATGCAAGTTTGCTAAGAGAGCAAGCATTAGAAATGTCTAGGAGATTAAGACATAGAGGGCCAGACTGGTCTGGTATTTTCTCTAATGATAAAGCTATTTTAGCCCATGAGAGGTTATCTATTGTAGGTGTAGAAAATGGTGCTCAACCACTTTATTCCAACGATAATAATCAGGTTTTGGCAGTTAATGGTGAGATTTATAATCACCAGGAAATTAGAAATAGCTTAAATTATAATTTTGCAACAAACTCGGACTGCGAAGTTATTTTACCTCTATATAAAGAAAAGGGTGTTAATTTTTTAAACGATTTAAATGGTATTTTTGCTTTTGCTCTATACGATCAGGTAGACGATAGCTATTTAATTGCCAGAGACCCTATTGGTGTTATCCCATTATACTATGGAAGGGATGAGAATGGTGTTCTATTTGTAGCATCCGAAATGAAATCTCTTACAGGTTTTTGTAAACAGATGTCTGATTTCCCTCCAGGACACTACTATAGTTCAAAAGAGGGTAAATTTGTTCAATATTACCATAAAGACTGGTTTGATTACGAAAATGTAAAAAACAACACAACAAGTGTAGATGAAATAAAAAAAGCTTTAGAAGCTGCTGTTCATAGACAATTAATGTGCGATGTTCCACATGGTGTTCTACTTTCAGGAGGTTTAGATTCCTCTATTACTTCTGCTATTGCTAAAAAATACAACTCCATGAGAATTGAATCAGGAGATGTAGAAGAAGCTTGGTGGCCACAACTTCACAGCTTTGCAGTTGGATTAAAAGATTCTCCAGACTTAGTTGCTGCAAAGAAAGTTGCTCAACAGATAGGAACAATTCACCACGAAGTTCATTTTACAGTTCAAGATGGTTTTGATGCATTAAGAGATGTTATTTATCACCTAGAAACATGTGATGTTACAACTGTTAGAGCTAGTACTCCAATGTTTTTAATGGCTAGATTTATTAAATCCATGGGAATAAAAATGGTTTTAAGTGGTGAGGGTGCCGATGAGATTTTTGGAGGATATCTTTACTTCCATAAAGCTCCAAATGGAGAAGAGTTACACAAAGAAACAGTTAGAAAAATTCAGAAGCTGTCTAAATACGACTGTTTAAGAAGTAATAAGTCAATGGCTGCATGGGGAGTAGAATCCAGGGTTCCTTTCCTTGATCTGGAGTTCCTTGATGTTGCAATGAGACAAAATCCTACAGATAAAATGCCTTCTAAAGAGAGAATGGAGAAATATATATTAAGACAGGCATTTGAGGATTATCTACCAAAAGAAGTTGCATGGAGACAAAAGGAGCAATTTTCTGATGGGGTTGGTTATTCCTGGATCGATGGTTTAAAGGATAAAGCAGAGACAGAAGTTTCGGATATCGATTTAGAAAATGCAAAATATAAATTCCCAATCAATACTCCAAGAACTAAGGAAGAGTATTTATATAGATCTATATTCTCTGAATTATTCCCTGAGGATGACGCAATAAAAACTGTACCCTATGAAGAGTCTGTAGCTTGTAGTACAGCAATTGTATTTGAATGGGATCAATCTTTAAAGAATATAAAAGACCCTTCTGGACGTTCTGTTCAAAGTGTACATGAAAAGAGTTACTAAGATTTAAACCCGTGTTAATCACGGGTTTTTTTCTATATGTAGATTTAAAAAAATTGTATATAATAGATTTATGAGCGAATTGCCCGATAAAGAAGAATATATGGATAAGATTGATCATGTAACATATATTTTAAAGAGTATTGATAAAAATAGAGAATTAGATGATGCTGGTCTACCAGGGGGGATCGTAACCCTATATAAAGATATTCCTACTATAATTGTACCGGATCTACACGGAAGAGTTGAGTTTATTCATAAGCTACTAAATTGGAAAATAGATAATGTTGAAATTATTGAGCTTTTATCCCAAAAGAAAATTCAAGTAGTATGTGTTGGAGATGGTTTTCACTCCGAAGGTCGAGGTAAAAATCGTTGGCTCTCTGCTGAAAAAGAGTATGCATCCAATTTTAAGACTCATAGCCATATTGATGATGAGATGTCTGAAAATTTGGAACTTATGGAACTTATTATGGAACTTAAAATAATGTTCCCAAATTACTTTACTTTCTTAAAGGGTAACCATGAAAATATAAAAAACGAAAATAGTTATGGCAATCACGCTTTTGGTAAATTTACAAAAGAAGGGGAGATTGTTAAAGAGTGGGTCTTAAAATTTTATGGGGAAGATTTTTTGAATAAATACTCTGAATTTGAGTATAATTTACCATTAATGGCAGTAGGATCTAATTTTCTTATATCCCATTCTGAGCCAAGGAGTTACTACACTAAGGATGAAATTATAAATTTCAGGACTAATTTTAATGTTACAGAAGGTTTAACATGGACAGCGAATTCAGAATCTACTGAAGGAAGTGTAGAAAAATTACTAGAATCTTTAGTTGATTGTAATAGTAAAATTGCCTACTATTTTGTTGGTCACAGACCTGTATCCGGTGCTTATAATACCCGGGCAAATGGTAAATTAGTTCAAATACACAATCCTGTAAATTACGGTGTTGCATTTATAAAAGCAAACGAAGAAATAAATTTAGAATCAATAATATTAGATATAAACGGAGAAATAAGTAATGAATAAACAGCCTGAAACAATTGGAAAATATAAAATTGAGAGTTTAATTGCCCAGGGTGGAATGGGAGCTGTTTATAAAGGGTTTCACCCGACATTAAAACGTAATGTAATTCTAAAAAAATTAACAATTAATAAAAGCGATCAGTTTATTGAAAGATTCAATAGAGAAGCAAAAATAATGATCGATTTTAAAAACGATAATATAGTAGATGTATACGATCATTTTAAAGAAGGATCTTCTTACTATATTGTCTTAGAGTATATCGATGGTATATCTTTGGAACAATTAATACGAAATGAAAGTCCTCTTTCTAACGATTTAGCACTATATATTGTAAAAGAAATTTCAAAAGCTTTAAAATATGCACATAATAAAGGTGTTGTTCATAGAGACATTAAACCTGCCAATATTCTAATTTCAAAAAAAGGTGAGGTCAAGTTAGTAGATTTTGGTATTGCTTCCATGGACGATGATACTTCCGAAGATTTAACTACCGTAGGTATGACTTTAGGTACCCCATCTTATATGTCCCCAGAACAGTTTGAAAATAGTGCAAATGTTGACAAAAGAACAGATATTTATGCATTAGGTGTTATTTTATACGAGATGATAACGAGTAATAAACCATTTCCAGGTGGAATTTCACCAGAAAATATTGCAAAAATCCAGAAAGGTAAATATGTTAAACCCGAAAAATTCAATAAAACATGTTCAAAATATAGCTCTAAGTTAATAAAAAAATTAATGAATAAGAATATAAATAAACGAATACAGGATTTGGAAGAAGTATTAAATAAGTTAAGAAAATACTTTAGGGGAAAAAAAGATGATATGTATATTGAGAGTCTTTCAAACCTTGTAACAGGAGAAAAAACAGTCGCGCTGCCACAAATTAGAAAAAAGAATTTTATACCCCATATTATTATTTCTTTAATTTTACTATCCGCCATATATTGGGGGTATAGAACCTATGGTAATGAAATATTAAGGGCTAAGACTCATGGTGCTGTTCAACTCAAACTAAATGTAAGTAAGACTTATTACAAAGAATTCGATGAGATTTATATTCGGTCCAAGCTCTTTAAAGAGAATGGATCTGTTATTAAATATGTTGAAGGATCCAGCTATAATTTTATTTTAAATACAAAGACTAAAAAAGAATTCAATGTATATGAGACCGAAAAATTATATATACCAGAAGGATCTTACAGATTAAAATTAATTATTGATGGAAATTTATTCTGGAAGAATATTTATGTTAAAAGCAGGGTAGAACAGAAAAAAAATATCGAAACCAAAGATGGTCAAGTTTTTGTATTTACCCATAATGAACCTCAAACTCTTCCATTTTATCCTACAATCACTGTTAAGGATTTTAATACCAAAGAGGATTTAACATCGAGGGCAACTATTTACATTAAAAAGGGTAATGATTTTGTCAAATTCTCAAAAAATGATAAAACATTAAAAACAGGAGAAATCCAATATTTCCAAATATCATTAAAGGATTATTACACCAAAGAGTTTATATTGCAAATAAGTCCAGATCAGACAGAATTAAAATTAGATGCTATTTTATACTCTAAACCTGGAACTGTTAAAATCGAAACTCTAACCGATGATATTGATATAAAAGTAGATGGTGAACGTTTTTATACTAAGGGCGATAGAAGTGAGACCGTTGTTAAACTTGGAAAGGTTAAAGCCGGAAAGATTGATCTAATATTAACTCCGGGAGAACATACTATTCTATTATCCTATAAAGGGAACACATTAGAAAAGAAAATTAATGTTTCAAGTGGAGTAACTTTAGGTTTAAAAGCAAGTTACAATAGAGTAAACAAATCGTTAGTAATGGATTAACTATAAATCCATTACTATCCCCTGGGATCTTAGCTCTTTAATAAATTGATTAAAATTTTCCAGTGATTCAAAATTAAAAAATCCAAGTACATCCGGGTCAATATTACAGTATTTATTTTCATCCACTATGGTATGATATATTTCATTCCCTAAATAAACACAGTATGTAATAATTTTATACTCGTCAGGAACAATATCAGGGGTATGATGATATTTTATTGATTTAATATACTTCTCGGGGAAATTCCATTTCTCAGCTAATTTAGACCCTATAATAGAGTGGTTATAACCATCAAAAATATTATCAATAATATCCAATGGTAATTTTTTAGATTGATTTATACTATTTATTTTCTCTTCAATTTCTGGTTCAAGGGCAAAAATTATTATTTTCCCTATATCGTGCATTAATGCTGCCACATAGATATCTTCACAAAATATATCGAGACCCATTTTATTTGCAAGATAGCTTGAAATTAAAGCAACCTGAAAAAGATGATCTTTAAATGTTTTTATTTTTAGGAAATCATAGTTCTTTTCAAGAATTTCTAAAGCTCCAAAAGTGTATAATATTGATTTAAGACCATTTATACCTATTTTTTTTACAGCAATAGATACTTTATCAATAGGATCCTCTATTCTATAAACTGGTGAATTAACTAATCTAAGAACTTCCGCTGTTAAGGATGAATCTGAAAGAATAAAATCTGAAATTCTGGAATAATCCCATTCTGGATCCATTATCTCTTTTTGAAGTCTCATAATACTATCCGGGAATTGCGGTAAATTAATAATTTCATTTAGTACATCGTTTGAGATTTGTTCGTGATTATTAATAACAATATCATTTAAAGGTATATTTAATTCAATCCTGGTTTTATCATCTTCACTTAGAACTTGTATGATTTCGGACCTTAAATTCATTGATTTAAGTAGTAGGATGGATATTAAAAATCCATAACCTGTAGTTCTATGTTGTTTTTCGCTATATCTTAATATGTCGTATATATTATTACTGTTTGCTAAAAGTTTTGTTTTCTCAATAAGTTCTTTATCTATAGGGTTTATTGGGCTATTGGTTTCTAGTTTTATAGAAAAATTACTATTTGATGCTTTAAGATCGATTTTAATATAAGCAATTTTTTTATTAAAATCCTCAATGAAGCAAGAATTAAATAGTGCTTCAACACCTTTCTCATAATCACTTTCTGTTAAGGAGTTGTAGTTTTTTTCTTGAAAAAATATTCTTGTTATATTTATCATATCAGCCGATGAAACCAGTTCATTGGCAATTATAGATATTTTATGGTGATATTTATGTTTATTGAATGTTTTTAATAGACTTAAGATTGAGCGTGAAATTAGTAGTTCAGAATCATCGCTATGGTAGGGAATAATGCAGGAGTACTCTTTTTTACCTTCAATACTGTTTGTTATTGTATTTATATTATCACTATTAAAGTATGTATAAAAAACTTTACCCATTAAATAATAACCCTATTCTTCCCACTATTTTTTGCTTCATATAGTTTTTTATCGGCAATATTTATTATTTGTTCAAGATTATCTTCTTCGGTTGTACACACACCAATACTTATAGTTACATTTACAATTTTTTTACCTATGTTAATTTTTAAATTTTCAATAGTCACCCTTAGTTTATTAAAGAATTTTTCTGCATGGATTGGGTCTAAATTATTTCCTATAATAAGAAATTCTTCACCACCATACCTAATTATTATATCAGATTTTCTTATTGAATTTTTTAATACCTTTGAGATCTCTTTAAGAACAATATCACCCGCATCATGACCCCATGTATCATTTATTGCTTTAAAGTCGTCTATATCAATCATTGCTCCGCAAATAACTAAATTATGTCTTTTGGAATTTTCAATAATAATAGATTCAGCCTCTTTAATAAAATGCCTATTGTTTAATCCTGTTAATGGGTCAATAATTGCTAGCTCTTTAATTTTGTTAAAATATTCAACTACTTTTATATTTTGAATAACCCTGCAGTATAAGAGTTCACTTATAAATGGTTTACTAATAAAATCATTTGCACCACTTTTTATAAATTGAACCATTAATGAGTGATTTCCCTGTAGGGAAACTCCTATTATTGCTAATTTGTCCATAGAATAGTGTCTTCTAATTTCTGAAGTTAATTCTAACCCATTTAATTCAGGATCGTTATGTCCAACAATGACCAACTTAATAATTTCTTGATGTTCCTTTAGAATTTCCAGGGATTCCGTCTCATTTGAAGATTCGAATATCCTGTACCTGTGTAGTTTTAGTAATTTTTTAAGGTGTTTACGTGATTCTATACAGTTATCAACTAATAAAATTCCAGATGTGTTGTTACTAAAATATCTTGTTATAATATCTATAATATTGTCTATACTATAGTTATATCCTTTAATAATATAATCTATAGCCTGCAGACTCCACATCTTCTCTTGTAACGTAGGGGTTATTTTACTAGCTAATAATACAATTGGGATTTTGTTTTTAAAGCATATATCCAGCATTGAATTTGTATATGTATCACCCTCGTTATAATCAATTATTGCCATATCCAGTAAAGTATAGTCATGATTTCCTGTAACATATTCCATGTTTGATCTGTACCATAAAATTTGAAAATCGGTTGTGGTTTCTAATTTATATTTTGTTGCTCTACCAAAAAAATCACTTTTTTCAATAAATAAAATTCTTTTACTCATAATGTAATTATAACATATATTGACCAATAATAATTAGGAATATATAGTATTTGTATGTTTATATATATTGCTAAAACAAATACTATCTCAGCCAGCGCCAAAGCATTGCATTTGCTGTGGTAGTTTGTCGTATTTAAACATTAAAAAACCACAGTTAGAAACTGTGGTTTTTTTATTTAACCCCTTTCTAACTGTACCCAGGAGTTAATATGAGAAGAAGTATAGTACATGAAGGGGCAGGTAAACTTACCTACGAAATTAGAGAAATAGTTAAAATTGCCAGAAAAGTATCCAGTTTAGGGCAGGAAGTTGTTTGGGAAAATATTGGAGATCCTGTTCAGAAAGGTGAGATTGTAAGCAGTTGGATAAGAGATAAAGTTAGCGAGCGAGCTCAGGATAGCTTAAGCTTTGGTTATACCGATAGTCAGGGGCATCTTGAAACAAGATCTTTCTTATCTGAAATTGTAAATAAACGTGGTACAACCAAAATAACAATGGATGACATCATTTTCTTTAACGGATTAGGTGATGCAATAAGTAAAGTCTATAATTATTTAAAAAGAGAGGCAAGAATTCTTGGCCCGTCTCCAGCCTATTCTACACACTCATCTGCAGAGGCTGCTCATTCAGGTTACGAGCACTTAACTTATAGCCTTGACCCTAAAAATAATTGGTTCCCAGATTTAGAAGAGATGGAAAATAAGATAAAATACAATGATTCAATTGCCGGTATTTTAATTATTAATCCAGATAATCCTACAGGTGCTGTCTATCCAAAATGGATTTTAGAATCAATTGTAAACTTAGCAGAAAAGTACGATCTATTTATAATTTGCGATGAAACCTATGCGAATGTTACTTTTCCAAATACAGAATGGACATTTTTATCGGATGTAATAAAAAATGTACCAGCTATTTCCATGCGAAGTTTGTCTAAGGAACTACCTTGGCCAGGAGCAAGATGTGGTTGGGCAGAGGTTTACAATAGACATATTGATACTGAATTTTCAACATATATCGATTCGATAATTAATGCAAAAAGGCTAGAAGTATGTTCTACAACACTTCCTCAAATTGTTCTTCCTGAAATTTTAGGTGATGAAAGATATACAACACATTTAAAAGTAAGAGCTAATAAATTCTCAAATAGGGCAGATCACGCATGGAAATATTTTTCCAAAATAAATGGTATTACCTCTATTAAACCATCTGGAGGTCTATACATGACCGTTATTTTTAATGAACTAAGTAATCAAGGTGTTTTACAAATTAAAAATCAGAGTGTAAAATCTTACATTGAAGAAGCAGTTATTGGTGTTCCAGATGATAAGAGATTTGTTTATTATCTACTAGGTGCGACAGGAATTTGTGTTGTTCCATTATCCGGGTTTTATTCTGGACTAAAGGGATTTAGATTTACACTTTTAGAAGATGACGATGATAAAAGAGACTGGATTTATAAAACTCTTGCTCAATCTGTTCAGGACTATTTAAATGAAATATAATAGGAAGTAATGATAAAAAAAACAAAATTTGCATTTGTAATTTATATATCTTTTGCAGTTCTAGTTCTTCTGGTAACAGCAGCTATTATAATATATTCCCCCTATTATTCAGGTTTTGAGGGGGGATTATACTATCTCTCCCCTGATTTAAGTGAAAATAGATCGGTTATTCGGGACAGTGTTACCTTAAATGGAAAGAGTGTTGTAAAGCTTGTTTTTGAAAAAAAAGATAGTTTTGGTAACTATGATATATACCAATTTCGTTCATTTATAAAAAATATTGATCTTCAAATTTGGAATGATGATGAGTACTACACCTTTGATAATAGAAATATTCCATTTTTTAATCCATTTGAAAAAAGAATTGAAATTTTAGTTGGGGAATTAAATGGAAGTGGTTCGTATAACATATACATAAGCAGTGATTATGGGGTTAATTCCACATTTAGTATTGGTGTAGGAATTGGTCGTGAAGGTAAGTATGAGCCATTAGGAAGAAATATAAGGAATTTTTATTAGGAGTTAATTACGTTTAAAAAGTATAAAATAGATAAAGATTATCAATTATTAGCGTTAATGAATATAAATATTCATAATGAGAAAAGAATTAGATTAAGTAATGCATTTATTAACTCCCTCAACTTTTTAAAAGTTGATAGTGATATTGTATCGGAAAAAAAGGTAATAGAGACTTTTGATGGTTCTCCAATAGATCTTTATATATATAAACCATTGGGAATTAATGAAAATCTCCCATGTATGGTCTATTTTCATGGTGGCGGCTTTTATCTAAAAGGGGATGCTCTATCCCCTAAAATTTTATCCGAATATATTAGACGTGGAAAATTTGCTGTGATCTATGTGGATTATCGACTATCCCTTGATTATCCATATCCAATACCACTGGAGGATTGTTATTCGGGGTTAACATGGTGTTATAATAATGCCTCTTATTTGGGAATTGATCCTAGTAAAATTTTTGTTACAGGTTTTAGTGCAGGCGGTGCATTAGCCGCAGGAGTTTCTCTACTTGCAAGGGATAGAGATTTTAAAATTATTAAGTGTCAGACTTTAATAGCACCAGTAACAGATCATAGGCAGATAACAGAATCTGTAAAGAATTATAATGATACACCTAATTGGAATAGTGAAAGTAACAGTTTTATGTGGGAACTTTATTTAAGAAATGTAGTAGGGGATATTCCATTTTACGCTTCCCCGGCAACTTCACCATCTTTTAGTAATCTTCCACCAACTTATATAGAAGTTTCTGAATTCGATCCTCTACACGATGAAGGTGTTAACTTGCATAACTCATTAAAGTTAGCAGGTAATATTACTGAATTAAATAATACAAAGGGTACAATTCATATGTCTTCAATTCAGTTAAGATCAAAAAAAACTATTAAAAATATGGAAAGGATGTTAACTTTTATAAATAGGAGACTTTATGGCAAGTAATATAGAGGCTTGGGCAAAGAAAATAAGGGATAATGTAAGTTTAGTATTCTATGGGAAAAACGAAGTTGTTGATCAAATTTTGACTGCAATTCTTTGTAGTGGGCATGTTTTACTTGAAGATGTACCCGGCTTGGGAAAGACAGTATTAGCCAAGGCAATATCTATCTCTTTAGGTGGAGTTTTTAATAGAATTCAGGCAACACCAGATCTCTTACCAAACGATGTATTAGGACTATCAATATACAGTCCAAGGGATGAAACATTTAAATTTAATCCAGGACCAATTAATGGAAATGTTGTGCTTGTAGATGAGATAAATAGAGCGACTCCTAGAACTCAGTCAGCTTTTTTAGAAGCAATGGCAGAATTTCAAATATCTATTGATGGTGTAGTTAGACTCCTTCCGGAGCCATTTTTTTTAATTGCAACCGAGAACCCCACAGAATTTGAGGGAACATTTCCACTTCCTGAAGCACAAAAAGACCGTTTTTTTATGACAATAAATATAGGTTACCCTTCAAGGGAGGCAGAAGCAGAAATTCTTGAGAGTCAACGAAGGTTAACTCATCCTGTAAATGATTTAAAACCAGTTTCATCCTTAAGTGAAATATTAAAGTACAAAGAAGAAGTTGTTAAAGTTCATGTTGATAATAGTGTACGGGATTATATTCTTGATTTGGTTAACAAAACCAGAACATTGGATCTTTTCCATTTGGGAGTATCTCCCAGGGGGACACTGGCTTTATATAAAGGTAGCCAAGCTTTTAGTGCTCTGCAAGGAAGGGATTTTGTTACACCAAACGATGTTAAGTCGGTATTCCACTCAATATTAAAACAGAGAGTACTTCTTAAACCTGCAACTTTATTAAAGGGTTTAACTGTAGAGAGAGCTTTGGATCAAGTTCTTCAAAGTGTAGAGGTTCCTTCAGAAAGTAAATGAGAAATGGGGTCTCTGTTGTATTTCTTATAATAACTCTAATTTTAGGTATACTCTTTCCATTTCCAATAATTCAAATATTGGTGTCATCAATTATATTCCTCTATTTATTTTCATTACTACTATCTAAATATACTTATAATAGTGTTAGCTGTATTAGAGATGCTGAAGAAATTTATTGTCAGTTTAATTCAACTGAATCTATAGAATTTACAGTAATTAATAATAGTTTAGTTACTCTAAATAAGTTGGAAATTAAAGATTTAGGGCATGGAGCCTATGAGCAGGGTGTTGGTGAATATATTCAAACCCTACCTAAAAAAAGTAGTAAATTGTTTAATAATAATTTAAATACCCAAACCAGAGGTAAATTTACTATTGGACCTATAATTATCTCCGGCTCAGATCCACTAAATCTATTCCCATGGAAGAAGATAGTTGAAACATACTTTCAAGTCTATGTATATCCAAAGATTTCAGAATTGGAACTACTACTGATAAATGGAATTAGAGGTGGGTTTCAACAAGTAAAGAATCCTTTATACGAGGATTTATCTGACTTAAAAACAATTAGAGATTATAGATCCGGGGATTCACTAAAGAGAATTAATTGGAAATCCTCAGCTAAAATAGGGAAGTTGCAGACTATGGAGTTTTCTAACTCATTAAGTTCACCTCTTTTCCTTTTACTAGATTTAAATGCAGAAAAATATAGTATAAAAAATAGATATAATTATTTAGATCGGTGTCTAGAACTAGCATCAACTCTTGTCTCTGAATATGGGAAAAGGGGTGAAATGACATCTATTTTTACTTATGATGAGAGTGGGGTAAAGTATATTCCTCCAGGTAGCGGATATACACATATATTGGAAATATTTTCACTATTATCAGTTATTGATTATCCTCATAAAAATAATTTATCTCTTTTAGAGCAACTACAGGATATAGGATGTACACCACCATCCGGTTCCCATATCTACATAATTGTTCCAGAAATTACATTTGAATTTATTGTTGAAATTAATACTCTTTTTAAAAACAGATATTATATAACAATTGTTAATAGTAGCGGTAGACAGGTTGAGTCTGAGAATAATAAATATCAAATAAAAGATTTATCTCTATATGGAAAGGAATTGTACAATTGAGCTATATTTTTGGTTTTTTTTACACTCTATTTTCACTACTTCCAGTTATATATCAAACTCAAAATATATTAATTTCATTTATTGGTATATTTATATTATTAATTGGATTAATACCTCTTTTTATTAAAACCATAAAATTTAACTATTTTGATTTTGAAGATGATAGAAATCCTGTAAATAATATTATTTCAATATTTGTTATAATTGTTTCTGGAGCAATATCTATTTTTCTACTAAAAGGCCCCTTTTCAATTATAAATTCCATATTCCTTGTAATGATAATAAATATTTATTATCACTTTTTTTCATCTGAGATTCTTGGTAAAAAAGATTTTGTATTAGAATTATGGACAAAAAATATAATGATTTTAATAGTATCAAAACTCTGTTTTATTATCTATTTATATTTAAGAAATGGTTATATAAACTATCCCATTTTATGGCTGTTTTCTGGAATAGCAGATTTTATATTGCTTATTATTTTACAAGCTACAGCAAGAGATTTCTCTTTAAATAGTTTTAAGTATATTTTACCCCCAATCGCACTTTCAGTTTTTATTCATATTAAAATTGAAGTATTTCCCTACGAATATATACTTAGATTTTTTAATTGGCTATTATCACTTGGTTCGGGAATTGTAATAGAACCTCCACCTGCAAATACTAAGGAATTTGCTCTTCTTGATTTAATTGAATCCTCAACAATTCCTAAAGAGGATTCAGTACCCAGAAATTATCCGGATCTCACTTTTCTTTGGAATTTTTTAGAAAAGTTCATTTATGTACTAATTCTATCCGGGATTATATACTTTTTTATTATTCCGTTAATTAAACCTTTATTAGTTAAAAATAGAAATAAAGTAACACTTTCTCAATACTGGGGAAATATAAAGAGTTGGATTAAGGAATTTTTTAAAAAAAAGGAGCTTGGAGTTAAATCGTATTTAGATATAAGAACATCAGGGATTGAAAATATAAAAAAGGAGAAAACTACCAGAAGCTTAGCTGGATTCTTAAGAGTTATTGGTATAAATCTGTATTATAAACAACTAAAAAAATGGATACTAAGTGTTACCCAGTTAAGTTCTTTAAAAGGGTATTCTATTGAAGATATGCTAGCTTTAGTAACTAATAATTCTAATAAAGATGATATTTTTATTCTAACAAAACATTTAAATATTGCTTTTTACTCACAAGGCAAAATTAATTCAATTATTCATAAAGAAATAAAAAATATAGTTAAAAAACTTGTCAACCAGGAGTAAGGTAAGTAAATTAAATATATGATTAAAGGGGATATGTGTGAAAAAAAGTAGTTTGCGTAATTTAATAATTCTTGGAGTTATTGTTGTTCTTATCTTTTCTGTATATGGAAAATTTAAATCATCTTACAATAGTATGGTAATTTTAGATGAGGGTGTAAAAGAGAAGTGGAGCCAGGTTGAAAATGTGTACCAGAGAAGGTCTGACTTAATTCCAAATCTAGTGGCAACTGTTAAAGGTTATGCTAAGCACGAAGAGAATACTTTCACTCAGTTAGCAGAAGCTAGAAGTAAGGCTGGGGGGACTTTTAACATTTCTGAAGAAGTATTAAATGATCCTGCTCTTTTCGAAAAATTTCAGGAAGCACAAAGTTCCTTAGGTGGTGCCTTGCAAAGGCTAATGATGATTACAGAGAATTATCCTGAATTAAAAGCTAATGAGTCTTTCCTATCACTTCAAAGTGAATTAGAGGGAACTGAAAACCGAATAACAGTTGAGAGAATGAGATTTAACGAAGCAGCAAAAGGGTATAATACTTATATAAGAACTTTCCCAAATAACTTGATGGCAAATATGTTTGGATTTAGTCAAAGGCCATATTTTAAAGCTGTTTCTGGTGCTGAAGTTGCTCCAACTGTTGATTTTGGAGAGTAGGATGAAGTTTACCGAAGAAGATTTTAAAAGAATAAATAATGCGGTTAAAATTGCAGAAAGTAAAACTAGTGGTGAAATAGCTACGGCTATTATTAAAGAGAGTTCAGATTACGCATTTTATGAACTATTCTTTTCGTTAATAGTTGGTGGTATCTATTTTATAGTTTTAACAATATTTTCTGGTCGAATAGAGGGGTTTATTTCATCTCTTTTTTGGGGAACCACAGGTTTTCATTTTATGATTTTTACTGGAGTGTCGCTATTTTTAGTAATAGGGTTATCATATTTAATAGCTAATTTACCAGGAGTTGACAGACTTATAATTCCTAAAAAGATTATGGAACAAAGGGTTAATAATCGAGCATTGAGATATTTTATAGAGTCTGGAACATGTTATACAAAGGATAGAACAGGGGTTTTAATATTTATTTCCGAATTAGAAAGAAAAGTTATTCTTCTTGCAGATAAGGGTATAAACGATAAAATTCCTCAGGAAAGATGGGACGGTATTGTTGCTGAAATTATTTTGGGGATAAAGGGGAAAATGGTTGTAGATTCAATAGTTTCTGCTGTAATTGAGTGCGGTAATATTCTTACTGACCACTTTCCTATACAGAGTGATGATGTAAATGAACTATCCGACGATATCAGGATTCTAAAGGAGTAGTTATGGGAAGATTAATATTAGTACTTTTTTTTACAACAACTTCATTGCTTTCAATATTTTCGTTAGATGTACCTAAACTTCGTGGCGTAGTAAACGATTATGGAAACATGCTAAGTAGTTCTGAAGAAAAAAAATTGGAATCTGTAATTTTAGAATCAATTGGGAATTCGACTTCACAAATTGCAATATTAACCATTGAGAGTCTTGAAGGCGATAGTTTAGAAGGGTTTTCCATTAGAGTTGTAGATAGCTGGAAATTAGGAAGTGAGAAAGAGGATAATGGTGTACTTCTACTTATAGTAAAAAAAGAACGTAAAGTTAGAATTGAAGTAGGTTATGGCGCCGAACCTTATATTACAGATGCTAAAGCAAGTTATATAATTAGGAATATCATATCTCCCAATTTTAATAAAGGTGATGTGTATACAGGATTGAAAGATTCATTTTTAGCACTAAACGGTTTAATAGAAGGTAATTTTGAGATTGCAGAGAGAGATTTATCCCAGAATAACGGTAGATCATCAGGTTCCTCTTCAATCCCTATAGGTTTAATTATATTTATTTTCTTTTTAATTTTTGGAAAAGGAAGAAGAAGACGTTCTGGAAATTTTGGAACATTTTTAATAATGAGTTCACTACTGGGTGGTTCTCGAAGACATGGCAATTTTGGCGGTGGATTTAGTTCCGGTGGATTCGGAAGTGGCTTCAGCTCTGGAGGTTTTTCTGGTGGCGGAGGTGGTTTTGGTGGAGGCGGCGCATCAGGTGGATGGTAATTAAGCCTTAATTGGTTTTAATTCCATTTCAACTCTTTTTAAAAAGTATAGGAATAGTATTACAAGAATAGTACTTTTTAAAATTGTTGTTAATGTTATGGAAAACCAGATACCTGATACTCCAAAACTTAAAACTGATGATAGTAGAATTGATAGGGGTATTCTTGCTCCTGTAAATGTTACACTAATAATAGGGGGAACACCTGTTCTTCCTATTCCATTAAAAGCCCCCATTGTCATAATATCTATACACATGAATATTTGGGATATTGCTAAAATCTTTAAGTAATTTGCTCCTCCAGAAATTACTTCTGGTTCATTTACAAAAAGGCTAAATATCTGGGTTGGGAAAACTGTGAAAAGAAGTGTAACAAAAGCACCCACACCAAACATAATAATTGTTGCGCTAAAGTATCCTTTTCTTAGTCTATCTAATTTTTTAGCTCCGTAATTCTGCCCGATAAAGGATGTGATTGCAGCTTGCATACCACCGGCAGTAATCCAGGATAGAGATTCTAATTGTATACCTATTTTCTGTATAGCAATTGCATCAGTTCCCCATTCAGAAATAATTTTACCAATAAAAATTGAAATAACAGTAAAAATAACTCTTTGAATTGTTACAGGATAACTAAGCTTAATTATTATGGAAATTTTATTAATACATAGCTTAATACCCTGAAATTTATTAATCTTACTATATTTAATTAAAACAAATCCGTATGTTATTGATGAAATAACCTGGGATATAATTGTTGCATAGGCTGCACCTACAATACCCATATCCAAAGTAAAAATAAAAATTGGATCAAGTATAATATTTAGTAAAACAGAAAAACTACCAATAATTAATGGGACACGACCCGAACCATACCCAATGAATATTCTATTAAAAGTTAAATTTAAATTTTTAAAAATTGAAAAAGAGATAACAATTGCTAAATATGATATAGCCCCATTCCTAATATATAGAGAGTTAATATTAAAGAAATCGATGAGCTGATTTCTAAAAATAACTGTAATTAAGGATATAACGATACTAAGAATTGCAATTAAAATAATTGAAGCCGATACATATTCTATTGCTTGATTATATTTTTTAGCTCCAACTGCCTGGGAAACCTTTATACCAACACCAATAAATGCAAGAGTTGCTAGAGCATAACTAAGATTAATGTAAAAACCTGCAGTTCCAACCGCAGCTACAGCATCGCTACTTAATTTCCCTAACCAGAACATATCTGTAATTTGATAAGCCATTTGAAATAGACTTGCTCCCATAACAGGAAGTGAGATTTTTAATAAATTTTTTGTTATACTACCTTGTGTTAGATCTTTAATCATTCAAACAAAGATAATTATGTAAAAGGAGAATGTCAATGGAATATAACGATTTTCATATACATACAAAATATACAAAGGGTAATAGCACCATAGAGATAAAAGATTTAGTTGCTAGAGCAAAAGTGTTTAAAATGAGAACCCTTACTATTACAGATAGTGGCAATATAGATGGATACAAGGAATTTACTAAAGAGTGTCTAGAAGCAGGGATAATCCCTTTTTATGGTATAGGACTATATTATGCTCCTTTAGGGTTAGAGAACTCTGAAACAAATCACTTGGTTTTAATTGCAAAAAACTTGGATGGATTAAAAAATATAGTTGATTTAAGTAAGTATGAAAGAGTTGATTATGGAACATTAAGTAGATATTCAAAGGGTGTTATTGCTCTATCTGGAGGTTTAGGAGGAGTTTTTGATAAACCTTATTTCCAGGGGAATGAAGAACTTGGTTTACAAAATATTAAAATACTAAAAGAGCTTTTTGGAAGTAATTTCTATTTAGAAATACAGGATAATGGTTTAAATGAAAATTTAATTATTATGGAAAGAATTACAAATCTGGCTTTTGAATATAAATTAGAAATAATTGTAACAGGTGGTGCATTCTATTTATATCCAAATGATTTTGAAAAATGTAATAATTTAAGGTTAAGTTTTGGTAATAAACAACTTAAGGGATCTGGATATTATTTTAAGGGACCTAAAGAGATAGAACAAATATTCAATAAACATTTAAATGGAATTTATACTACAGAGATGGTTCGTAAACAAATAGACCCGGATTTATTTAAGTCACTTGATGTGACTACATCTAACTAGTATATTATACTATACAATTTTATAGAGGTAATTAATGAAACCAACATTATTAGTATTAGCTGCAGGTATGGGGAGCCGTTATGGTGGACTTAAACAAATTGATCCAATTGGTCCAAATGGTGAAATCATAATAGATTATTCTATCTTCGATGCAGTAAAAGCAGGATTTGGAAAGGTCGTATTTGTTATACGAAAAGATATAGAGGATATGTTTAAAGAGCATATTGGTAGTCGATTCGAGGGAATAATTCCTGTTGAATATGCTTACCAGCAATTAGATGACTTGCCAAATGGATTTACTGTTCCAGAGGGACGAGCAAAACCATGGGGAACCGGACATGCTATTTATGCTGCTAGAAATGTTGTTACTGAACCATTTGCAGTAATAAATGCAGATGATTTTTATGGAGAAAGCGCATATAAACTTATTTCCCAAAAACTAAATAATATAACCAATAGTGGTATTGAAGACTACTCTATGGTTGGTTTTGTTTTAAGTAATACTCTGTCCGAGAACGGTTTTGTTTCCAGAGGAGTATGTGAATTAGGTAGTGATAATATATTAACAACTGTTGTAGAGAGAACAAATATTGTTAAAACAGAAAATGGGGCTGAAGCAACATTAGAAAATGGAGATAAATTATCCTTAACAGGGAATGAAGTTGTTTCAATGAATTTCTGGGGATTTACACCCTCTCTTTTTAACCATCTTGAGATAATGTTTACTGAATTTCTATCAAAAAGGGGATCAGAGCTTAAATCTGAATTTTATATACCTTTTGTAGTAGATGAACTTATTCAGAAAGGAATGGCTAAAGTTGAGGTTTTAACTTCTAAAGACTCATGGTTTGGGGTAACATATCCAGAGGATAAGGAATCTGTGGTTAAAAGTGTCCGAGAATTGATAGAAAGTGGAAAGTATCCACAAAAACTGTTTAAATAAGAGAAAGGAGCCTAAAAGCTCCTTTTTTATTCAATAAAACTGTGGAAATCAGATATTTTTTCCAATTTATTATTAGTCATATATCTCTTTATTCCATCTAATACATCAATTGGTGTATTTGGATCAATAAAGTTTGCAGTTCCAATCTGGATAGCAGATGCTCCGGCCAGGAAATACTCAACAGCATCTTCCCAGTTCATGATTCCACCTAAACCGATTACTGGAATGGATATTTTTTTAGAAACTCTATAAACAGCAGCTACACCTACAGGTTTTATTGCTGGTCCTGAAAGTCCTCCTGTTTTTTGATAAATAGCGGGCTTCTTTTTATTTATATCTATTTTCATTCCCATTACAGTATTAATACAGGATACTGCATCAGCACCACCTATTTCGCAAGCTGTAGCAACAGTTGTAATATCTGTTACATTTGGGGTTAATTTCATTATTACAGGCTTATTTGTTCTTTTTCTAATCTCTTTTGTTAAACGTTCAACCTGTACAGGATCTGTTCCAAATGCTAATCCACCGCATTTTACATTGGGACAGGAAATATTTATTTCATAACCCCAAACAGAGTCTACCGAGTCTATCATATCTATAACTTTTGTATACTCATCCTCTGTAGATCCTGCTACATTAACTATTACAGCACAGTTTTTTATTGTATTTAAAAAAGGGACTTTATTTTCTAAAAAACCTTTTACTCCTGTGTTTGCTAAACCTATGGAGTTAATCATTCCATATGGTGTTTCTGTTAATCTTGGTAGTGGGTTTCCCTCCCGTGGTAGAACAGTTACAGCCTTTGTGTATATGGATCCCAGTTGAGACAGATCAATTAGTTCACCATATTCTTCACCAAATCCAAATGTTCCAGAGGCTGTTCCCACAGGATTCTGCATTATTTTATCTCTAATTTTTACACTTAAATCCATACTATCTCCCTGCTGTTAAAAACAGGTCCATCTTTGCAAACCCTTTTATATTTCTCCTGGTGTGTTGTTTCTACTACACATCCATAGCAAGCTCCTACAGCACAAGCCATCATCTCTTCCATAGAAACCTGACACTCAATATCATACTCAAGAGCCAATTCATGACAGGCTTTAAGCATAATGTGTGGACCACAGCACAGGATTTCACAATTATTTAAAATATTGTTATATTCTGTTTTTAAACACTGTGTAACATTACCTTTAAACCCCAGGGATCCGTCATCAGTTGCAATAACAACCTCAACTCCTTTTCCTAATTCCAGTTTAGGTATAAAACTCTTGTCCCTTGCTCCAATTACTAATATAGGACTCAAACCTCTTTCAGCAAAATCTATTGCGGTAAATAGCATTGGACCAAGCCCAATTCCACCTGCTATAAGTACAGGTCTTTTTTTAGGTAGATCAAAACCACTACCTAGAGGGCCAAGAATAGAAATTGAATCCTTTTCTGTTAGGGAAGAGAACCCCTTTGTCGCTTTACCTACTGTTTTGTAAATAATAGCTGCTCTGTTATCCTTAAAAGAAGAAAATGCAAATGGCCGTCTTAATAAGGGTAAACCTTGGGGTCTTAATGTTAAAAATTGCCCTGGTTTGGGATTAAAACTACTCTCCCAGTTAAATACTAGCTCGTAATAATCCTTAGCAATTAGTTTATTGCTAATAACTTTACACTGTTTTTGAATCATGAACGTTCCTATTATTTCGAAATTATTTTATTCCAAGTCTCAATGTCCTGAGTTTTATCTTTTAAGAATTTCTCAATTTTTGAGAGCTTAATTGCGGTTTCTATATTAATTACGTGCTCAACTTTACAACCCACTTCAGTTGCCTCATCTTTATCTAGTAAAAGTACATTTTGAAAGAAAGAAACAAGGAGTTTATGTTTTTCGTAAACTCTAACTGCAATCTTTTTACCCTCATCTGTGAGATTAATAAATGAGTTTTTTTCATAATCTATCATTCCCTTGCTTTTTAAACTTTTTAAAGCACCGGAAACAGATGGCATTTGTACTCCAAGGGCAGATGCAATATCTTTAACTCTTGCCACTCTATTTTTCTTTTCCAACTGTAAAATTGCTTCAAGATAATCTTCCAGGCTAGGAGTTAGTGTTATTCTATCTTTCATAGGTTGTCCTCATTTCTCTTTATATTGCTAAGTAGTTTAGCATATATATTTAATATTAGTCAGTATTTAGGCTTTTTCTTTTTTATTTTCCAATGAAGAATAAATTCAAAGTTACTAAACGGGTCTTCTTGATCCCAATAAATGAATTCAAAGAATCCTACTTCCCAATTTCTAACCAGTTCTTCCTTCTGTTCAGGTATAGTGTGCAAGGATTTTACTCCTTTTCCCAATATAAAGCAAAAATCTGGAGGGAATAAATCATCTGATCTCTTATTAAAAACAGTATTAAGAGGATAGTCTGGTAATTTAATAGTACACCAATCATTATAGGTAGCTAAACCCTGGGTTTTAAACTCTTTTATATCATTTATATCTTTATTAAAATCTTTTTTTAAAATATAATCCTTATGATATTCAAGTATGGCAACCGGAGGTAAAGTTATAAAAAGATCAGAATTACACTGAATTTTTTTATATGAGCTATCCAGGTTTGACGCGGGTATTAAAGCTGTAAAATATTTTTTTTTCATAAACGATGATTATTATATAATTAAAGGCTTTACATATTCCACCATATTTGTTATTTTACTTCCACTTAGTGAGTAATTTTTCTTAAGGTAGGGATATATAATGGCTAGAAAATGTGAATTGTGTGGTAAAGGTACCATCGCTGGAAACAGTGTACCAAGAAAAGGTTTACCTAAAAAAAAGGGTGGAGCTGGTCAACACATCGGTGTTAAATCAAAAAGAACTTTCAAACCTAACATAGTTAAGGTTCAGGCAACTATTGATGGTTCTCCTAAATCTGTTAAAGTTTGTACAAGATGCTTAAAAGCAGGAAAAGTAGAACAACTTTAATTCATATGGGTTTTTAAACCCATTTTCAAACAGATTTTAAACAAAGTCCGTCATGTGCGGGCTTTATTTTTTTTATAAACTCATCTTTCTTCGATTTTATTTCAAGTTTATTAATTAAATCAAAGTGTTCTACATCATGACAAATATGTGTCAGGTATGCTTCTTTTGGATTTATTCTCTTAATTTCATTTATTGCTTCATCAATACTAAAGTGTGTGGAGTGTGGTCTATATCTTAAAGCACCTATAATTAAAACTTTTAGGTTTGTTAATAGTTTATAACTCTCCTGTGGGATAAAGCTGCAATCGGTTATATATGCAACATCGTTAAACCGGTAACCGAAAATATCCAGAATCCCATGTTTAATAGGAATTGGAGTCACTTTTATATCGTTAATAATTAAACTCTTGTTTAATACAACAGACTCAATTAAAGGTTTACCACCACCAAGTTGTTTAACCTCTCCAAAAATATATGGAAATCTTGATTTTATTTCATTTATATCGTGTTCACTTCCATAAATTGGTAGATGGTTTTTAGAGCAGTATGGGCGTAAATCGTCTATACCATGAAGATGATCTGCATGGGTGTGGGTATAGAAAACACCTGAAATTGAATTTATGCCTGCTCTTAATCCTTGAATTCTAAATTCAGGAGTAGTATCTACAATAAATGAACTGTTTCCACTTCTAACTAAAAGTGATGATCTTAATCTCTTGTTTTCAGGTCTATCAGACCTGCAAATATCGCAATTACAAGTTAACACCGGTATCCCATGGGATGTACCTGTTCCTAAAAAAGTTACTTCCATACAATAGTTATACTATAGATATTAATAAATAAAAATGATAATTTCTTATAGCTATTTAAGTTAAGGGTGGTTAATAAATATGAAATATCACATAGTTGTTCTTGGTTGTCAGATGAATATTTCAGATTCTGAGAGAGTAAGAGCATTATTTGAAAAATTAGGATATACATTCACTGAAAGTGAAGATGAAGCTGATATATTAGGAGTTATTGCCTGTTCTGTAAGACAGAGGGCAATAGATAAAGTTTATGCAAGAATTCATAAATGGAACAAGATGAAAAGAAAACAGGAGAGAAATATTTTAACATTTCTCTCTGGTTGCGTTCTTGAGAGTGACGAGAAAAAATTCCTTAAAACATTTGACTTTGTATTCAAAATGGGGGATTTGGATAAATTACCAGATCTAATTAGTAATTATGGTGTAACAATGCCTGGAAATTTAAAAAATAGAAATAATTTAACAGATTTCTGGCATATAGACCCTCAGTATGCAAATAATTTTGATGCTTATGTTCCAATCCAAAATGGTTGTAATAATTTTTGTACTTACTGTGCTGTCCCATACACAAGGGGTAGAGAGCTTTCAAGATCTTCACAGGATATTATTTCAGAGGTTAAAAGTTTAATAGACAGGGGATATAAGCAGATTACACTCCTAGGGCAAAATGTTAACTCCTATGGATCTGATAAGAATGGGGAGGAGATTTCCTTTAACCAGTTATTAACAAAAATTGGTGAGTACGGTGACTCTTCCGGTAAAGAGTTCTTACTCTATTTTACAGCTCCTCATCCTAAGGATTTTAACGAAGATTTATTATATACAATTAAGAAGTATAAGTGTCTTGCTAACTGGGTTCATTTCCCTATACAGAGTGGAGATAATCAGATTCTGAAAAAAATGAATAGAAACTATACAGTTGAAGAGTACGAAAAGTCTGTAAATAAAATTAGGGAAATTTTACCGGAAGCTACTCTATTTACAGATATTATTGTAGGTTTTACAGGTGAGACCGAGGAAGCTTTTTTAAATACAAAAAAAGCTATGGAGAAATTTTTATATAACATGGCATACATCGCCATATATTCGCCAAGACCTGGAGCTCAAAGTCATAAATGGGACGATGATGTTCCGTTAGAAGAGAAAAAAGAGCGATTACACCGATTATCAGATGTAATGCAGGAAAAGTCCCTTGAATATAATAAAAACCTTTTAGGAAAAAATATGAGAATTTTACTTACCAGTCTGGACAGGAAAGGAGAGTACTATCAGGGTGTAACAGAGGGTAAAATTGTTACAAGGGTTAAAAAAGGTGAGGAAAATCTTGTTGGCCAATTTGTCAATGTAAAAATATCTGAAATTGCCCCAATGTCTATAGAAGGAGTCCTTGTTGAGTAAAAAAGTAGCCTTGAATACACTAGGTTGTAAAATGAATCAGTACGAGTCCGATAGCTTGGCATCGGATTTCATTAATGCAGGTTACGAGATTGTATCTTTCGATGAAGAAGCAGATGTTTACGTAATAAATACATGTACTGTTACAAATAAAAGTGACAGGAAAAGTCGAAATAGTATTAACAAAGCAAGAAAATCAAATAATTCTGTTGTTGTTGTTACAGGATGTTATGTCGATTCTGCTAAACATAAACTTGAAAATGAGACAGGGATTACATTTCTAATTGAAAACCAGAAAAAAAATCAGATATTTCAATTAGTTGATGCATACTTTAATGGTGAGATATTACACGATAATAACCAGGATGTATTTGATTTTCATACAACAGATAAGGGTCTAAGAACCAGAGCCACAATAAAAATACAGGACGGATGTGACAGTTTTTGCAGTTATTGTATTATACCTTATGTTAGGGGTGCTGGAGTTAGTAGACCATTAAATGATATTTTAGATAGTATTAGATCACACTTGGAAAATGGTTTTAAAGAGATAGTTTTAACAGGTATAAACATGTCTTGCTATAATCACAACGGAGTAGATTTTAAGGATTTAATAGGTCATATTCTAAATATTGATGGAGACTGGAGGTTAAGAATATCCTCTTTAGAACCGGATATGATGGATGAAAATATAGTCGATCTATTTTCCCACCCTAGAATGACTCCACACCTTCATCTATGTTTACAAAGTGGTTCCGAGACTATTTTAAAAGATATGAAGAGAACGTATTCATTCACCCAATACAGTAATATTGTAAAAAAAATACGTGAAAGGATTCCTCACTTTAATATAACAACCGATTTAATAGTTGGTTTTCCTGGAGAGACCGAAGAGTTGTTCCAAGAGAGTATAGATGCTTGTAAGCAGATAGGTTTTGGGCATATTCATACGTTTAAATACTCAAAAAGAGAGGGAACCCAAGCTGCTAAGTTTACTAATCAGATAGATGAAAAATTAAAAAACCAGAGATCTGAGGTCGTACGTATTCTTTCTGAACAATTAAAATTTGATTATCGTAAAAGTTTGATAGGAACAAAACAGAGAGTTCTTATAGAAAAATCTTCTAATAATAAATATTCAGGTTTTGGAGACTATTATGTTCCTGTAAAGTTTAACGGATTAAATCTTAACAAGAATGATTTTGTAGATGTTTTAATTACAGGAATAGAGAAAGGGGAAGATCCATTTTTAATAGGTGAGGTAATAGAAGGGTAACACCCTTCTATTTATCCGACAGCTACTTCTCCATCTTCACCTGTTCTTATTCTGTAACACTGCTCCAATGGTTGTACAAATATTTTTCCATCACCGATATTCCCGGTTCTGGCACCACGCATGATTGCCTGTATTGTTGTATCTACAAAATTATCATTTACAGCTATTCTTATACATACTTTTGGCATTAAGTTTATTTTGTGGGTAACCCCTCGGTAACTCTCGGTGTAACCCATTTGCTGTCCACAACCCTTAACTTTAAAAACTGTCATCTTTCCTACATTTTCTTTATATAGTTCGTTTTTTACAGCATCTAGACTTTCTGGCTGAATTATTGCTTCAATCATTTTCATAACATTCTCCTAAATTATAGTGCTTCTTCCGGGTTAGCTTCAACATGGTGGATAGAAAGGTCTGCACCTAATAATTCCTGTTGTTCAGTTAATCTAATACCTACACTTTTCTTTAATAAACCATATACTGCTGTACTAGCAATTAATGCTACTATTATAACAAATAGTGTACCAATTAATTGTGATATAAAAGATACGTCACCAGCTCCACCTAGTGCTTTTAGACCAAAAATTCCAACAGCTAGACCACCCCATGTACCACAAAGACCATGTAGAGGCCATACTCCTAGAACATCGTCAATTCTCAATTTCTCTGTTACAAAATGAAAGCCAAATACAAAGATAATTCCTGCAATAATACCAACTGCTAAAGCTCCCATAGGATGGTAGAGGTTACTACCTGCACACACAGCTACAAGACCAGCTAATGCTCCGTTGTGGGTAAATCCAGCATCATTTTTTGAGAAAATAGAACCTGCTAAAATTCCACCAACCATAGCCATTAAAGAATT
>JAFGYD010000223.1 GCA_016936295.1 Spirochaetales bacterium | reverse complement strand
TTCTTTTATCTTATCTAAATCAAATTTATAATGTTTTATCTCGGGTATAAATAAGATATTTACTATTACAATAAATATAGCTAAACTTACAATATTAAAAATAAGAAAATTTGAGTCTGGAAGTGTGCTACTAAATACCAGTACTCTATAAGCTAAAAAATTTGCTATTGCCAGAATGATAGCAGAAGCAGTAACTATAAATCGTGCTTTTAATGTTATTTTCAAAATATTACCTCTATTTTTAATTTTTTAAAATAATAGCATTATATTGCTTAAGTTTCAAAGTTTAATTGAATTTTTTAAAAAAAATAGTATAATGATAATAATTACTAAGAAGGTTATATGACAGAAGAAGAAATTAAAGAGAGATACCAAAAGGTTTGTATATGTCGTTCAATATCAAAGGGAACTATTATTGATATTGTAAAAAATGGTGCTAAAACATTGGAAGATGTTAGAAGAAAAAGTGGAGCTACAACAGGATCTTGTAAAGGGGATCGTTGCAAGGCTAAAATATTAGATATATTAAGAAGGTATGCATAAGCATACCTTCTTTTTATTTATAGTTTCATACTAAATTTACTATTTGGTTCTATTAAATGTTTTTCATTATTAATGTAAATCTCTCTAGATTCATCGAGAGTAATCTCTACAGAACTTTTATTAACATGTACAGATATTGTTGAATTTCCATCAATTATTTTAAAATTATATGAATTCCATGCTTCAGGAATCGATGGTGATAGAAAGATTTCTCCATTTTTATACCTTAACCCACCAAATCCATGTACAATTGACATCCATGATCCAGCCATACTTGTAATATGGCATCCATCTTCTGTATCGTTATTATAATTATCTAAATCCAGTCTTGCAGTTCTTAAGTACATTTCGTATGCTTTATCGTTTAGACCAAGTTTTGATGCTAATATACCATGAACACATGGGGATAGAGATGACTCATGAACAGTTAAAGGCTCATAGAAATTAAAATTGTTTAAATGTTGTTCCGTAGTAAATTCCTCTTCAAAGAAATACATCCCCTGTAATACATCTGCCTGTTTAATACAGGATGATCTTAGAATTCTATCCCAGGACCAGTTTTGATTTATAGGTCTATCCTCTTTTCGTAATTCCTTAACAGGAGTTATTACTTTATCAAGGAATCCATCTTGCTGTAGGAAAATTCCATCTTTTTCAGGGAAATAGATATTGTCGGATATATTTTTAAACTGTACCTCTTCCGAAGAGTTAAAATTAATTTTTGTAGCAATCTCCTTAAATCTTTCAGGATGATTTGTTTTTACCCATTCAATTGATTCAAGAGTATATTTCATACTCCATTGAGCTATTTTATTTGTATACCAGTTGTTATTTACATTGTTTTCATACTCGTTAGGCCCTGTAACTCCTAGCATAACAAACTTATTTTTTTCATTAGACCAGTTTACTCGCTGAGCCCAAAATCTTGATACAGCAATTAAAACCTCAAGTCCATACTTTGCTAAATACTCTTTATCCATTGTTTTTTGAATATAAGTATATATTCCGTATAAAATGGCTCCGTTTCTATGAATTTCTTCAAATGTAATTTCCCACTCGTTATGACACTCTTCTCCATTCATTGTAACCATTGGGTAAAGTGCAGCACCACCTGTAAAACCAAGCTTTTCGGCATTTTCAATAGCTTTTCCTAACTGTTTATATCGATAAATTAGAAGGTTTTTTGAAATTTCCGATGATGTAGTACTTAGATAGAATGGTATACAATATGCTTCTGTATCCCAATAAGTACTTCCGCCGTATTTTTCACCAGTAAAACCTTTTGGGCCAATATTTAAACGGCTATCTACACCTGTATACGTCTGCATCATTTGGAATATATTAAATCTTATTCCTTGTTGGGCAGAGTCTGAACCTTCAATTTCTATATCACATGTCTTCCAAATACTATCCCATTTAACTATATGTTCATTTAATAGTTGTATAAAACCGGATTTCTGAGCGGATTCCAGGTTAGAATTACAAACTTTAATAAGGTCTGTTATTTCATGATCCCTTGATGTAACACAAGATACATATTTATTTATAGTTAAAGTATCATTTTTATCACATTTTAAAGTACTTTTCTGTGAGACATAACCTTCTCGACTATTAAGTTCTTTAGCAATATGTTGAATATCTTCATTTTTTAGAATTTCAAATGCCATCCCTGTTGTAGTGTAGAAGTGAGTTTTTTTTGTCATTAAATTAACAAATGAACGTTCGCCAATATTTTCTTCACCCTTGTGTTCCCAAAAGTATTCATCGTAATTTGAATCTTCGTTATGAACATTCCCATCTAGATATGTTATAACGCTAATCTCTTCGGTTCCACTAATAGGTGTAATTGAGTAGGATATAGCTCCAATTTCAATTCTTTCCATACTTACAAATCTTGTTGTACAGACTTTGATTTTACTTTTGTTAGGGAGTTCAGCTGTAAATTCCCTTAATAGAGTACCTTTTTTCATATTTAATACTCTTTTAAAATCTGTAATAGTTGCTTTATTAAGGTCTAAAACTTCACCGGAAACTATAATATCAATTCCCAACCAATTAGTAGAATTTAAAACCTTTGCGAAATATTCAGGGTAGCCATTTTTCCACCAACCAACTCGCGTTTTGTCTGGATAATATACTCCAGCAAGATATGAACCATTCATATAGTCGCCAGAATAACTCTCTTCGAAATTACCCCTTAGACCCATAAATCCATTTCCAAGACTGAAAATACTCTCAGAAAATCTGTTTTTTGATTTTACAAACCCCTCTTCTATAATTTCCCATGGGTTTTCTACTAAATATTTTTCCATTTTAAGCCTCCAGATAATCCAATGATAAATTTTCAAATGTTGTAATAACTCTATCTGCCTGGGTTAATACATCTTTTTCTCCAACACCAATTACTCTCATTCCTGCATTTTTCCCAGCTTCAATACCAGCAACTGCATCTTCGAAAACAATACAGTTTTTAGGGTCAACACCTAAAGCGTTTGCTGCAGCAATAAAAACTTCCGGATCTGGCTTTGCTTTACTTACTGAGTTTCCATCGATTATAGCATCGAATAAATTGGTTAACTCCAAATGATCGAGTATAAATTGAGCATTTTTACTAGCTGATCCCAGGGAAATTTTATAACCTTCTTTTTTTATTCGAAGTATAAAGTCCTTAACTCCTGGTAGAATATCATTTGGAGTTAATTGCTCTATAAGTTTTATATATTCATCATTTTTTTTCTCTGCATATCTTGTGAATTCTTCATCTGAAAGAGTAACATTCCCTATACTAAGCAATATTTCAAGGGATCTAATTCTCGAAACTCCCTTAAGAAGTTCGTTATCATCTTTTGTAAAAGTAAAACCTAACTCATTAGCTAGATTACTCCATGCTAAGTAGTGGTATTTTGCGGTGTCTACAATTACACCATCTAAATCGAATATTACTGCTTTCATAAATTCGCTCCTAGGGCAAAGTTTTATTTTATATAACAAGGTTTACGTGCAACCGCTTGCATAAATAATTTATACAACGAAAAATGACACAGGTCAATTAAAATAGTTATAAAAAAGGAATATTTATACATTTTGTTGCAATGATTTTATATGTGTGAGAATATTTATATATGAGAGTTACTATAAAAGAGGTTGCAATAGAAGCCGGGGTATCTTTATCTACTGTTTCAAGGGTGTTACATAATAATTCTAAAATAACCGAGGAAACTAAAGATAGGGTTAATAAAGCAATTAAAAAACTAGGTTATCACCCCAATTTTATTGCTAGTTCATTGGCTGGTAAACCTACAAAAACAATTGGTATTGTGATCCCTAATGATTCTGATGAACTCTTTAAAAATACTTTTTTTATTAATGCTATGAGAGGTATTAGTATCTATGCACAAAAAAAAGGATACTTTTTAATGTATTCCTTCTCTAAAAACGATGAAGAAGAAGTTCGCTTTATAGAAAAATATATTAGAAGTGGCTGGGTTTCCGGTATAGTTCTTTTAAATGCATATGAGAATGACAAGTGTATAAATTACCTAAAGGATAATGATTTCCCATTTGTTATAATTGGTTCCCCTAGTGAGTCTAAGGATATAAATTGGGTAGATAATAATAACTATGATGCAATGGCTGAGGTTGTAGAGTTATTAATTAGTAAAGGTAAAAAAAATATTGCATTTATTGGTGGATCAAAAAATTTAAGAGTAACTAAAGACCGTTTTGCCGGTTATTTAAGTGTATTAGAGAAAAACAAAATTACTCCTCAATCCGGGTTACACTTCTTTAGAAACAGTTTTTCTGAGTCTGAGGGGTATAACTGCACTATGGAAATAATCTATTCAGGTATAGAGTTTGACTCGATTGTAACTACAGATGATCTCTACTCTTATGGTGCATTAAAAGCCCTTGAAGAGAGTGGGCGAAAAAATATTATGGTAACTGGTTTTAACAATACTCCTAAATCTTCTTATATAAACCCATCCCTTACAACTGTAGAAATTAATGCAGATGAGCTAGGGGAGAATGCAGCACGTTTGTTAATCGAACATTTAGAAAATAAAAATTTAAAACCTTCCGGGGTCCTTATAAATAGTAACTTAATAGAAAGGGAGACAACAACATAATATGAATTTTAACAGACCACCTCAAATTTTAACAATTGTAAGAGAGGGGGCTATCGATAAAATTTCTAAAAGTCTGAATAAATTTATTATTCTTGCAATACTGGGAGGAGCCTATATTAGCATAGGTTCAATGTTTGCTGTTACTGTTGCAGGAGGACTTAATAGTCTTTCTGTTTTAAACCCTGGAATTGTTAAACTTGTTTTTGGGTTAACATTCCCATTAGGTTTTCTTCTTGTAACTCTAGCTGGCGCTGAACTTTTTACGTCTACAACGGCTATAATGGGTGTTGGATTATTTTCTAAAACCTTAAATATTAAAACACTGTTAAAAATATGGGGTTTGTCATATTTTTTTAATTTAATAGGGTCTTTAATAGTAGTCTTTCTCACGTACAAATCTGGTTTATTTAGTTCCGAATCCTATAAAGAGTATATTTTTCATATTGCAGATAAAAAACTAGAAAATCCATTCTTTACAGCATTTGTTAAGGGGATATTTGCCAATTGGTTAGTCTGTTTAGCAGCTTTTGTTGCCTATGCATCAAAGGATGTTACAGGTAAGATTTTTGCTATGTGGTTACCTGTTACTGCCTTTGTTGCAATGGGAATGGAGCACTCCATTGCTAATATGTTTTTTATCCCTATGGCTTCTGTTTTAGGCCACGATGTGTCGATTTTTGAGTTTATTATACGTAATTTAATTCCTGTTACACTGGGAAATATAACAGGTGGTGTAATTTTTGTAGCCCTTCCTTACTCTATAATATATCTTGATAAATAGTTTTCTTTATTTCTGAAATTGACTCAATAAAAATCTCAACTATTTTGGGATCAAATTTAATACCTTTCTGATCCTCGATATATTTAACCGCATCGTTAAATTTAAATGCCTCTCTGTATGAACGTTTGCTAACAAGAGCATCAAAAACATCTGCTACACCAGCAATTCTTCCATAGATATGGGTTTCGATACCTTTTAAACCTTGGGGGTATCCTGACCCATCCCATCTTTCATGGTGTTGATGAGAAATTAAACGTGCTGCCACCATTATTTCATCATCGGAATTAGCAAAAAAGTTATGTCCCATTTCGGTGTGTTTTTTTATTTCTTCGAACTCTTCTTTTGTTAATGGGCCATTTTTATTCAAAAGATCCCTTGATATATATATCTGACCAACATCGTGCATAGGACAGGACATTTTTAAAACACTTAATTGCTTTTCTGAAAGTCCCATTTTTTTTCCTAATAACCAGGATAGTTCTGTTACATTTTTAATATGGGAAGTTTCACTGTAGGAGAATCCTTCGATAATTTCCGATAGTCTATTTATTATATTTCTCTGGGATTTAGCTATATCGTTATTTCTGGAAATATTTTCAAATGCTGCAGCAACATTTGTAGCAAAAATTGTGATTAAATCTTTATCTACAGGAGTTAATGGTCTCTGCCATTGAAGATAGAGTAGGGTATGTTCCCCTTTTTTAGTTTCAAAATAACCGGTATAGGTGTTTTCTGTAAAAATACTCTCTCTTTTTGTTGCAGCATCTATTAGCCTATTAAAAACACTTTCAGGAACTACATTATCAATTCCTTCAGATTCATGTCCGGCAAAACTACCTGTAGCAGCCAATATTTTATAAGTCGTTTTATCTGAAGTTTTAAATGCCGATAAACTTGAACTATTTATATATAGAGAATCTTTATCTAAACTTAAAATAGATGTTAGTTGTTTTAATATACCTTTTGCAAATAGGGAGAATGATTGTAGTTCAAATAAAAAACTTGATGCGGCTATAATATTTTCCAAGCCAACTTTATTCTGATGTATAGTTCTAATATACTGGTACGATCGTAAAGATGCAGTAACAGTTGTAAATAATTTAGATGCAGTTAGCTCTGTTTTTGCTTTATAGTCGTTAATATCGTAATTTACAATAACCTGCTGCTCTGGTGCTTGTCCTGGTTGACCTGTACGTAGAATAATCCTTGTTTCGTGGTTATTTAACTCATCCCTAATCTGCTTTACACATCTTAATCCTGCGTCTTCTGTTTCCATAACAACATCCAGTAAGATTATAGCTATATCTTTATTCTCTTTTAGGAAATCTACTGCCTCTTTCCCAGAATAGGTACTAAAAATTTTTAATGGTCTATTCTCAAATGTATATCCGGTTAGAACCATTTTAGTTAAAGTATGTACATCTTTTTCATCATCAACAATTAGAATATTCCAGGGTGTTGTTACAGTTTCTTCTTTTTCTAAAATATCATCTTTAAAGAAAATTAGTTCGTCATTATCGTTTTCCATATATTCTCCTATACTGTTACTGGTATATCTATTGTAAATGTTGTTCCTCTATTCAATGTACTTCTACATTTTATAGAACCTTTTAAAGTTTGATTAATTAGGTTGTAGACTATATTCATCCCTAATCCACTCCCTCCCTGACCTCTTTTTGTTGTAAAAAATGGATCAAATATTCTTTTTAGCTGCTCCTGATTCATTCCTTTTCCATTATCGGAATATATAATCTCTGCCGTATACTCATCTTTCTTTAACTCTATGGTTATAGTTCCTGCATCTATATATTCAAACCCATGAATTAGGGAGTTCATACAAAGATTTGTCACTACTTGAGATAGAGCTCCTGGATAGCTGTAAATAATGAATTCTTCTTTACAAATTACATCTATTTTATGATTTGTATGTTTAAATTTTGAATGGATACTTAATAGAATTTCATTGATATATTCCATAATTTTGAATTCTCTTTTTTCTTCAGAAGTTTGATCAACTGCAACTTTTTTAAAACTTTGAATTAAATTCCCTGCTCTTAACATATTGCTGAGAATCATTGATGAGCTTTCATTTACTAATTCTATATATTTATCCAGGGATGATTTGCTAACATTTCCTAATTGAACCGATTTACTAAACTCTTTTGTCTCATTCTCTAAATGGGAAGCGGCTGTTACACCTATTCCTACTGGTGTATTAATTTCATGGGCCACTCCAGCTACTAAATCCCCTAAAGATGCCATTTTTTCAGATTCTACTAACTTATCTTTTGTTGCTTCCAATCTATCAATGGTCTCTTGTAACTCAGAAGTTCTTTGGGTCACTATATCTTGCAGGTGTTTTTTATGTACTGTTAATTCGTTATTTACTTTTGCAAGTTCCTCAGTTTTAGCTGTTAATGCAATCTCCGCTTTTCTTCTCTCTTCATTTTCAATTCTTAGTGTTTCAACCTGAGTTTTAATTGAATCTCGCATTTTAATAAAACTCATGGAGAGTGTTCTTATCTCATCTTTCCCTGAAATAGATATCTCTGTGTTTAAACTACCGTTACTAATTTTATAGGCAAGATCAGTTAATTCTATAACTGGTTTTATAATTGGATTTATTAGTAGAATTAAAAAAATAGAAATAACCAGAAGATTTAGAATAATGGTTAATAAAATATTATATATTGATCTGTTTATCTGTTTTAAAATAGACTCCTGACTAAAGTTTATATTTACAATACCAATTTTCTCTCCATTGTATAACACATCGGACTCAACACTTATCAGGTTGTTATTACTAATCTCATTATTCTCTAAAAAGAGATCGATATCTCCATTAATCTCTTTAATTCTAATAGATTTTATTTCTGGATCCTTAAGGAAGTATCTTAAATTTATTTCTAAAAGATTTATATCGTAATAAAAAAGGGGTCCTGCATTTACCCCACATAATAAATCACTGGTTTTTTGAATCTTTGCGTATAAATTTTCAATTGCCTCTTTTTTCTGAATTCTAACGCTATTAAATTGAGATAGTGCATTAACAACTGCAGAAATTAGTATAACTGTAAAAATTATCCTTGTTTGTAGTTTCAAAATAACCTCTTTATTAGATAATTTAATTATAACTACTTATGCGTAATTTTCAAAATCTTTTATAAATTATAATTTTAAAGGCCAATCCTGGGGAGGAGTAGATACAAAGGATCTTATGCCTCCATTAAGCATAGGCAGGGTTGTTTTATAACTATGTAATGCCTGATTCTGTATAACAAGTATTTCTTTTTCGCTATTAGAAAGTGTGTCGTTTATAAATTTAAAAAAGAACGACTCATCCAGACCATAAATTTTATCACCTACAACAGGATAACCAAGTGAAAATAGTGTGGCTCTAATTTGATGTGTTCTTCCTGTGTATATTTTACAATTAATTAAAGTGTAATTATCCTGGCTTTTTATTGGTTCAAAAAAGGAGTGTGAGTATTCTGTTTCTGGGACTCCTTCACCGCCTTCCTGTGTTGCATTCTCGTCGAGAGTGAATAATCTTTTTTTTCTAATAGTACTTTTAGAGTCCCTTGTTAACCAACCCTTTGCATCAATTGAATGATCTAAAACTCCATGTACTAATACTATATACTCTTTTTCAATCTCTCTCTCCATCATTTTATTAAAATAGAAAGAAGCACTCTCTTTATTTTTTGCAATTAACATAGTGCCCGAAGTTTCTCTATCTAATCTATTAACAAGGGAGATATATTCATACTTTTCCTTTAAAATATACCAAAGTGTATTTTCAAAATAGATACCGCCTGGGTGACAAGGTATATCTGCTGGTTTATTAATAACTAGTAGATCGTCATCTTCGTAAATTGTTTGGTAATCACTATTGATTGGTGGTTCAATAACTGGCTCAGGATAGTATATAACTACATCTCCGTTTTGTAATAAAAAGTCTGGAGTTACCTGGTTCGAATTAACTAGAACTCTAAAGTTTTCTATATAATCTTTCCATTTTTCCAATGGATGGTATGTATATCTTTTTGAAATCCAGGTTAGTAAATCTATTCCTGCTTCATTTTTCTGAATTTTAATTTCACGTTTTCTAGTCAATTATATAAATATCCTCTTGTCTAAAATATGAAAATTATTAAAGCATTTATGTCTGGAAATATAAAGAGAGAGAAGCACACTAAAGTATTTTGCAACTAAAATTGCTGTTAAAATTGCTATTTGGTATTTAATTGCGGTAAATGGTTCCGCTCCAGCTAAAATTTGACCTGTCATCATCCCAGGAAGTGATACTAACCCAGTTGTTGCAAGGGAAGCAATTGTTGGGTTTATAGACCTTGTAATACTTTTTCTAAGGTATGGGAGTAGGGCTTGATTCCTTGATGCTCCAAGGGTTAAAGTTAAGTTATATCTTTTTTCATCATCTTTAATTCCTTCATAAAAACCATTTAATGCAACAATATTTCCACTAAGACAGTTTCCTAAAAGCATTCCCCCCACAGGAATTATAAATTTTGCATCAAATAAATTTTCAATACCCGCTATAAAGTAGTTAAAAACTAGTAACACAACAACTTGTGGTATTAATACCGATATAAAAATTGGCAGTAAAAGAGGGTGTAGTTTTAATGAACTGGATTTTATTGAGTGAATGGATGCAACTAATATCATTATAACAAGATATAAAAGATTTATAATCCAGTTATTCAAGGTAAAAATATACTGAAGATATAGACCAACAAATACCAGTTGAACAACCATTCTAAAAATAGAGATTACTAACTCCCTATTCATTTTTACTTTAAGAATCCTGTTAGATAATAAAATTGGGATAATGAGTAGAAGTATTGGTATCACAGAAAGAAATTTAACTTCGTTCATAGGTTATTCCAGCAATCATCGTGGGATACTACAATGGCACTATATTGGGATTGTTTTATCTTATTAACCACTAATAATTTTAACTCTTTATCTAAGGCTGATGTTGGCTCGTCTAGTAACCATATTGGTCTATCTAGCATTAGTCCAGTGACAAGACCAATCCTCTGCCTCTCTCCACCAGATAGTTCTTTTATATTTTTATTAAGGAAGGTTGAATCCAGTCTAAATTCAAAAAGAAGTTCTTCCAGTTTTTTATTATTTAAATGTGAAGTTTTATTGGCTTTATATTCGTAGAGCTCACTAAAAAATTGATTAATAGGCATTTCTGGTAGAGATACATCCTGATCCAGATAAAAAATCATTCCTCTAATTGTGTTTATATTATTAAAATTAAGGGAAGTTCCGTTTATATGAATCTCCCCCGAATCCAATGGGAAAATGCCTAAAGCTGTTTTTAAAAGAGTTGTTTTTCCACTTCCTGACTCTCTATTTAAAATAAATTTTTCACCTAGGGATACTTTGAAATTAAGATTTTTAATTACTTCTTTATTCCCAAATCTAAGGCTGGCATTTTTCCACTCAATCATTATCCTATTTTAATACCCTCATGGCACCTTTGTCAGCAGATGCTGCTAACATTCCATAAACTTTTAATGCATCGGATACAATTCGGTCTCTACCTCTTGGTGTAAATGCTTCATCCCCAAAGGATAGTTCCTCTTCCCTTCGCTTATCTAGCTCTTCCTTAGACACTTTAAGATTTATAGACCGGTTAGGAATACTAATTTCAATAATATCTCCATTTTTAACAAGTCCTATTGCGCCTCCTGCAGCAGCCTCAGGGGATGCATGACCTATAGATAAACCTGATGTCCCTCCACTAAATCTACCATCTGTTAGTAGTGCACATTGTGCTCCTAGATGCTTAGATTTTAGGTATGATGTTGGATAGAGCATCTCTTGCATACCTGGACCACCTTTAGGTCCTTCGAAGGTTATAATTACTATATCACCAGCCTCTATTTCATCATTTAAAATTGCCTCAACTGCCGCATCCTGCGAGTGGTATACTTTTGCTCTACCTGTAAAATTATATATTGATTCATCAACACCTGCAGTTTTTACAATACAACCATCCTCTGCTATATTTCCAAAAAGAACAGCAAGTCCTCCTTCTGTATCAAAACAGTTTTCTATATTTCTTGTACAACCGTTAACCCGGTCTAAATCCAACTCTTTAAACTTAAGGTTCTGGCTTCCCATAACAATGGATCTAACGCAGCCAGGGGCAGATTTATATATTTCTATAGCTTCAGGGCAAACACTATCCCTGGTTATATCGTATTTATTAATTGCTTCCCCTAAAGTAAGACCATCTGCTCTATAAGTGGTTGTATCTAAAAGACCACCTCTTTCAAGCTCACCAAGAATACCTAAAATTCCACCGGCCCTATTACAATCTTCTATATGAAAAACCCGGCCATCCGGTACTTTATTAGGGGCAACTTTTGAAAGTATTGGGATTTTTCTAGATAGTTTATCCATATCATCCATTGTAAAATCTACCTTTGCAGAAGCTGCAATTGCTAATAGGTGAAGTACTGTATTTGTTGATCCTCCCATAGCGATATCAAGACTCATAGCATTGGTAAAGGCAGCTTTTGTAGCAATAGATCTTGGGAGTATATTAACATTGCCGTCTACATAGTATTCTTTTGTCATCTCTACAATTCGTTTTGCTGCTTTGTAGAATAATTCTGTTCTATTTTTATGTGTAGCAACTATTGTTCCATTTCCAGGTAAGGAAAGGCCAAGTGCTTCTGTTAAACAGTTCATGGAGTTAGCTGTAAACATTCCAGAGCAGGAGCCACATGTTGGACACGCAGATCTTTCAACTTTATCTACTGTATCGTTGTCTATAGAATCATCGGCACTCATAACCATAGCATCTACAAGGTCTAGTTTCATTGTATCTACTTTTCCAGCTTCCATTGGTCCACCAGAAACAAATATTGTAGGAATATTTAATCTCATTGCTGCAATTGCCATTCCCGGAGTTATTTTGTCGCAGTTTGAAATACAGACTAATGCGTCTACCTTGTGGGCATTACACATAAATTCTACGGTATCGGCAATTAATTCCCTGGATGGAAGGGAGTACAACATACCGTCATGACCCATTGCAATTCCATCGCATATTGCCATTGTATTAAATTCAGCAGCAAATGCACCACTCTCTTCAATAATTTTTTTAATATCCTGACCAACCTGATGAAGATGTACATGCCCCGGTACAAACTGTGTAAATGAATTTGCAATAGCAATAACTGGTTTATCCATTTGGTCTTCGGACATCCCGCTAGCTCTCCAAAGGCTTCTTGCTCCAGCCATTCTTCTTCCGTTTTTTGTTGTAGAACTTCTATATTCAAACTTCATATTAAATCTCCTAAAAATATTATAGCTTGTTTGTACCGACATGACCACTATGAATCGTTGCAATAATCGCAATGAAATATTTCCAAAAAATTAGTTATATTTGATAAAGAGGTGACAAATTGTTTAAAGCTGTAATTTTTGATTTTGATGGAACATTGGTAGACAGTGAATGGGCCTATGCATTAACAGATGTAGAGTTTGTTAAGGCTTTAGGAGGGGACAGTTCAAATTTTGATCATTCTGAATTTGTAGGAGGTGGTGTAAGATATTTTGTAGAATATTTTAAGAGTAAGTTAGAGGTAGAAGATCAGTCTGTAGATGAATTAATTGGTTTAAATGATAAAATTTTTCTAGATATAGCAGATGATAATATAACAGTCTTTCCTAAAATGTTGGCTTTGGTAAAGGATTTACATAGTAGGGGAGTCCCAATGGCCATTGCATCGGGTAGTAGTCAATGGATTTTAGAGAATATTGCAAGTAGAACAGGTTTAGATAAATATATTGATAAAATTTATTCCTCACAACTTGTGGAGTATGATAAGCCACAACCAGATATATATCTTCATGCCGCAAGGGAGCTAGGTGTAAAACCCGAAGAGTGTCTTGTTTTCGAAGATTCGGCTACTGGTTTCCGTTCTGCTATTAGGGCAGGAGCAAAGTGTGTTTGGTTTGATTCCCTGGGAAATAAAAATAAAGAGTTAGAAAAACTTGCATATAAATATTATCCTGATGGTCAGGATAGTTTTGACTATAAAGAGTTTTTAGACAAAATTATACATTAAAAAAAAGGGAAGCAATTGCTTCCCTTTGATAATATAGAATACTTATTATTTAGAGTAGAACTCAACAACAACTTGCTCGTTAGCAACTGTTTCAATATCTGTTCTAAATGGTACTCTTTCAATTTTACCTTTTAAGCTATCAGCCTCTAAAGATAACCAAGCAGGAACTGGTCTACCTGATTTAGAAATATTTTCTCTAATTAATTTCACTGATTTATCAGCAGCTTTAATTTCAATAATATCACCCTCTTTAACTAGAGCTGAAGGAATGTTTAATTTTCTGCCGTTGAATACAACGTGACCATGGTTTACTAGTTGTCTAGCCTGGCTTCTTGTAGTTGCCATACCAAGTCTGTAAATAACATTGTCTAATCTTCTTTCTAGTAAGATCATCATGTTATCACCTGTTAAACCAGGCATACTCTTAGCTTTTAAGAATGAGTTATAGAACTGCTTTTCAGACATACCATAAGCAAATCTAATTTTTTGTTTCTCATTTTGTTGTTTACCGAAGTCACTAACTTTAGTTCGGCTTCTTGCACCTCTTTCCTTTCCAGGAGTTTGAGGTTTTTTCTTAAGTAATTTATCGTATTTACTGTTACCGTAAATGTTGACGCCTAATCGACGGACAATTTTACCTTTAGCTTTGGTGTTTCTTGCCATTACTTTCCTCTCTTTGTATTTATTTATGCACCTAAGCACATAGATTTAGTATATTATATTTCCAAAAGATTTAAGTCAAGGAAACTTGAGCCTTTTCTCTTTATATTATATGATAATTTTAAATTTAAAATGGAGTTAACATTTAAAAAGTGATTGATATAGAAACATTTAGCGAAGAGATGGACAATGATAGAGAAGTTATAAAATTAATTTTAACGGAATTAATATCCTCTATAGACATGCAAATCCCACTCATGAGAAAACATCTCCAGAATAATGAATTTACAGCTCTATCCCGGGAAGCACACTCAATTAAGGGTGGATGTAGAAATGTCATGTCCGAGCCACTAGCTCTAGCTGCTGAAAATTTGGAAAAAACAGCACTAAATGAAATTTCAAACGATACATTGATAGCATTAAAAGATTTAACAACACTCTTTGAGCAATTTAAAAATTTTGTAAATAATAATTTTATTTAGGAATTATTATTAATTATTTTGACAATACAGTTGTTTTCACGTAAAATCTAATTAAATTGATGGAGATTTATATGAAACAAACAAAAAAAATTATACCATTCCTATTACTTTTTTTAGTTTTAGGTTGTAAAACAACACAACAGGATCCAATGGCAGTAATTACATGTTATTGGACTTTTGATCCAGCTGTAGAAGAAACAGAAATTGTAAAGACTAATCAAGTCCCTATTTTACTAGGATTCGACGATGATTCTATAGATTGGGATACATACGATGTTACAAATGTTAAAGTTGCAAAAACAAAAAACGGAGAGATATGGTTTCCAGAATCCCTATGGGATAGATACCAGATGGAGGGGTGTGGTTTTTACGATGAAAACTCCGATGGTGTAAACGATTATGTTATTCAATTAAGTGGAACAGATTTTAAATATGTTGGTAATGATAGGGAATTTACAGATTCTGAAGGAAACACCTACCTTTTAAAAAATAATCAGGAAAATGTTACAATTTTTACACTTTTGGATATTACTGAATCTAAATGGGGAAAAGCCTGGGATGAGCAGAATGGCGTTGAGAGTGATCTTGTTCCATGGCAAACTGTGGCTGTAACTGGAAATGTTCCATCTGGTCTGGATAAAGAAATACATTTTCCATTTATGAAAGGATATACCCTTCCAAATGGTATAGCACATTCTGGAAATTTCACACCAAACGATTCATCCTGGTCATTTTCCACAGAGGATCTAGAGTATGAAGGTAACGAAGGTATTGACTGCTGGATTGATATCTATGTAGGTACTTATGCTAACTACTTGAACCTTGAAGAGGGATATGTTCTTCCTTTAGTTGAAAAAGGTTCAAAGGATATATCTATAAAAACAGTATATAAAAATATTGATGGGGAATGGGTTGGTGCAGATTTATGGGTTGCTCCTGTTAAAGGAACAGGCTTAAATTAAAAGCCCGGAGCTAAATTATACAGTTGTATGGAGACTAAAATTGCGGTTAGAATTGTTGAAATCCATGAACCATATTCTGTGATGTAGACAAGTGGATTATCATTTCTAACCCAAATCATATATTCCGGCTCCATATTCATATTCTTGTTTACTCTTCTTCCCTCAGAGTCTGTTACATAGTAGTTATTAAATAAATTTTTTGTTCGATCGAAACCTCCTGCCATACTTATATAGTATTTTGCTGGTTTGTCATCGATAAATGGGTACATACCAGGGGTAGTAACCCCTCCATTTATATATACAGTTAATTCTTTAAATGGTATTATAATTTGATCTTTATCCATCAGTACAATATTTTGTTCAGAGTTTATATTGTGCATTATCTCTTCAATGTTTATATTAATAATTTCATTATTTCTTTTAATATAGGCATGTTTTAAATCGCTTGTCATTAAAAAAAGAACTTTAACTTCGTCCATAATTGATGAAAATTTATTTCCAGATATAATTGAAACACTTTGTATTCCAGATTTTGAAGTAATATCTTCCGCGATTACTTTGGACATATTCACTATTGCACCACGAATAGTTACAGATCCACTATAATTTATTCTATTTGGAATTGTTACCTTGTCATAATCTTCTAATTTTATATTTTTAAGATTTTCGTCTTCACTATTATAATACAGTGTTTGTTCCTTATATGTTCCATCAGATTTTATTATTCTTTGTACTTCAATAAATCTTGTATCTGCTAACTTGGTAAAACCATTTCCATAACTATTTATTAAATCTGCTAAAGTATCTGTTTCTAATAAACTATAATTACCTGGGCGTTCAACTTCACCTATAATATCAACTTTTTTTAAGGTTTTGTTAATCGTTATTATGTCGTTATGTTTAACAAATGGATTTTGTGTATAATCACCTTCTTTGTAAAATTTAAATAAGTCATATATTTCTACATCACCATTGGATCTCTTAATCTCTATATTTCTCAGGTTTGCAAAATTTGTCAATTTTTTCTCTATTTTTTCAATTATCTCTGACAATCTTTCAATACCTATAGCACTAATTATCTCTGTTTTATTAATTTCTCCAGCAACTGTAATTTTTATCCCTGTAATAGTTAGTAGATAAACATTAATAAATGAATTGGGATATGATTCTAAAACCTTTTCCTGTAGTTCCTTTTTTACATCTTTATAATCTTTATCCCTTACATTTATTTTCCCTAAAAAAGATAAATTAATATTAAAATCATTATCAACAAAGCATTCAATATCCTGTTTGTCACCATTTCCTAAATTTATCTGAATTTGGTATATATCCCCAGGTGAAGTAATATAAGTGGAAGATAGATTAGCTAGTAACGATTCTATATAAAATGTTGAACTATCCTTATTCTCTGTATCTTCTGAAGCAAAAGTAGTAAATCTTGTTATCAGTAATATTAATATAAAAATTTTTTTTAAATGCATGGAAAATCCCTTTTTCTAAAACTATTTGCCTTATAATGTATGGCTAATAGTTTCTTGTCAAGGGAATATATAAAAGTTTTAATATACAGCTATAGTTATGGATGATGTAATTAGTTACTTAAAGGATAATATTCGTTATTACCGATCAAAAATAAATATTTCCCAACAAAAACTGGCCGAGATGTGTGACGTTTCTACATATTATATTTCAGAAATTGAGCAGGGTAAAAAATATCCATCCTTAAAAACATTAATTAAATTTGCAAATGTATTTAATATCCCAGTTTATATGCTACTAATTAATCCTACTGAAAAAAAGAGTTATGAAATAGAGAGATTCAGTACCGATTTGTCAAATGAGATTTCTGAAGTCATTAAAAAATTAAAAAGTAAATACTAGTTTGCAATAAAATAGAGTGTAGGTATTAATAATAAAATAAATAATCCAATACTTTCAAAAACAGTTAGAAGAATTTTTGAAGAGAACATTCCTTTCCCTTTTATAACTAAAATTGAAATAACAGATAGTGTAATCCCAATCCCTAAAGACATTGATAAAACTGAAAATATCCCAATATATATAATATTCATGCTTACACTAAATAACATTATAGTTATTGATCCAGGACATGGAACAATGCTGGACAAAAGTATGAATGGTAGTTCCACATTTTTAATCTCTTTTGTGTTTCTTTTTTTTATCAATCTAATAATTTTAAAAATAAGCATTAAAAGAGCAAGAAACAAAAGTGAATAATAGCTAAATTTTTCAAGTGAATAAGAAACCTTTGTAATACTGTCCGGAGCCACTTTTTGAAAAATTGAAACCAAAATTAATACCGAAAATATCCCAGAACCTGAATGTATAAGGGCAGAACTTAAACTTATAATAATTGTTTTTATATAGCTTATTTTATTCTGGGATAAAATATAGGAAGAAATGACTATTTTTCTGTGACCTGGTCCAATTGCATGAATTATTCCATATAATAGGGATAGCAGAAGAATTAGAATTATTGTTTTATCCCCAGTTGAGGTTTGTAAACCATTTAAATTCTCGGAAAGTTTTTTATAAACGATTTTCTGTACCTGGTTTAATCTCTCTCTAAAGGAGAGTTTATACTCTCCCACCTGTGTTATTATTGGTTTCCCGGAAATATAAACCTCTGTTGGATAAGCTGTAAGCCAACCGCTTTTAGGGGACGACGTATCAAT
>JAFGYD010000222.1 GCA_016936295.1 Spirochaetales bacterium | reverse complement strand
TTTCAACAAGATAATAAAGGGCTTGAAATAGTATAGCCATTATAGTTATACCTATTAAATATCTAAGTATCCTATGTATTAATATCCCATCAACGGAATAGTTAGAAAACTCTTTTTCTAAAATAATACCAAGAATACCACCTGTAAAACCGCCAATAATTGCGGATGTTTCGGAATAACTTTCTAACCTTAAAAATATAACTACAACAAGGGAAGTTATCGATGCAAAAACGACAAGGAAGATCTTTTGTAAAATAGTAAATTCATTGTTATATTTATTTTCAATTTTAGGGTCAAATATAACAAAAAGAGTAATGATTATAACCGATATAACTACAGAGAGAAGTATACCTGCTACGCTATAATTGTTAAATATATTACTACCAATGCAAATAGCAGCTATTAAAATCAGTATTGTTATTTTGTTAATATTCTTTTTAGATAGATAACCTAAATATCCCCAAAAAACAGTAATTGTCATTATTGCCATGTATACTTTATCACCACTAAAGAAGCTATTAATTAATATATTTATATAGGATGTTAATAATAGTAAAATAAGAAGCCTTTTCCCCATAGATTTATTAATACACCAAAAAATAAATGGAATTACTAAAACATAAAAAGTCTCACTAATAAATAACTCAAAATTTCTGAATAAAAACATACTGTTACTCCTTATCTGGTAATTTAATTGTAAACCTTGTCCATCTGTTTTGCACAGATTCAACACTTAATTCTCCATTATGCAGGTCTTTTATAATAAAATAGGATACAGACATACCTAAACCAGTACCTTTGGATAAACCTTTTGTTGTAAAAAAAGGTTCAAAGATTCTTCGCTGAATTTCTTCACTCATTCCAACTCCGTTATCCTCTATTTCAATAAATTGCCATTCATTCTTTTTATATGCTTTAACTAAAAATATTGGATGTTCTACATGAGCCATGGCTTCTGCACCATTTTTTAATAGATTATATATAACTTGCTGAATTTTACTGGAATCGCAGCTAATTGGTGGCATATCCTTATCATAATCCTTTTTAATTATAATATTGTTAAAATCCAGGCTCTTAACATAGTGGAAATCACTTTTTATTATGGAAATAGTCTTATCTATAAGTTCAATTAAACCTATTTTTACAAATTTATTATTACTGTTTTTTGAAAAACTTAACATATTTTGAACAATTTCCGAGGCTCGAAGACCAGAGGATATTATACCGTCAACCATTTTATTTATGCCTCTATTTTCCATATATTTTACTATTGAGTTAAAATCCAGTCCTAAATTATTTGCCTCTGCTACATTCTTTGTTATTGGTTCAAATAATCTTCTTTCTATATTTTGAGCATTTTGAATTATCCCTGCCAATGGATTATTTATCTCATGAGCCATTCCTGCAGCTAAACCACCTACAGACATCATTTTCTCGGACTGTACAATCATCTCTTCCATTTTTATTCGTTCAGTTACGTTATCAATTCTAATTACCAAACCTTTTATTTCATTAGTAATATAGGGTGAAAAATTTAAATCGTAGAACTCTTTCTGACCTGAATCTGCTTCCACCGAAACTCTTCTATTAAAGTTTTTCATACCTTCCATGGTTTCGGTCAAAATTGTTCTATAATTTGAGAAATTTGGAATCTCTCTACAAACATCCCGGCCTAATACATGATCTAATTTTTTATTAGTAAGTAATTCTGCAGTCTTATTCCAATGGGTTATTTGTAAATTATGATCTACACCTACAATCATTGATGGCATAGCATCCATCATACTGATGATTATATTTTTTGACTCTTTCTCCCAGGTTATATCCTTTGCAATTCCTAAATATCCTATAACTGTATCCTCATTACGTTTAATTGCGGTTACTAGAAGAGTAATAATTATCTTTTCACTATTTTTTTTAATATATGTCCACTCTCTTTCATCGCTTCCATTAAGGTTTGCCAAATAGATAAAGGCTTCAAACCCATTTATCTCCTTTTTATATAGACTACTTAGCTCGGAACTTCGTTTCTCTATTTCTGAAATATCGTGGAATTTTAAGGGAGAACATTTACCTTCTATCTCATTTGCACTATATCCAAGCATTATCTCTGCGCCTTTATTGAATTTTGTAATTACTCCATTTGTATCAGTAGATATGATTGCAACTAATGTTGCAGCGTCAATAATACTATTTGAATATAGTTTTTCATGTTCGAGCTCTTTGTAATAGGTTTTCTTTGCAGATGATTTCCCAAGACCTATTAAATTTAGAAGTTCATTATTCTCGCTACTCATAGTTATAGTGCTTCCTTGAAAATTGTATTTACATCGTCTAAATTGGGTTTTCTAGGATTTGTTATCATACAGGCATCTTTTATTGCTTTACTGGAAAGAGTTGGAATATCCTGTAACGACACTCCCTTTGCAGCCAACTGTTCAGTAATCCCCGCCTTTCTTTTTAATTCTATAATTTGAGTTATTAGTCTATCTTTAATCTCTTTATTAGATAAACCTTTTGAATCTATTTTAAATATCTCTCCTATTTTTTTATATTTTTCAACAGCACTATCAAAGTTGAAATTAATAACATGCTCTAGTAGCATGGCATTACACTCTCCATGGGCTAGATCTAAATATCCACCTAAACTGTGGGACATAGCATGAACAGCACCTAGAATCGCATTTGAAAAGGCTAAACCTGCTTTCATACTGGCTAACATAATTTTTTCCCTATAAATTTTATTGGTTGAATCATTAATTAGTAGTGGAAGATATGTATAAATTAGTGTTATGGCCTCTAGGGCATAGTTATCTGTAAGTGGACCACTACCTGTAGACACATAGGCTTCAATAGCATGAACAAGGGCATCAATTGCTGTACACGAAGTTAAGTATGGAGACATAGTTGTTGTTGTTTCAGGGTCTATCAATGCCACATCTGGTACAATTGCTTTACTGACTATAGCAATTTTAACAAGTTCCTCCCTATTACTAATTATACAAAATTGGGATACATCGGCACTGGAACCAGATGTTGTAGGAATAAATATTAGTGGTGGAACAGGTATTCCTATTTTATCTACCCCTTCGAACTCCAGGATGTTTTTATTATTTGAAACTGTGATACCTATACCTTTGGCACAATCCATGGGACTTCCACCCCCTATGGACAGAATTACATTACAGTTATTCTCTTTGTAAAATTTAGCACCCTCTTCTACTTCGGTAGCTCTTGGATTTGGAGTTACATTAGAAAATATAAAATATGTAATCCCATACTCATCCAGACTTTTTTGAACATCCAAGATCCAGCCTGAGCTAATAACTCCCGGGTCTGTAACAACCAAAACTCTCTTTGCACTGTATTGGGAGGCGAATTGTCCAGCCAAGTGCCTTGCTCCATTACCAAAGATAATTTCAGGGGCAACAAATTTTCTTAAATTAATTAGATTAGACATAAGAACTCCTAATCTAATTATAATGTAAATGTTACTTGGCTGCCTTGATTTTATATTCTAAATTATCAAGATCTTCCACTGAAATTGATGAAATTTTTGATAATTCGTATTTTCGAGCCTTATCTAAATGCTCTTCTGCTTTTTGTATATTTCCATGGATAAATTCAAAAGTAGCAGCATGAAACCAGGCTTCTGCAAAAGTTGGTGCTAGATCCAATATCTCATTTAAATACTTTTCTGCACTATCAAGCTCATTTAACGCTATATAAACTGCAACTAAATTATCCAGGGTAACTTTATCGGTAGATCCAAAATCGTATCCCTCTAGGGAGATCTCTTCAGCTTTTTTATATTGACCATCCAAGTATAATAAGCAGCCATAATTACCATAAAAAACCGACGTTCTATAACTATTAACATATAGGGATTCCAATATTTCAAGACCTTTCTTTATATCGCCTTTACACCACTCCAAGATCCCTTTTTGGGTTAAAATCATGTTTTTTTGCCCATCTTTAAGTTTATAATGTATTTTTCCACTTAAAACACGGTCTATTGCTTCTTCTGCTACATCAAAAAACCCTAACTTCATACTAATGTAGATGTAACCATTTACAACTATGTGTGGTACACCATTAGTTTTATATGCCTTTGTTAAATATTTATATCCTTTGTCTATTTTTTTTTCTGTTAGAGCTTTATTGGCAATTAAGGTATAAGCAATACCTCTGTTCATAAATACCACAATTAATAAAGATAGACCAAAAACATATGGGAAAAGCCCAGTAAATAGTATGGAACATACTGTTAGGGAGAGTAAAAAAAGGTACAAACTCTTTCTGTTAAACATTTATTAAAGACCTCTTCTTTCTAAAAATTGACTTTATCTTTTTAAACATTGATTTTTGCCCCTTAAGAACTTCATAATATTCTGATTCTTTAACATGGCTTAATATATCCTCATCTGTTAAAACTCTATCATCTAGGCTCTCTTCTTTTTCTATATAATCAACAACAAAATCAACTTCTCTGGAGTTTATAAATCTGTGGGTTACAAGATGTATATCACTATTAGCCAAAGCTTTTGATATAAAAATTAAAGAGTTTTCAGCCTTGTATTTATCACCCGAGTAGATATTATGAACACTTGTCCCTTTTTCTATATTTAACGAATAGTCTTTTTTTAATGCTTTAAGAACTGCGTTTCCCCTAAAGTTAACACCATCTAAACCTTCCATATGTTCCAATTTGTCTATATCTTTACTTACATCGGAAACACAAAAAACAATATGTCTCACCCTGCTATCTTTTTTTAATAGTGTGAGGAATCTGTTTATTAGTATTGAGTCAGAGATCTTACCCTGTATTATTAAAAAATCGATGGATGGTGTATCTAATTGTTTGGTTATTTTCTTTAGTATATTTTTAATTTTTATTATATTCGATGGGACAACGACCCCAATATCAACTGAATTTTCATGTTTAGATTTATCTAAACCCTCTTTAAGATTGATAAATCGTCTAAGCATTTTATAATCAAATTGTATATAGTTTATACCCCGGCTAAATGCTCTTTCCAAAATTAAATTATATTGATGTTGTGTCTTGATATTACTTGAAATCTCAACACCAAGACAGGACAATACCCGCCCTGTATCTCCATAGGGTCTAAATTGCACTACACGACTCCTCTTAGGCAAATCTATCTATGTTATTTATATCCCTAATTACTTCTTTACTCTTAGTAATTCTCTCTTTAAATACTGGACAATTATATCCTGTTAATCTTCTTACATCAACAGATGGAAATGAATAGGTTTTTATATTAAAAACTTTGCATGCTCTTGGAAATCTTTCATCCAGTGTTATGTAAAAATGTTCGCACTTGCTACAGTTCGGTTGTTTCATTTATTATAGGAAAAGTAATTTTGAATGTGGTATATTCACCCTTCTTGCTATCGCAAAGAACATCTCCATTTAACTTTTGAGTAACAATGTTATACACAATATTCAAACCTAAACCACTTCCTCCTTCATCTCTTTTAGTTGTAAAGAAGGGATTAAATATCTTTGCTAAATGCTCTTCCGAAATACCTTCTCCATTATCAGTATAAATAATTTTTACATTATCATCTATATGTTCAATTCCAATATCTATTTTCCCTTCCTTGGTTACAGGAAATCCATGGAAAAGAGAATTCATAAGAAGGTTTGTTATTACTTGGGAATAGGCTCCTGGATAGCTATTTACATCTATATCAGTTTCATAATGTATATTGACGTCAATAGCGGTTTTCTTAAATTTATGGTATAAACTGGTATATATTTCCTGGGTATATAACCCAATTTTAAAAACTCTTTTATCATCACTTGCCTGATCTACAGCTACTTTTTTAAAACTCTTAATAAGGTCGGAGGCTCTTCTGCTATTAGATAGAATCAAGCTTGAAGATTCTGTAGCATTATTACAAAAATCGTTAAATAGTGCTTTAGTTAAATGTCCATTCTCGAAATTTTTATTTAAATTTCTTACTTCATCATTCATAAATGATGCCGATGTAACAATAATTCCTAAAGGTGTATTAATTTCATGGGATACACCTGCAACTAAACCTCCAAGGTTTGCCATTCTCTCTAAAAGAATTAGCTGTTTTTGGGACTTCTCCAACTCTTTAGTTCTTTTCTCAACCTCACTCTCCAAACCAGAATGGGAAACCATAATGCTTTCACTCAT
>JAFGYD010000221.1 GCA_016936295.1 Spirochaetales bacterium | reverse complement strand
TTAGTAGAAGAGTTTATTCAAATGAGCTCTTGACTATAGGTTGAATCATTTGCATAATGATTTAAGTTTTATAACAGTTTAGACTGAGGGAGTATTCCAGTGCCTTGTGGTAAAAAGCGAAAGCGAAAAAAAATAGCTACTCATAAGAGAAAGAAAAAGCTAAGAAAAAACAGACATAAGCATAAATAGTTTATGACTAAAAAAATTATTAAGACAGCTCTATGATTTTGAGCTGTCTATTTTTTTTAATCAAATTTAATAATTAAGGAGAGTTCCTTGTCTGATTATCAGATCCTATCCCAAATTGAGAGTCCAAAAGATATAAAAAATCTTTCTCAAAAGGAACTTAGTAAATTAACAGAAGAAATACGTCAATTTTTAATTGAAAACATAAGTAAAACAGGTGGTCATTTTGCCTCAAATCTTGGAATTGTTGAATTAACACTTGCGTTACATAGAGTTTTTGATTCACCCAATGACAAATTTATATTTGATGTAGGCCATCAGTGTTATACACATAAAATATTAACAGGTCGAAAACATTTATTTGAAAAAAATAGACAGTTTGGCGGAATGAGTGGATTTACAAGAAGATATGAAAGTCCACATGATTTTGTAGATGCAGGGCATGCATCTACTTCAATTTCATCTGCTTTAGGTATATTACTTGGCGAAGAGCTTCAAGGGAATTTCAACTATATAATCCCAATAATAGGTGATGCATCATTAACTGGTGGAATGGCATATGAGGCAATGAATCATTTAGGTCATTTGAAAAAGAAGATGATAATTGTACTAAATGATAATAATATGTCTATTGATGGTAGCGTTGGAGCAATGTCATCCAGTTTAAGTAAACTTACAACTACCAGGGGGTATCAACGTTTTAGACGTTTTGCTGATTTTGTTATGCTTCATATTCCGTTTATTGGTAAACAATTTTATAGCATGATAATGAGATGGAAAAAATCAGTTAAAACTTTCTTCTATAAATCAAATATATTCACAGATTTAGGATTAAAATATATTGGACCTATCGATGGTCATAATTTAAAAGAGTTGGAAACAATATTTACACGAGTAAAATTATTAAATGAACCTGTTCTTATACATATAATCACAAAAAAAGGTAAAGGATATGAACTAGCAGAAAAATTTCCAGATAAATATCATGGTGTTTCCACATTTGATCCAGAACTAGGAGTAAAAGGGGTTAAAACAAGCACTAAAACTTTTACCCAGGCATTTTCAGATACTATTATTAAATACGGTGAAATGAATGATAAAATTGTAGCTATTACGGCCGCAATGATGACTGGAACAGGTTTAACCCAGTTTTTTAACAAGTATCCTAAAAGAAGTTTTGATGTTGGGATCACAGAAGAGCATGCAGTGACTATGGCTGCAGGAATGGCAATAGCTGGAATGAAACCAGTAGTTGCAATTTATTCAACCTTTATACAGAGATCTGTAGATCAGATTATTCACGATGTTGCAATTCCAGGATTACCAGTTATATTTGTCCTAGATAGGGCTGGTATTGTTCCTGCAGATGGAGAGGCTCACCAGGGGTTATTTGATATCTCACTATTAAAAAGTATACCAGGAATAACAATCATGGCTCCAGCTACAGCGTCTGAGCTTGATATAATGTTTGAATATGCATTAACTCTTAAGAATCTTTCGGTTATTAGGTACCCTAAAGACTTTGTTATAGATGATAGTTTTACTGAAATTGAAGAATTGAATAAAGGTATTCTTATCACTAAAAATAAGTATCAATTTTTAATTATAACCTATGGAGAACTGGTTAATGAGGCAAAAATAGCCTCTGAAATACTTGAATCCAAGGGGATTAGCTGCGATGTATATTCTCTAAGAATTTTATCACCTCTTGCTGATAAAGATATTCAGAAACTTTTAAAAAGTTATAGAATGGTTGTAGTTTTAGAGGATGCTATTGTAAAAGGTGGGATTGGTGAGGAGATACAATCTACCTCGAGAGGAATAAATCCGAATATATATATACTAGGTGTAAATAGTTCCTTTTTAACCCATGGATCCAGAATGGATTTAAAGAAAATTTGTAAACTGGATGGAGAGTCTGTAGCAGAATTTATTATAGAGAAGTCCGATGAGGTTCGTCACAACGAAGTTGTAGAGAGGATAAAAAATAAATGGTAGATATTAATAAAATTCCCACAGATGAAACAATATTAAGTGTTTCTTCACATTTAGAAGTTATGGGTAATCCTACTCGATTAAAAATAATGTATTTTTTAAAAGAAGAGGAGTTAGGAGTATTAGAGCTTTCAGAGTTATTAAATATGAGTATGCCAGCTATAAGTCATCATTTAAGGGTTCTTAAGGATAAGATGATTGTAACTAGAAGACAGGAAGGCAAAAATGTTTACTATAGACTAGAGGATCCTTGTTTAATTCAGGTTTTAGAAGTTGCTAAAATCCATGTTGAGGAACATCATCGTTAATTTTTTATTAATTTAAACCACTCCCATGTTTCCAGTCTTTTGGGTTTGTATCCGTACACTTTAATATTATCTAAATTTTCCAGGGGGGTATTCCCTAGTAATTTAAACCGGGCTCTGCTCTCTTTTGTTTTTAATATTTTGTATGATAATTCAACTTTTTGCTTTATTTCGGGTGACGTCCCATTTTTACAAAGCTTATACGCATCTTTTACTGTTTCATCGTTAATATCGATTATGTCATGTGAAATCTTTAGTTCTTCGTAGGGATCAAAATCTAAATTAAGTTCATCGAAAACTGTATATTTGAAACTCACTTAAATAATTCTCCTTGTTTAATATTTGTATCAAGAAAAAGTTTTTCTGACTTTTTCCTCAATATAAGGGCTTTTTTTATTGTCTTTAATGGATCTTGATTTCTTTGAATCTTTTCTCGACTAAATGCATCTAGCTTATCCAGGAATTTATTACTAACTCTTTTAAAATTATTTTTTTCCAATGTAGTTATAAATTTAAAATTATCTTTTATTAGTTGATTTGTTATTTCAGATATAATAGATGTTAATGCAATTAATTTTAAGTCGTTGGAATCTGTAAAATCCTCATAAATGAAATATTCTAAGAAATATTTAAGTCCATTCGCTGGATTTCTTAATATTGTGCCTAATGCCATTAGCCTTGATGCTTCACGTTTGGTCAGTATTACTGCAAATGTTTCATATATAATATCAATTGAAATAAAATCCAGTGATTCCTCTATAACTGTAAGAGCTATATCATGCTTATCTTTAATCGATTTAACATTTAAATCTTTAAATAATATTTTTACACTACTAAAATAAAGATCTTCCATTTTATTGTTAATAACATCTTTTAAGGCATCTACACTACTGTTGAGATTTGAATCTTGTGTAAATAGGGCTGATTCCGATTTATAATATAAGTATTTAGATAATTTCCTTAAGGGTGAATTATCCCTAATTTCATTAAGGTATTCCGTGGCTTTAAAATAGCGTTCATTATAAAATTCATTTATAGCTAAAATTCCATATTTCCATGAATATAAAGGAGAATCCTCATTAATGGTTTCCAGATTATATTCATTATCCGAGTTAAAAATACCATTATTAAAAGAATTTAGTGAATCAAGGATATATATTGCTTCTTCCTTCAAAATATCATCTTCAGATATTAATTTACACTCAATTAATTGTGTTGGAGAGTAGATAAAAGAATCTAGAAATATAGGATCTCTATTTTCTAAAAACTTGATTATAGCTGTATCAAAAGTGTTCAATTTATACCGTATTTTTCTTCAAACTCTTTAGCTTCAGATATTGAATAAACTTTCTTTACCTGTCCCTTATTGCTATCGGTTATGGCAAATATAGGCCTTTCTGTTAATACCAAATTTGATGTTGTTGTAATTTGCTGCATCATAGGAAAAGTTGTATTTTCCTGATTTATCCCTACAGATCTAGCAACAGAACCATTGTCCATTTGAACATAACATCCAAGAGGGTAGATTGTTAAAATACCAACTAATAGTTTTAATAGTTTATCATCATACATTACATTCATCTGTTGCATCATTGTTACAAGACTTGTATGTGCATCTTTTCCCTTTCTAAAAGGTCTATCACTTATTTGTGCATCGAATGAACATGCAATTGATATTATTTTTCCAAATAGTGATATTTTATCACCAGATAACTTTTGTGGATATCCTGTCCCATTTTCCCTTTCGTGATGTTCTAATACACCTAAAAGAACATCCCTGGAAACATTTAGGGTTTTAAGAATTCTAAAACTTAATATTGTGTGTGTGGATAGTGATTTTTTCTCGTCCTCGTTAATTACCCCAGCTCCGTTGTAAAGTCTTTCTGGTAATTTGAGTAAACCAATTTCATGAAATAAACAGGATATTCCCAGTTCAACAAGTTTATGTTGTGGAAGTTTTAATTTATCACCCATTGCTAGACTTAAAATTGTGGTTTTAGTTGCATGAGTTACCATATAATCAAAATTAAATCCTGGTAAACTAGCTAACCTTAGAATATATACTGGTTCGGTTTTAACCTCTTTTATAATCTCTTTTATTTTATCACTTACTTGGTTTAGATTTAGCTTTTCATTGTTTCTAAAATCCCTAAACAGAGAATTTACATATTCAAGGTTTTTTCTAAAAAATATTTCTGCTTTTTGTTTTCCTTGCTGTTCTTCAACACCTGCTGTAATTGAAGATGTAAATGAAAGAGGTGCAACCCTATCCTGTTCTGCAATCTCCTGAAGTTCATTGTGGGATAGTACATTACGAATATTCCACTTTTTTAAATTATCCGCAATATCTTTTGTAAATTGAACATCTACAGGCAGTAATAAAAAGTTTTTATCTAAATACAGGTCAACATTGTAGTAATGATTAATTTTTAGCTGAGTTATTGACGTTTTTACCACTTCTATCTACTTCTCCCTATATCTTATTTACGGTTTTATCTTTATTAACTTTAATATATATTTGCACATTTTTGTATCTTTTTATAGTATTGTATGATAAATATTTTTTTGAGGGAAAAAAATGTATAAAATTACCAAATCAAACAAGTTGAAAAATGTATGTTACGACATAAGAGGTCCTATTTATGACGAGGCAAAACGCCTTGAAGAAGATGGATATAGATTAATTAAATTAAACATAGGGAATCCTGCACCCTTTGGTTTGGCAACTCCTGAGGAGATTAGCAGGGATATTATAAGAAATTTCTCAGAAGCTGATGGTTATTCCCAATCTAACGGTCTTTTTTCTGCAAGAAAAGCAGTTATGCATGAATGTCAAAAAAAGGGAATAAAAAATGTTGATGTTGAGGATATTTTTATAGGTAATGGTGTAAGTGAACTTATTAGTATATCTATGCAGGCTTTATTAAACGATGGTGATGAAATTTTAATACCAGCACCAGATTATCCTCTCTGGACAGCAGCAGCCACCCTTTCAGGTGGAAAAGTTATACATTATAAATGCGATGAAGACAATAACTGGTATCCTAATATAAAGGATATAGAATCAAAAATTACTAAAACCACTAAGGGTATAGTTGTTATTAATCCAAATAACCCTACTGGAAGTTTATATCCTGTTGAGATTTTATCCGAAATAGTTGAACTTGCAAGAAAACATTCACTTATTATTTTTGCTGATGAAATATACGATAAAATTACATTTGGTCATGAACATACATCTATTGCTAGTCTATGCGACGATCTATTCTGTATTACTCTAAATGGTTTATCTAAAGCATATAGAGCAGCAGGATACAGATCTGGCTGGATGATTTTATCTGGGGATAAAAGTCTTGCAAAAGATTATATTGAGGGCATAACCATGCTTTCTAATATGAGATTGTGTGCTAATGTACCTGGTCAATTAGGAATTCAGACTGCTCTTGGAGGATTTCAATCTATATATGAACTTACAAGAAAGGGTGGGAGACTATATGAACAAAAAAAATATTGCTACGATAGATTAATTAAAATCCCGGGTGTAACTTGTACTGAACCAAAGGCTGCCCTTTACTGTTTCCCTAAGATTGATGCAGAAATGTATGGGATTTTAGATGACTCCGAGTTTATTAAGGACTTATTAATTGAAACTAAAGTTCTTTTGGTTCAGGGATCAGGTTTTAATATGGATACTCCAGATCATTTCCGAATAATCTTTTTAGCTGAAATAGAGGTTTTAAAAGAAGCCTTTGATCGTATAGAGAATTATCTGTCAAAGAGAAGAATGCATGTATTAAAAAAGGCAAATTCGTAAGTTCTCTTGTTAGAACGCTAGGTTTTTATATATAATAAGTCTTCATACAATAAACAAGGAGGTTCCCTATGGAAGTTAGGGTTCGATACGCACCATCTCCAACTGGGTTACAACATATAGGTGGAGTTAGGACTGCGTTATTTAACTACTTTTTTGCAAAGGCGAATGGTGGTAAATTTATATTAAGGGTAGAGGATACTGATAGAACAAGATATTCTGAAGAATCTTTACAAGATTTATACGATACTTTGGAGTGGCTTGGCATCGATTATGATGAAGGTCCGGTAAAAGGTGGAGAATATGGTCCATATGTGCAATCTGAAAGAACTGAAATATACCGGGAATATGCACAAAAACTTGTAGAATCTGGGAATGCCTATTATTGTTATTGTACTGAAGAGAGATTGAATGAATTAAGAGAGTATCAGCAAGAGAATAAGTTAGATCCCGGATATGATAGAAAGTGCCAACATATTACTAATGAAGAAAGAGATAAACTTATTTCTCAAGGTGTTAAACCTGTTTTAAGATTAAAAGTTCCAACAGAGGGAAAAACATCTTTCGATGATATAGTTTTAGGTAAAATCACAAGAAAAAATAAAGATGTTATGGTAGATCCTATATTAATGAAGGCTGATGGTTTTCCTACGTATCATTTAGCAAATGTAATAGATGACCATTTAATGAAAATAACACATATACTAAGAGCTCAAGAGTGGATTCCTTCGGGACCTGTGCATGTAATGCTATATAATGCTTTTGGTTGGGAACCTCCTATTTATGCCCACTTACCTATGGTAATGGGAAAAGATGGGAAAAAATTATCTAAAAGACACGGGGCTACTTCCTTAATTCAATTTAGAGAAGGTGGGTATATTAAAGAGGGATTAATTAACTATGTTACACTAGTTGGTTGGTCTTTTGATGATAAGAGAGAGTTTTTTACAAAAGAAGAATTTGAAGAGTTATTCTGTCTTGAAAAAATTAGTAAATCACCAGGTATATTTGACTACAAAAAACTTGATTGGTTTAATGGGCAATATTTAAGAAAATTAGATGATTCCAGATTAGAAGAGTTATTAATTCCTATTCTGGAAAAAGAGGGAGTTGTTTCAAATCCTATCTCAGACTCTCAAAAAAGTATATTTTTAAATGCAATGCCTATTTTTAGGGAGAGATTAACATTAACCACTGACATTGTTGACTGTATTAATTTCCTTTTTAATGATATTGAGACCTATGATTTAGAGGTTTTAGTACCTAAAAAAATGGAAAAAATTCAAGTGATAAATATTTTATCACACACAATTTCATTACTAGAAGATTTTAATAATCATACTCCTGAAGAGAATGAAGAAATTTTTAAGAATAAATGCGATGAACTAGGAGTAAAAGTAGGGGATATGTTTATGCCTCTTAGAGTTGCTGTTACAGGAACTAAGGCATCTCCACCACTTTTTGAATCAATAAAATTATTAGGTTATGAAAAAGCAATTGAAAGGGTTAAAAATGCCCTGGAAGTGTTAAAACAGGAGTAAAATATGGCTAAAGAGAAAAAATTAAATGCAAATAATATGACAGATGAATCTGGCGTTTCAATGGAAAAGCTTGTTTCCCTCTGTAAAAGAAGGGGTTTTGTATATCCTTCATCGGAAATATATGGAGGTCTTTCAGCAACTTGGGATTACGGACCTTTAGGTGTAGAGCTTAAAAAGAATATTCAGGAGATTTGGTGGAAGGAAATGACACGAAATCATGAAAACATTGTTGGTCTTGATGCTGCAATAATGATGCACCCAAGAACATGGGAGGCTTCGGGACATGTTGCAAACTTTTCAGATCCATTAGTTGATTGTAAAAAATGTAAAATGAGATTTCGAGAGGATAAACTTGAACAGCACTATGTTGATAATAAAGAGTGTCCTGAATGTGGTGGAGAATTAACTGAACCAAGAAATTTTAACTTAATGTTTTCTACGCAAATGGGAGCAGTTGAGGATTCATCTTTAAAAGTTTATTTAAGACCTGAAACAGCTCAGGGTATTTTTGTGAACTTTAAAAATGTTGTTGATACTTCAAGGGTTAAAATACCATTCGGAATCGCACAAGTAGGTAAAGCTTTTAGAAATGAAATTACTACAAAAAACTTTATTTTCAGAACATGTGAATTTGAACAGATGGAAATGCAGTTTTTTGTTAAACCGGGAACTGATGACAAGTGGTTTGAGTATTGGATGGAGGCTAGAAAAGCATACTATACCGAGAAACTAGGAGTTCGAGCAGATCATTTACAATT
>JAFGYD010000220.1 GCA_016936295.1 Spirochaetales bacterium | reverse complement strand
TTATGTTTAAATTTATTGAAGAATACAAACAATTACCAAAAGAAATATATATTTTAAGTGTCGCTACATTAATTAATAGAACTGGTGATTTTGTTGTTCCATTTTTAGCATTATATTTATCTCAGAAACTCAATCTTTCCCTTCCTGTTACAGGTGTTATTGTATCTATTAGTGGATTTATAAAAATACCTGGTAGTTATTTAGGTGGAAAATTAAATGATCACTTTAATAGTAAATATGTTTTTGTATTTAGCGAATTTGTATCTGCTTTAATTTTAACTATTTGCGGGTTTGTTAAAAAACCAGAGATTGCAGTTCCACTACTTATTCTGTTCTCATTTACAACATCTATGGTAAAACCTCCAACTACTGCCATGATTTCTGATTTGTTACCACCACACCAAAGAAAATTAGGTTACATTGTTCGGTATATAGGTATAAATATAGGTGTTGCTATTGGTCTCTCAATTGCCGGATTTTTATATAATTATAACACAACTATAATGTTTTTAGGTGATGCAATTACTATGTTTTTAGGTGTAATTCTAGTATTTTTTGGTATAAAAGTATCAAATTTAAAGGATAAAAGAGCTAGTACAATTGGTAAAAACGAAGTTGCAGAAATTGGAAATATTATTTCTATATTGAAAAAAAGGATACCTTTATTCTTATATATGATTTTTTGTTCAATTATGCTAATTGTATTTGAACAGACAAAGTTTGCCTTGCCTTTAACTATGAATGAAAGATTCCATACCGATGGACCTGTTTTATTCGGATTTTTAATAAGTACTAATGCTATAACAGCAACTGTGCTCGCTCTATTTCATAATAAATTATTTAGTAAAGTCTCCCACTTAACTCAAATAATCATTGGTGGAATTCTCTTTAGTTTAGGGTTTGGATGTTATGCTTTTACTACATCATACCAATCATTTGTTTTAGCTACTATATTATGGAGTATAGGGGAGGTTTTTATTTTTACTAACTCTACAGTTTTTATTGTTAATAATGCTCCGGAAAATTTTAGGGGTAGATTGAGTAGTGTTTTTTCAATTATTTTAACAACTATTGGTACATTAGGAATAATTTTAACAGAAAGAAGTATTGAAATTGTAGGGATTTACAACTCATGGATTGTGTTGTCTGTAATAACTCTTACATCTGCAGCGGTTTTAATTGGTTTAAAAATAAAATATTTCAATAATTAAATCATTTTACTAATGAGTTTTTCAAATATAACGATATTTATAAAGAGTTATAGGAGAATTCATGAGAATGATATCAATGACCAACTCAACCGGAATGAAGACGGAAGGGTTGGATAGTAGAAAAAATCTACAAAATGAACGGGTTGATAATAAAAGTTTCAAAACTGAATTAGATAATAAAAGTAAAATTTCAAATAGCCAAAAAATAGAAGAGAAAAATAATTCGAAAAAGGTTGTTGTTGAAAATGCTCCAAATAATATTAAAAAAGAGAGTAAAGATCTTGCATTATCTAGCGAAGTTCAAAAAAAACCTGATATTCATTTAGAATCAACATTATCATTAAAGAATAACTCTAAAACTGAACTTGGTCGTGATATTAAATCTAAACTAAAAAGTAATAGTAAAACAGATTCTAATGAGAAGTTAAACAGTAGTGAAAAGGATTCTGCAAATCAAGTTCAATTAATTATGCACAATACAAATCCTCATACTATAGATAAAAAAGAGACTGCCCAGGCACAAATAGATAAAATTTCTGAAAAAAAATCTGATATTGGTTCAAATGAAAAGATTTCAAAAGATTTAACATCATCAATAACTAAAACCAGTGCAAATATTCATTCTCAAACTAATTTAGAAAATAAAGTATCTAATAAAAATGAAAAAAAATCTGATAACAATATTACCAAGGTGAAGGATTTAAGAAATAGTAAACTTAATGAAAATATAGTTAATCCCGAGAAAGCAAGTGTTAAAACCCAGGAAATAGTTAAAAATAATAGTGATGAAGTTTTAAAAATTGAGACTGAGGGTGAATCAATTATACTTGGGAGTAAAGACATCTCTTTTGAAGGTGATAATTCAAAACCACAAGCTCCTGTAACAAAAGAATTTTCTACTCTATTAAAAGAACAACTAAGGGATTTTGGTAATAACGAAATTGTTAAACAAAGCCGGTTTATATTAAAAGATAATAATATTGGAGAGATTAAATTAATTCTTAAGCCAGAGAGTTTAGGACAAGTAAAAATTAATCTTAATTTAAACGAAAATAGTTTAGCAGGACAAATTGTTGTCGAAAATAATAGTGTAAAAGAAATTTTTCAAGAAAATATGGCCAGCTTAACAAGGGCACTTGAAAAAGAGGGTTACGATTCAGCAAAACTGGAGCTTTCCTTAAGCGATAAAGATAGTTCTAGGAATAGAGATGATAGTAAAAATAATAAGCAATATTTTAGTGAAAGATTAAAAAGATTTAATGATAACGGTCAGGTAGTAAGATATGGACTACCAACTGCAGGAATAAATTTAACGGCTTAGGGGGGAAGAGATGTCAAATGTAAATATGTTTGGTGCTGAGTTTACTAATGTTACTTCAGAGGTAAATAACTTTAATAAGGCACTTAGCAATGGAACGGTTAAGCAACAGGATATGGGGAAAGATGAGTTTTTAAAGATTTTAATTACTCAATTACAGAATCAAGATCCTACAAAACCAATGGAAGACAAAGAATTCATTGCACAAATGGCACAATTCTCTTCTCTTGAACAGATGAAAAATTTAAATACAGAATTTTCAAAGGTATCGAGTCAATTAGCAGGCAATCAGGTTGTCTCTTTACTAGGAAAAAATGTGACACTCCAAGGCGCAGGCGGTGTAGCAATAACAGGAAGAGTTGAAGCTGTTACAGGTGGGGAATATCCTCAGATACAGGTTAATAATAGATTTTATGACTACTCATCAGTAGACGTAGTAAGAGAGTAAGGAGAGTTTAGCTTATGATGCGATCATTATATTCAGGTGTTGCTGGTTTACAAAACCATCAAGTAAGAATGGATGTTTTAGGTAACAATATTTCAAATGTTAATACTATAGGTTTTAAAAAAGGTAGAGTAACATTTCAGGATATGGTTTCTCAAAATATGTCAGGAGCATCTAAACCTACAGAAGAGTTAGGTGGTGTAAACCCAAAACAAGTTGGTCTTGGAATGTCTGTTGCATCTATAGATACAATTCATACTCAAGGGTCATTACAAACAACTGGAGTTAGAGAAGATTTAGCAATTCAGGGTGATGGTTTCTTTATCTTAAAAAATGGAGATAAAGAAGTTTATACAAGAGCCGGTGCATTTGGTGTTGATAAAAATGGTACCTTTGTTAATCCTGCAAATGGTTTTAAAGTACAGGGATGGTCAGCAGAAGTTATTAATGGGGAAAGTGTTGTTAATACAGCTTCGGATCCTGGTGATCTATTTATACCTATTGGTGGTAAAGATGCAGCAAGGGCAACAACTGAAGTAGAATATGCTTGTAATCTTCAGAAAACAACACCTGTAATACCTCCAGGAGCATCAGAGGCTGAAATTGCAAAGGGTACATGGACTGTTACCAAGGATGTGTATGACTCTTTTGGAGAGAAACATAAATTAAGAGTGGATTTTATTAAAGATCCAGATTTTAATAACCAATGGATTGCAACAGCAACTATCGATGGAGAGACAGCTGCTGGTTCAAATGCAAGAATTTCAATTGGTGGAGCAGAAGCAAATGGAAATGAGTTCAGGCTGCAGTTTGATAACTTTGGAACTTTGCAAAGAGCTTTTTCCGGTGATGATATTAACGGTGGAATAAATACTGGGGATTTAAATGTACAGATTACCTACGATGTACAAGGTTCTAATGTAGATACTGCTGTTGAAGGATTTCAACAACAAACATTCAATTTAAATCTTGGTGAAGTTGGAAGTAATACATCATCAATTACTCAATATGGTTCAACAAGTTCAACTAAAGCATTCTCTCAGGATGGTTATTCAATGGGGTATTTAGAGAACTTTCAAATTGACCAAAGCGGTAATATAACTGGTGTATATTCTAATGGAACTAACCGAGTTTTAGGCCAAGTTGCCTTAGCAACATTTACAAACCCTGGTGGACTTGAAAAGGTTGGAGAGACAAATTTTGTAGTTTCAAATAACTCTGGAGATGCAAATATTGGTCCTAGTGGAATAGCTGGTAAAGGAAAATTTATTTCTGGTGCCCTTGAAATGAGTAATGTGGATTTAGCAAATGAATTTACAGATATGATTGTAACACAAAGAGGATTCCAGGCTAACAGTAAAACCATTACAACATCGGATCAGATGCTACAAGAGCTTCTGACATTAAAGAGATAATTTAAATGGTTAAAGTAACCTTTTTAGGTAAACATGGGGAGGAAATTTATTTAAATCCCCATCAAATTGAGTATATTCAATGCCATCCTGATACTACAATTGTAATGTTAAGTGGTAAAAAGTTGGTTGTAGCTGAAAGTTACGAAGTAATATATAAAAGAATAGTAGACTACCGAAAAGAGATTGGTGGTTTTAAAAACGAGGAATAGTAATGGATTTAGCATCAATAGGTGGATTTGTCCTTGGATTAGGACTAATTTTATGGGGTATTCTCTTTGGAGGTAACGCCCTTGGGTTATATTGGGATGCCCCTTCGTTAATTATTGTTGTTGGTGGATCTTTTGCAGGTATGCTTGCAATGTCTCCTATGAGCAGAATAACATCTCTTGGTAAAGTATTTGGTGTTTTTATGAATATGCAAGTATTTAATAAGCAAGAGATTATTAATCAATTAGTTGCGTTTTCTGAAAGTGCTAGGAAAGAGGGTCTTTTAAGTTTAGATGATGCTCTAAACGATGTTGAAGATGATTTCCTACGTGGCGGAATGCGACTTGTTGTAGATGGTTCAGATCCAGATGTAATAAAATCTGTATTATATAGTGACTTGGATAAAATTGAAGGTAGACATCAAAAAGGGATTGATTTCTTTGGAAACTGGGGAACTTTAGGACCTGCATTTGGTATGATTGGTACTCTAATAGGATTAATTGGAATGATGGCAAACCTTGAAGATATTTCTTCAGTTGGTAAAAACATGGGTGTTGCCCTTATTACAACATTCTATGGTTCTATTCTTGCTAACCTTTTCTTAATTCCTATTCAAAAGAAATTACTTGATAAACATGAAAATGAGATGCTTGTAAAAGAGATTATGGTAGAAGGCATACTTTCGATACAAGCTGGAGATAACCCAAGGATTCTTGAGCAAAAGCTCTATACATTCCTGTCTCCGGATGAGAGACCTGCTAGTGGTGGTGGAGAAGAGTAATAATGGCAGAACCTGAAAAAAAATGTCCAAAATGTGAAGATGGTGCTCCGGCTTGGTTAGCAACTTACGGGGATATGGTTACACTTTTAATGTGTTTCTTTGTTATTTTAATGAATCCCGAAGCTATTGATGGAGCTAGATTGGAATTGATTTTGGCATCATTTACAGGGCTTGGACCATTAGAAGGTGGAAATACACTTGAAGTTGGGAATTTGGCCGAACTTGGTCACTCCGTTATGACATTACCATCAAAAGCTAAGGGTAGGGGTCTTGATAAGGCTAGACAATCAGCTGTAAGTCTATTTGCACCAGAAGTTCAATCTAAACAGGTTATGATAAAAGAGGATGAAAGAGGACTTGTTATCTCCCTGGCTGGAGACTCTTTTTTTAGACCTGCAAGTGCAGAAGTTGATATAGAACGATCAAGAGAAACATTAAAAAAAGCTGCAGATTTACTTAGTAGTTCAATGTTAAGCGACAGAAAATTCAGAATAGAAGGTCATACCGATTCTGGTGCTGTAGATCCCAATGGAAGATGGCCAAGTAACTGGGAATTAGGTAGTGCCAGAAGTAATAATGTATTAAAATATTTAGTTGAATTTGGAGCTACAGAAAATCAATTTAGTACTGCTTCTTTTGCAGATACTGTACCAGTAGATACAAGTGGCACCCCGGAAGGTGATGCGTATAATAGAAGAGTTGAAATAATTGTATTAGCAGATGGACACTTATAGTTTTATGTGTTTATTCATTTGCAATATGTAATTTTTTCTGATATTGTTAAAAAAAATATAATAGGTGTAATGTATGTCTGATGAAGAAGAATTATCAAATGCTATAGAAGGTGACGACAGTTTTGATGGTGGTGGTGCACCCTCTGGTGGATCAAAATCAAAAAGTGGGTTAATAAAAATTTTAACCTGGGTTGTTGGTGTTATTCTTGGAACTATATTTATTGTTACTGTTGTTGTTATAACAATTAAAGTCATTGATAGAGGAAACCAGTCCCAAAGTTTTGCTCAAGTATCAGAAGAATATAATGCAAAACCTCCTTTAATGAAGTATTACGGATCAAGTATGCCTCAGATAAGGGGTAGAACTGCAGATAAAGTACCTCAATCTTTTATTATTGAAATTGATTTTGGATATCCGGAAGAGAAAGAGGCTGCTTTATCCGCAGAGATTACTCAAAGATTACCTGCTATAGTAGATTTAATAAGAAGTTATTTTAATAGTAAAACAGCAGATGAGTTATCCAATGAAAATGAAGAGTATTTAAAATTACAAATAAAAGAGAAACTAAATAGAATATTAACAAATGGACCTATAGAAATGGTTGTTTTTCCTAAATTTGATTTATTTGCATATTAAGGTGGAGTGTAGATGACAGAAGTTCTTTCCCAAGACGAGATAGATCAACTTTTAACAGTAATCTCGGCAGGGGATGTGGAAGGTGAAGATACTAAACAGATCACGGATAGAAAAAACATAAAAATTTATGATTTTAAACGTCCTGATAAATTCTCAAAGGATCAGATTCGAACAGTATCTGTAATGCACGATGCATTTGCAAGACATACCACAACTTCTTTATCTGCTATGTTACGTTCTTTAGTTAACGTACATGTTGCTTCTGTAGACCAGTTAACTTATGAAGAATTTATACGATCAATTCCATCTACAACTGCATTAGCATTAATAAATATGGATCCATTAAAAGGTTCTGCTATTCTGGAAATAGATCCAGCAATAACCTTTTCTATGATAGATAGACTATTTGGTGGACCAGGAGAAAACTCAAAAGTTAACAGGGAATTAAGTGATATTGAGCAATCAGTTATCGAGAGTATAATCGTTCGAATTTTAGGGAACTTAAGGGAAGCCTGGTCTCAGGTAATAGATTTACGTCCAAGACTTGGAAATATTGAAACAAACCCTCAATTTGCTCAAATAGTTCCTCCAACAGAGATGGTTATCTTAGTAACACTGGAAACTCGAATTGAAGATGTAGAGGGTATGATGAATTTTTGTATCCCTTATTTAACGCTAGAACCAATTATTTCAAAACTATCTGCACAATTTATGTATTCAACAATTCGAAGGGGATCTACTACAGAGAACCTAAATATATTAAAAGAATCACTTTCTGTTATAGATGTTCTTCTTTCTGCCGAAATTGGTAGTATGGAACTTCCGGTAAAAGATGTAATTTCAATACAGCCAGGAGATACAATAAGATTACCTAATGTTAAAATAGGTGATCCTATGATATTAAAAATTGGTAACAGAGCAAAATTTAAATGCAGACCTGGAATGGTTGGAAATTCTGTAGCTGTGCAAATTACAGAAAAACTTGAAGATGTAACACCAGAAGAGTTCGAAGAATTATCAGGGGAGGAAATGGACGAATGATGAGTGATGGATCACTTTCACAGGATGAAATAGATGCTTTATTATTTCAAGGAGGTAGCGATAGCTTTGATTCAGGATCAACAGCCCAAATATCAGACTCCGAGAAAGATAATATCGTATCACTATTAGATAAATCAAAATCGGGTATTGGAGCAACTCTTTCGGGGATGCTTGGAAAAACTGTTTCTGTTTCTCTTGGTTCATCGACTATTACAAGTAAAAGTAGTCTATTATCCAATTTACCAGATGAAATAGTTGAAGTTAAATTAGATTATACAGGTGAAGCATCTGGAGATCATCTATATTTAATAGAGAAAGAAGGTGCATTAACAATAGCAGGTTTAATGTCAGGTCAAGATGGACTTGATTTAGATGCAATGGCATTAGCATCAATTGGTGAAGCTATATCCCAAATTACAGGAACATTTTTAACTTCAGTTGAAAAAATAACCAAAAAAAATGTTTCACCTTCTTCCCCTGAAGCTCAATCTATTCCAAAAGCGATGGTTCGTTTTCCAGATGGTGATTTTGTTACAGTTGAATTGATAATTCAAATAGAGGGTGATGGTACAGTTCAATTTACAGAAGTTTTTGAATCATCTATTTTGTCAGTGCTCAGTGAACAGGTTAATAGTTCAGCTCCTCAACAGGGGATGAATCAACCTATAGGAAATAATATGGGTCAGCAAATGAATCCTCAGCAGATGAATCAACAAATGGGACAGCAAATGGGTCAACAACCCTATAATCAACAAATGGGACAACAGATGTATGGGCAACCTATGGGTCAGCAAATGTATGGTCAACCTATGAGTCAACCTATGGGTCAACCTATGGGTCAACAAATGTATGGACAACCTATGGGACAACAGATGTATGGGCAACCAATGTATCAGCAACAAAATGTTCAAGGTGTTCAATATCCTAATTTGAATCAGGTAGATTTAAGTGGTGTTGATAGCAGAAATATTGGCCTTTTAATGGATGTTTCTATGGAGCTTACAGTAGAGCTTGGTAGAACAAAATGGCAGATAAAAGATATTTTAGGTATTGGTGAAGGAACAATTATTGAGCTTGATAAACTAGCCGGTGAACCAGTTGATATTTTAGTAAATAAAAACTTGATTGCCAGGGGTGAGGTTGTAGTTATTGACGAAAACTTTGGTGTAAGGGTTACAGAAATTGTATCAGCCGGAGCTAAATCAGTTGAAAAATAAATTTCTGTTAATCTTATTTATTATTAGTTTAAATATATTTTCTCAAGAAAAAATTGATGAAACTACACTAAAGATAAATCAAAATGCAGTACAAACTCAAACAGAAGGTACAAACATTAATAATCCAATAAGCATTACAGATTATTTAATGGTAATTTTAGTCCTTGTATTTGTTGTAGGTATTTTATATTTTGTCTTACGATTTATAAAAAGAGTGGGTGGTTCAAGAATAGGTTTGGATAATGATTTAATACATGTCGTTTCTACTAAAATGTTAAAAGGAACTAATGGTCTTCATTTAATAGAAGTTGGCAAACAGATTTTTTTAATTGGAGCTACTGATAGTTCAATTAATAGAATAGCCGAAATTACAGATCAAGAGACCAAAGATATGATAGCTCTAAACTTATCCGTGGATAATGTAGAGAATAAGAGTTTTATACAATTTTTCACTGAAAAACTACAGAAAAATAGTAATTTAAATGAAAAAACAGCAGAAATAAATCCTGATATTGTAACTAATAAAGAAAAATTAGAAAGATTTTAATTTTCAATCTGGGGGGGAGATGAAAAGAATTTTAATTGTACTCACTTTAATGCTGTTTTCGGTGAATTTATTTTCCCAAACTGCAAATAATCCAGATGGAACCCAACTTTTTGAAGAGGGGAATACAACAATATCATCAATCCCTTTTATAGATTTGAATGTTAGGTCTGCCGAGGATAACGCGGAAGTTGCACTTTCTTTACAGTTATTACTTTTCTTAACAATTTTAACCTTATCTCCAACCCTTCTTGTACTTTTAACAGGATTCCTTCGAATTGCAATAGTACTTGATTTTGTTAAAAAAGCTCTCTCATTACAGCAAGTACCTCCTAACTCGGTAATTTTTGGAATAGCATTATTTATTACAACATTTGTTATGTGGCCTGTATTTACTCAAATTTATGATAACGGGTTTAAACCATTTTCAGAAGGTGAAATAACAACCGAAGAGATGTTAAAAGAAGTTGAAGCTCCTTTGAGAATATTTATGTTTACAGAACTAAATGGGAAACATGATAATATAGCTCTTTTTATGAGTATAAGAGAGTTACCTGCTCCGGAAAATTTAGAGGATGTCCCTACATATATTTTAATACCAGCTTTTGTTATTAACGAAATTACAATTGCTTTCCAAATGGGTATACTTATCTATTTGCCATTTATAATTATAGATATGATTGTTGCTTCAACACTAATGTCCATGGGTATGATAATGTTACCTCCTGTAATGATTTCCATGCCCTTTAAATTAATTTTATTTATACTTGTCGATGGTTGGGATTTAATTATAAAATCACTTATTAGAAGTGTAGGTTAATAAATGGATAGTGCAGTAATAACAGAGGTTTTAAAACAGTCTATAATTACAATAATTTTAATTTCATCTCCAGTTTTATTAATAAGTATGATAGTTGGGTTAATAGTATCGATATTTCAAGCTACAACATCAATACAGGATCAGACCTTAACATTTGTCCCTAAAATTATAGCAATATTTGCTACTTTAATTATATTTGGACCATGGATGGGTGACACCATGATAGATAGAACTACCTGGATTCTCGGGTTAATTGCTGAAGTTAAATAGATGTTTTTAGAGAGTTTAGCAAACAACTCAGAAATATATTTTTTAATATTTGCTAGGATTATAGCTCTATTTATGACTTCTCCAGTTCTTTCAAACGATTCTGTTCCAGGAGTAGTAAGAAACTCTTTAGCATTAATGATAACAATTGTAATCTTTCCTTTTGCTAAAGATTATATGATACCAGATAGTGGTGTTGGTTTTGTTTTTGTTGCTTTAGGTGAAGTTATTTTAGGAATAATAACAGGTTTCTTTATCTCAATTATTTTTTCAGTTTTCCAACTTGCAGGTCAAATGTTTGCAGTACAAATGGGATTCGGAGCATCACAGGTTTATGATCCTTTAGCTCAAGTAGAAATTCCAGTTATTGGACAACTATTTAATTTTATAGCGTTATTTATATTTATAACAACAGGCGCATTTCAAAAAATATTTATTATTGGAATTCTTAGATCTATAGAGTTTGTTAAAGCTACAGACCTAATAGTTGAACAGGAATTACTTTTGGGAAGTGCTATAACTTCTATTTCAACCTTATTTTCCCAATCCCTCATCATATCATTTCCAATTTTAGGTACACTTATACTACTTTCTGTAACAATGGGTTTGTTAGCAAAAGCTGCACCTCAAATGAATTTAATGATGATTGGATTTCCAATACAAATTGCTGTAGGTTTTGTTATGATAGCATTTTCACTCCCTTTCTTAATGGAAAAATTTGCAATTATTATAGATAATAACTTTTATTTTATTGCAGAAATTTTTTCTAAAGTGGCAAATTATGGGAAATAAATATATTGAACTATATGAAATAGAACCATTAGTTATGCATCTTCAGTGGTTTGCAGCCGAAGATGAGGGCCGAACTGAAGACCCAACTGAACAAAAAAAGAAAAAGAGTAGAGAAGAAGGAAAAGTTGCAAAATCATCGGAGTTAGTTGCAGCATTGGTTGTTTTACTACCAATAACAACAATAGGAATACTTTCAAGTTTTTTTTGGAAACAATTTCGTGCATTAATGATATTTTTTCTTTCTAATATAGATCAGTTAGAATTATTAGATTTTAAAAAAATAATTCCCGTTTTTTTTAATTTTTATGGATCCGTTGTTGGTCCTGTAGCAGCTGTTGCATTTATTTCTGCAATGTTAGCCAATTTAATGCAAGTCGGCTTACTTTTTACAACCAAAGCTATTGAGCCAAAGTTTGATAAAATTGCACCAAATTTTGGGAAATACCTAACAAAAACCCTATTTTCTATGGAAGCAGTATATAATTTATTAAAATCGATTTTTAAGATAGGAATCATTGGATTTTTAGCTTATCTTAATGTAAAATCAATTATGCCTAATTTAGTTGTTCTAATGAATCACTCTATAAGTGAGTCTTTTAAACTAATTGCAGGTACTGCATTTAAAATGATGGTTCAGGCAGCTATAATAATGTTAGCTATTTCAGTTCCTGATTATCTTTTCCAGAGAAAACAACATCTTGATTCATTAAAAATGAGTAAACAAGAGGTTAAGGAAGAGTATAAACAGATGGAAGGGGATCCTCAAATTAAAAGCAGGTTAAAACAGAAGATGCAGGATATTTTGAATAGTACTATGATTCAAAACGTACCTAAAGCAGATGTTGTAATAACAAACCCGACACATTTTGCTGTTGCTCTAGAGTATGATAGTGGAAGTATGATAGCACCTAGAGTAAGTGCAAAGGGGCAGGATAATATTGCTCAAAATATTAAAAGAGTTGCTAAAGAACATAATGTTCCCATTGTGGAAAATAAACCATTAGCACGTGGATTATATGCAGATACAGAAGTTGGAGATACTGTACCAGATAAATACTGGAGTATTGTAGCTACAGTATTAGCAGAGATTCGAAGAATTGATAATAATTTAAAGGGAGAATAAACCAGTTAATGGCTAGTATTCAGGATAATTTAAAAAAAGTTATTGGAGGAAATGTTGGGGATTTTGCTCTAGCATTTGCAATAATTGGACTAATTGTAATTATTGTTATACCTTTACCAACTGCTTTTTTAGATTTTTTAATGATAATAAATATTGCAGGTTCTATTGTAATTATTTTATCGGTAATATATTCACGTAACGCTTTAGATTTCTCACTATTTCCAACTATGTTATTAGTTTCAACAATATTTGGCCTGGCTTTAAATATAGCATCAACAAGATTGATTTTAACTCAGGGAATTAAATTTGCAGGTCAAATGGTAAAAGCCTTTTCTACCGTTGTTGTAGGAACTTCCGGTTCTGAAGGTATGGTTGTTGGAATTGTAATTTTTATTATAATAATTGTTGTTCAATTTATGGTTATAACCAAGGGTGCAACCAGGGTTGCAGAAGTTGCAGCAAGATTTAGTCTAGATGCCCTTCCTGGTAAACAGATGTCTATTGAAGCTGAATTTAACTCAGGTGCATTAACTGAAGATGAAGCTAGAAAAAAGAAAGATGATCTTCAAAAAGAGGTTAATTTTTATGGAGCAATGGACGGAGCAAGTAAATTTATTTCAGGATCTGTAAAAGCAGGTTTAGCAATTACATTCATCAATGTTATAGCAGGTTTTATTATTGGAATAACAATTAGGGGAGAAGGAGCTGCTATAGCTGCAGAAACCTATACCAAATTGACTATTGGTGATGGATTAGTATCACAGGTTCCAACACTTTTAATATCATTTGCAACTGGTTTAATGGTTACTCGATCAATTTCCGATGGAACATTTAGTAGCGATGTTAAAGAACAATTTACAAGAACATCTAATATATATTGGGTTGGGGCGGTATTTATGCTACTACTAGCTTTTGTCCCTGGGTTCCCTTGGTATCTATTAGTTCCTTTAGCAATATTAAGTGGGTATTTTGCCTTTATCCTTAATCGAGGAGAAAGAAGAAAAGAGGAAAAAATTAGAATAGCTAAGGAAGCAAAAGATAATGCAGTGACTAAAGCTCCAGAAGAAATGGCACCTGTTGTACCACTAGATCCTTTAGCTTTAGAACTTGGTTATGGTCTGATTCCTTTAGTTGATCAAGAACATGGTGCTGAGTTACTAAACAGAATAACAAAAATTCGAAGGGAAGCAGCCCTGGATCTTGGACTTGTTGTTCCAAGAATTAGAATTGTTGATAATATGAGGTTAGAACCAGCTGAATACTCATTTAAAATTAGAGGAGTATCAGTTGGTAAAGGTATAATAAATTTAGGACAGTATTTAGCAATTAATCCAGGTGGAGACCGTGAAGAAATTCCTGGTACTAAAACTTTGGATCCAACATTTGGTCTACCTGCGATCTGGATAAACGAGGATGTTCGGGATTTAGCAGAAAGATCAGGGTATACAGTTGTTGATTCTCCATCAATTATAGCGACACATTTAACAGAAATTATTAGAAATTTTGCTCATGAGATCTTGGGAAGACAAGAAGTTAAGGCTATAATAGATGCACTAAAAGAGGAGTTCTCTGCAGTAGTTGATGAAGTAAATAAAAATTATTCAGTTGGAGAGATTCAAAAAGTGCTTCAGGGTTTGTTGAAAGAGCAAGTATCTATAAGAAATATAGTTTCAATATTGGAAACACTAAGTGATTATTCTGGTGTAACTAAAGACCCAGGTTTTTTAATAGAAAAAGTTCGACAATCACTTAAAAGACAAATATGTCAACAATATATTTCAGAAGATAATATTCTTCATGTCATAACTATTGCTCCGGATTTTGAACAGGAGATTATTGATTCAGCTATTGAAACTACCTCAGGAAGAATTGCTGCACTATCACCAGATAGACAAAGAGCATGGATTAAAAGTTTAACAAATGTAATGCACAATGTGGGGAATATGGGTTATTATCCTGTATTACTGTGTTCTGAATCAGCAAGATCTATAGTTAAAAAAAGTATAGAAAGAGATATTTCAGATTTAGCAGTATTATCTGTGCATGAAATTTCAGATAAAGTAAAAATAGAGTCACTTGGTTTTGTCTCTCTCGAGGAAGTTAGTACATGATGTATTTTACAGAAACTGGTCGTAGCCATCAGGAATTAACTAGATTAATTATTGACAAGTATGGTCCAAACTATACTATTTTAAGCAGAAAAAAAGTCACTATTGGTGGTTTTTTAGGTCTTTTTCAAAAAGAGGGTTTTGAATATTCCGGTTATATTTCAAGTAATACAAAACCTAAATTAAAACAAGATGATAAAAAAGAAAAAGAAAAAATACTTGAAAGTGTCAAAGGTTTAAAAGAGAAAGATCGTGAGGATTCTTTACAAAAAATATTGGATGAAGTTAAAAGTCTAAAAGAAAATATAGTAAGTGCACCTGCTGCAGATGGTAAAAATGAGTTACAATCTATAATACAGGTTGAGGAATATCTTTATGAAAATGACTTCTCTTTGGCATATACAAAAAAAACAATTGATAGATTAAAAAATGAGTTATCCTTTTCTGAACTTAGCGATTGTGATTTAACCTTGGATAAAGTTAATCAGTGGATTGAAGAGAGTATAAGTATCGCCCCACAGAAAGAGTCCAGGAAAAGTAATGTTTTTATACTTGTTGGTCCCACAGGAGTTGGTAAAACAACTACAATTGCTAAACTGGCAGCACAAAAAGGACTGGGTTTAGGTGGAGTTCAAAAACATAGTGTTAGGATGATTACCATTGATAATTATCGTATAGCAGCAAAAAAACAGATAGAGACTTATGGGGAGATAATGGGAATTCCTGTTACATGTTGCGAAAGTTATGAAGATTTAAAACGAGAAATCGATATTAATAGTGATAAAGATTATATTTTTGTCGATACTATAGGTAAAAGTCCTAAAGATTTTGTTAAGCTGGCAGAAATGAGAAGGATCCTTGAAGGTTGCGGACACGATTGTGAAGTGCATTTAGCCTTTAGTGCGACAACAAAGACTTGGGATATTCGGGAAATAATGAAACAGTATAATCCTTTTGGTTATGAGTCTGTAATTATAACAAAACTGGATGAAACAACAAGGTGTGGAAACTTAATAAGTCTACTACACGAACAAAAACAATCTGTTGCGTATATAACAACAGGTCAAATGGTTCCTCAGGATATTGAGGTAGCTACAAAAAAAAGATTAATGTCGTTACTCGTGGGTAATAAACAGATAACAAGAGGTTAATTTATGGCTGATCAAGCAGAGACTTTAAGAGAATTTATGAAATCACAAAATTTGGAGACAGGAACAGCTGTACTTGAAGTCGCAAATGATTCTGAAAAGAAAAAAGGAAAGACTCGAATAATTGCAGTAGCAAGTGGTAAAGGTGGAGTTGGTAAAACTAATATTTCTGCAAATCTTGCAATTACTTATGCTAAACTTGGAAAAAAAGTAGTTATATTAGATGCCGATCTTGGTTTGGCCAATGTTAATGTTATTCTTGGTATAATTCCTAAATTTAATCTTTATCATGTTATGAGAAAGCAAAAAACTATGGAAGAAATAGTTTATGAAACCGAATATGGAATAAAGATGATTGCAGGAGCATCTGGATTTTCTAAAATTGCCAATTTAAACGAAGAAGAACGACAAAATTTTATTAATTCATTTCATGTCTTTAGCGATGCTGATATTTTAATTATAGATACAAGTGCCGGAGTTTCTGACGGGGTATTATCATTTTTAGCTGCTGCTGATGATGTTATAATAGTTACGACTCCAGAGCCTACTGCAATAACAGATGCCTATGGAATTATTAAAGTTATGTCTACCGAAATTGACAGAACCGACTTAAATATTAAGTTAATAGTTAATAGGACACAATCGGTAAATGAAGGAAAGAAAGTTGCAACAAGGGTAATTAATATAGCTGGCCAATTTTTAAATCAGAAAATAGACTATTTAGGTTGTGTTTTTGATGATATAGCTGTTCAAAACTGTGTTAGAAAACAGAAACCATTTTCTATATATGAACCAAAGTGTAAGGCTTCTATGTGTCTTGAGCATTTAGTTCATAGACTTGAAAATATAGAATACAAAGAAGGGAAGGGTATAAATAATTTCCTTAAAAAATTCATTAATAACTAGAAAACAATATTTGCTTGACTGTAGCGGTTTTTTTACTTAATCTAATATAAGAAGAACAAAAGGCTGAGATGGATTTAAAGTTAGACAGTATTAATAAAAAAGTTGTATTGTATTTCTCAATAATAGGTTTTATTCTGAGTTTTATATCTGGTATAGCTGGTGGTAATGTTTTACTTTCCATTGTATTCAGAAGTATTTTTTCAGCTATTATTGTAGGTATTATAATTGTGATTTCAAATATTTTAATTATCATGTATCTACCTGAGTTATTAGAATCAGAATCTGAATCAGAATATGATGAAAATGATGGTGATTCTCATATAAATATTGTTATGCCGGAAGAGCAGTATAATGTACAAAATAGTAACGATAATGACCTTGATGATAATGGGGAAGTTGTTAATGGAACTAGTAATAATTCTGGTTTTAAAGAAGTTGGTTTAGATAATTTACAAAGTCTTTCTTCATCTGGTGATTTCGAGTATAATGATGCGGTTGATTCAACAGAGAGTTCTTATTCTGGAGCTTATAGTAATGATGTTGATGAATTTACAGGAAATGTTTCAAGTTCAAATAATTCCAGTATTGGTAATCATTCTGTAGAAGAAATGACAAAAGCTGTAAAAACAGTGCTTAAAAAAGATTAAAAAAAGGGATTAGCATGAGTGATGTAATGATTGACGGAATGACTGAAGCTGAAGTTTGGGAAGAATATAAGAAAACAAATTCTCCAAAACTACGTGATGCTATAATTGTACAATATGCTCCCCTCGTTAAATATGTGGCTGGGAAGTTGGCTGTTAGTATGCCAAGTAATGTGGATTTTGACGATTTAGTAGGCTATGGGACTTTTGGTTTAATAGATGCAGTGGGTAAATATAACCCAGGAAAAGATGTAAAATTTAAAACTTATGCTGTTACTCGAATTCGTGGTTCTATTTTTGATGAGTTAAGAAGTATGGATTGGATTCCTCGTTCAGTTAGGCAAAAGGCTAAAGAGGTGGATTTAACAGTTCAAATTCTTGAATCTGATTTAGGTCGTGCTGCAACAGAAGATGAAATAGCTGACTATATGAATTTATCAGTTGATGAATTAAGAAGAACAATGGTAAAAATTAGTGGAACCTCACTTTTATCTCTTAATGAATTATGGAGTACAGGTAACGATAATGATAAGGTCTCTATACAGGACAGTATAGAGTCTCCTAGTGCACTTCAACCAGATGTAATGGTTGAAAAGGAAGAGATCAAACGTGTTATTTCAGAAGCTATTACAGAACTACCTGATAACGAAAAAAAGGTTTTAGTACTCTATTATTACGAAGATCTTACTTTAAAAGAAATTGGTAGTATTTTAGACGTAACCGAATCTCGTGTTTCTCAGCTTCATACAAGGGCTATTGTTAGATTAAGAGGTAAATTAACAAATATTAAAAAAGGTTTATACTAAGAGGGTTTATGGTATCGGTAGAAGATTTTCGTGAATATATGAAAGATCAACTTAGAATTGATAGGGAAAGAAAATCAGTTCAGGTAGTTGGTTCTTCTATTGATGATGCTCTTTTATCAGCTACAGTAGAATTAGGTCTACCAAAGCACAGGCTTGAATATGAAGTTCTAGATCCAGGTTCAAAAGGTTTTTTTGGGGTAGGTAAAAGAGATTGTATTTTAATTGTGTATCAGCGGGAAACTGGCAAATCTTCTATTCTTGGTGATATCAATGGTGATGATTTTGGTCTTAACGATGATATCCTTGTTAATGAAGATGGATATTTTACAATTAACTTAACCGATGAAGGTGCTTTTTTATTAGTTCACGATCCAGTAGGAACAGGAAATAAGGTTAATTCATCTGATGTTTTAGAAACCCTTATCACTAGGGGTGTTGAGAATTACGATAAAAATCAAGTCATTGAAATAGTTGAAAAAAGTAAGGGTGAATTTGTAAAAATCGGAACATTCGAACATTTATCAGCTAATGATGCATCGTTGGATATTACTATTTCAGATGACGAAATGGTTGTGGAAATGTATGTTATAGCTCCAGGGTATGGAGGTATGAATCTATCTGTAGAAAAAATCATGGAAGCATTAGAAGTAGGTGGAGTAGAATTTGGTATTCGAATTGATAATATAGAAGATTTTATTAAAAAACCTGTGTATAACGAAAATTATGTAATTGCTGAAGGTCAACCTGTTAAAAATGGTGAAGATTCTAAACTTATTTATAGCTTTAAACAAACTGGTGATATCGATTTAAAACAGGATAAAGATGGAAGAATAAATTTCAAAGAACTTAATAGATTCACAAATGTTGTAGAAGGTCAGCCTCTAGCCACAATTAAACCTCCTGGTGTTGGAGTTGATGGAAAAACAGTCTTTGGAAGATATATTCCTGCAACGGATGGTAAAGTAGTAGAAGTTAAATTAGGGAAAAATGTTTCCATTGTAAATGATAAAACAGTTGTGGCTGATGTAAGTGGTCAGGTATTACTTATAAATGGTAAAATAACTGTTGAAACTATTTTAGTAATAGATGGAGATGTAAATGTTGAAACTGGTAACATTAACTCTTTAGGTTCAGTAGTTATTGAAGGAAATGTTGAAGATGGTTTTACTGTAAATGCTCAAGCCAATATTGAAGTAAATGGATACGTTGGAAAATCTACATTAACTTCTGGTGGGGATATTATAGTTAAACAAGGAATAAATGGTGGATCTGGTACAGAAATTTCCGCAGGTGGAAGTGTATGGTCAAGTTTTATTACTAATTCAAAGGTAGAGTCTGGGGATAGAGTAATTGTTAGTGACGGTATTGTAAATTCCCATGTAGATGCTGCAAAAAAAATATTGTGTAAAGGAAAGAGGGCTAAAATTGTTGGTGGACACTTAAGAGCTGCACAAGAGATTAATGCTGCTGTTATAGGTACATCTGGTGGTACTGAGACTTTAGTAGAAGTTGGTTTTGATCCTAAAACCAAGGCAGAGATTGAGGATTTAACATCTCAGTTAAAAATTGTAACAAATAGACTTGATGAAGTTAATAAAAATCTACATTCTTTGGTTAGAATAAAGAAGCAAAATTCAGAACTCTCTGAAGAAAAGGAAAACTTCCTAAAACAACTTAAAAGTGAGCATAATAAATTAACAAATCAAAAAAGAAACTTAACTGATGAACTTTCAGATAAATCGGTTTATCTTTCAAGTCTATCTAGTGAAGGAATTGTTGGTGCTTCTAAAGAAGTTTTTCCTGGTGTAGTAATTATGGTTGAAGACAAAACCTATGAAGTAAAAAACCTCTATAAAAAATCTGTTTCATTTGTCCTAGATCCAGAAGGTTTTATTATTACTAAAGACTATGTTGAAATACAGGAAGATATAGAAAGGAGGTCCATAAATGTCAATAAAACCTCTTGATCTTCAAACTTTATTTATAAAAATGGCGCAGGTTGGAAAAGATCAAGCTGCAATTCAAAAATCTGTAGAAAATCAGCAGAATCGGGAAGCTAATGTATTAATTAAAGAAGAAAATAATCGAGATCATAGCGTTAATAAAGCCGAAGAAGATAAAGATATTGAAAAAACAAATGATAAAAATGGTAGTGGACAACGTAATTCCAAAGAACAAGAAAAGAAAAAAGATAAAACACTACCTGAAGATGATAAAATAAATTTTTTTACAGATCCAGAACGTGGTCATAATGTAGATATATCGGGGTGAATGTGAATACAATAATAATTTCTCTTATAATTTGCTCAGTATATAGCTTTATAATCTATCAAGTATTGAGCAGACGAATAAATAAAAAAATAGATAATAAAACTTTTTTAAATAGTGTAAAAGAGGAGATTTCTTCATTAATAACACAAATAAATGAAACTTCAGATAGAAATGTTTTGTTATTAGAAAATAGATTGGAAAAATTAAACAGTTTACTTTCAAGTGCAGATTCAAGAATATCAAAATTAAAAAATGTAATAGATGATAGCTTAAAGATTAAAGATGAAGAGATTAAGAGTGAAAAAGTATATATAGCTTTAGAACCTGAACCTGAACCTGAACCTGAAAAGATTATTGAGCAAAAGCAAATAGTTGAAGATGATCCTTCATTATCAAGAAGAGAAAGAATATTATTACTACATAAACAAGGAATATCATCGACTGTTATTGCAAATCAAACCAAGGCTACAATTGGTGAAGTTGAACTCATTATATCATTAAGCAGGAGCTAAAATGGCAACAGGAATTGAACATCGTAATGAGTTCCTAATTGATACAGAAAAAATACTTGATAGAATCGGACTACTGTTTACAAATAAAATAATATCCATTTCCCAGGTTTATCGTGAAGTTCATTCTCTTAAAGGTGCTGCTGGTTTTGCGGGTCTTACTCATTTAGAGACTATAGCTCATAGACTTGAAGAGATTCTTATCGGTATTCGAGATGGCAAAATAACTTTAAATGAAGAAGTTGAAGCATTATTTTATCATGTACATGATTATTTTATTAAAGACATTAATATATGGAAAACATCTGGAGAAGAGTTAGATCCATCTCTAGTAATTGAAAGTTTAGAATCAAAAAAATTGTATTCTAAACCAATAGCAATAGAAGTAATTGAGGATAAAATAGCTAATGAAAGCTATTTCAACGATTTTGAAGAGACCCTTTTAAAGGAAGCAATGTACAGAGGAGAACTTTTTTATAGGGTTATTTGTCATATAGATAATGATGAAGAGATGAAATATCCAAGACTCTTTTTAGTTATAAATAATTTAGAAAAATTAACCAATGTTATTAAAGTTGATCCTCCAATGGAGCTTCTTAATAAAAACAAAAGTAAGGAAATAACTCTCTATTTAACTTCTGATAAAAGTAAAAGTACAATTTATAAAGGATTAAGTTTTGATAGGATTAAAGAAGTAGAGTTCCAGAGATTAGATTTTTCAACTTTTGTAGATAGAAAATCTGTAAATGAAAAAAGAGTTGAAAATAGCTTGTATGGAAAAAAAATCGATATTGAAACAAGTAAAATTGAAGAAATTTTAAATTACTATCAAGATTTGAGTAATAAACTTATAAATGATAGTTATATAATAGAAGGTAAAAAAAATTCTGTTTACAATCTTCTCGAAGGTTTAAAAAAATCTTTAGGAGAATTAACTACTATAAATTTTTTCTCTGCATTTTCCTTTCTTGAATCATACTCCAAAAAATTAGGTAAAGAGTTGGGAAAAGAGGTTAACTTTATTATTAAAGGTGAAGATCTCTCTATTGATAGACAATTAGCAGAAAAACTTAAAGAGGTTTTTTTACAGCTGGTAAAAAATTCAATTGATCACGGAATTGAGACTCCTTATACTCGCTTAGAACTTGGAAAACCAAGAGAGGGTTCAATAATTTTAAATCTATCTCTAATAAACGAAGCTTTAGTAATAACTTTACAGGATGATGGAAAGGGAATCGATACAAAAAATGTAATTAGCAAAGGAATAGAGGGCAATTTCATAGATGAAAATGATGAAATGTCACTTTTATCTTTAATATCCAGACCAGGATTTTCAACATCTAAAGATGTTAATTATTACTCAGGAAGAGGTATAGGATTAGACTTGGTTGTAGATAAGGTTGTAAATTCACTAGAGGGTAAAATTCGATTGGAAAATAACTATAAAAAAGGTGTTGTTTTTCATATACTCATTCCTCCTCATTCTACAATAAAAAAATTCACTTTGTTTAAATATAGAAATGCAACCTTTGCAATATCATCGGTTAATATAGCTGAAAAAATAGTTGTTAATAACGGAAATATAGAACTGGGAGATAGTTCTACACTTGCATATAACTACAATGGTAAAAGTTATCCTATTTTTACGCCATGGGGACGATTAAGTAGTAGTAAGGCGCAATTACAAGAAAAATATGCTTTTATTATTAGATATCTAGGTACTAAGGCTATTATACCTGTTGATGAATTTGTTTTAGAAAAAGAATACTTCTCTTCTGTAATTTCATTAATAGATTGTGATACCCCGGGTCATAAAAAAGTGAAAATAGGTGAAAAAGTAGAAAATTTTACGCTTCTGCTCCCATCAGTAATCAATAGTTAATTTGTTTGTGGTAAGTCATTGCCGTTAATTGACAACTGTGAAACTTTTCACTATAATACATTTATGTCGGTAAATGTTGAAGATAAAAGATTAATGATAATGCACGTTCTCCGTGATAGCCAAGAACCTGTTAGTAGTAGTTCAATTACAGCTATTTTAAATAGTCAAGGTATTCAGATATCGGAGCGAACAGTTCGTTTTTATCTTCTTGCAATGGATAAAAAAGGTTTTACCCATTATGTTGAAAAAAAGGGTAGATCTCTCACAAAACTTGGCTTGGATGAACTTACAAAAGTTAAAGCCTACGAAAAAGTAGGTTTTTTATCAGCAAAAATTGATGAATACTCATATAATATGAATTTTGATATAAATAGACTCACTGGTAATGTTCTTGTAAATATTACTCTTATTAGCCAAGAGGATTTTAAAGATTCTATAGAGTTACTCTCAAGAGCATTTGAAAAAGGATTTTCTATGGGTGAGTTGCTAACAATTTTTTATCCTGAAGATAATGATACTGAAATAGAAATTCCTGAAGGTTTTATTGGTATTGGTTCAGTTTGTTCAATTACACTTAATGGTATACTTTTATCTGCAGGAATTCCAGTTACTTCTCAATTTGGTGGATTACTTGAAATTGAAAATAGAAAACCAAAACGATTTGTAGAGATAATTCAGTATAGTGGTACTTCTTTAGATCCTTTAGAAATTTTTATTTCAAGTGGTTTAACTGACCATACCAATGTATGTAGTAGTGGTAATGGAATAGTAGGAGCAAGTTTTAGGCATATCCCTTCAGTTGCCGCAGATAAAGCTGAAAAAATATTTAAAAAATGTAAAAAAATTGGTCTGGGTAGTGTTTTAGAAATGGGACATCCTGGTTCCCCTCTATTGGAAATACCAGTTCTTGAGGGTAGAACAGGATTTATAGTTACCGGAGGATTAAATGCAGTTGGTTTATTAGCAGAAGCTGGAATTAAACTATATTCAAAAACACTTTCTGGTTGTGTTGATTTTAAACGTTTGTTTAATTATAGAGAATTGGAAAAATTTAGGACGGAATGATTTGATTTTAGCACTGTGTTGTTGCGACAATTGGGATAATGTTTTTTTATTGTTGACAATATTGACACGTACTAATATGTAGGATAAACTTTGTGGCAGATTGTTGCCATATAACAGTGAGGGTAAAGTATGATAGAAAAACAAGGTTTGTATGATCCGGCATTTGAACATGATGCATGCGGTGTCGGTTTTATAGCCAAAATTGATGGGGAAAAATCCCACGATATAGTTAAGGATGGTGTTCAAATTTTATGTAATCTTGAACATCGAGGTGCTGTTGGTGGAGATATGAAAACTGGTGACGGTGCCGGTATGTTATTACAAATTCCTCATAAATTTTTCAAAAAGGTGTGCTCTTTTAACTTACCAGAAGTAGGTGAATATGGAGCAGGTATGCTTTTTTTACCAAGAGATGAAAAAAGAGCAAAAGAAGCTATTAAACTAACTGAAAAAGTTTTAAAACAAGAAAATGTAAAACTTTTAGGTTGGAGGGATGTTCCAGTTAATCCTGAATGTCTTGGAGAGCAAGCTCTTTCTGTTATGCCTTCATTTAAACAGCTTTTTATATCTATTAAAGGTCTATCTGGAGATGATTTAGAGAGAAAATTATATGTAATTAGAAAAATACTTGAAAATGAAGCAAATAAAGAAGGTTTTCCTCAGGAAGAGTATTATTTCCCATCACTATCTTCTAGAACATTTATATATAAAGGGATGTTTGTTTCTGCACAATTTGAAACATTTTATCCAGATATAACAGATCCTGATTTTGAATCTGCAATAGCTTTAGTTCACCAAAGATATAGTACAAATACTTTTCCAACATGGCCATTAGCTCAACCTTTCAGGTATATTGCTCATAATGGAGAGATAAATACATTAAGAAGAAATGTAAATAATATGAAAGCTAGGGAAGCAACACTTAAATCTGATCTATTTGGGGATGAATTAAAAAGAATGTTTCCAATAGCATGTGCAAAGGGTTCAGATTCCGCTGCATTCGATAATGTTTATGAGTTGATAACTCAGGGTGGAAGATCTTTAGAGCATGGTATTATGATGATGATTCCAGAAGCATTTGGTACAAAATATCATATTTCCGAGGATAAAAGAGCTTTTTATGAGTATCATTCTGCTGTTATGGAACCATGGGATGGTCCTGCAGCCATGGCATTTACAGATGGTACTAAAATTGGTGCAACATTGGATAGATCAGGTTTAAGACCTGCAAGATATACAATTACAAGAGATGGTAAAATAATCTTAGGATCAGAAACAGGTATTATTGATGTTCCTGGACCAAATGTTTTATCAAAAGGTAGATTAGCACCAGGCGGAATGATTGTTGTTGATACTGCAAAAAACAGAGTCTTGACTGATAGAGAAGTTAAGTCTATGGTTTCTAGAAAAAAACCATATAGAAGATGGCTTGAGCAAAATGTAATCCATTTAAAAGGCCTTCTTGGTACAAGTGGATCAATTCAGGTTGATGGTGAAACTTTGGCACTACGTTTAAGAACTTTTGGTTATACATTAGAAGATATTCATACAAC
>JAFGYD010000041.1 GCA_016936295.1 Spirochaetales bacterium | reverse complement strand
TTTATTGGTGGAATACATAGAATGGCTGCCCGTTTAGATAATCAGTACGAGTTGGTTGCCGGGGTACTCTCTTCTAATCCCGAACTATCTATAGTTAAGGGTTTAGAAATTGGTTTAAGTAAAAATCGTGCCTATTCCACTGTTTTGGATATGTTGGAAAGTGAAAACCTTAGAGAGGATGGTGCTGAAATTGTTGCTATAATGACTCCTAATAATTCACATTTCGATTATTCTATATTAGCTCTGGAGAGAGGGTATCATGTCATTTGTGATAAGCCAATGACAAATACCCCCCAGGATGCATATTTGTTACACCAGAAAGTTGAAGAAACAGGACTTCAATTCTGTTTAACCCACAACTATACGGGTTACCCAATGACAAGACAGGCTATGGAGATGGTAAAAAATGGTGAATTGGGGGATATTCGATTAGTTCAAGTTGAATATGTACAGGGTGGTAAAGCCGATGAAACTGTTCCTGATAGCAAAAAAACAACTAAACTTTGGAAATATAACCAGGAAATAAGTGGTCCTTCACTTGTTTTAGGGGATATTGGAACCCATGCACATAATCTGGTGAGATTTATTACAGGCTTGGAAATAACCGAAGTCTGCGCAGATGTTGGAGCAATAGTTCCGGGTAGGGTAGTTGATGATTATGCAGGTGCACTTTTGCGTTTGGAAAATGGGGCAAGAGGGAGTTTTTGGGTAACTCAAGCTGCTGCAGGTGTTGAAAATGGGTTACAAATAAGAGTTAGTGGAACCAAGGGGTCTTTGGAATGGAACCAGGAGATTCCACAACGGTTAACTTTTAAACCTTTAAATGCTCCAATACAAGTTAGAACACCAAATGGTCCAGGAACACTTCCTATATCAAAGCATTCAAGTAGAATTGTAGCTGGACATCCAGAAGGATTCCCTGAAGCATTTGGGAATTTATATAGTGATTTCGCAGAAGTTGTTGCATCTATAATTGCAGGGAAAGAGATTAATCCTCTTGTAACCCATTATCCAAAATCCTTTGATGGTTTAGCTGGAGTATTATTTATAGATGCTGCTAAAAGATCGAGTAAAAATAATGGAAGTTGGGAAAAAATTTTTAAGGATAATAAATGATTTTTGATACATTGGAAAATGCAAATAAGTATAAAGGTATAAATCCAAACCTTGATAAAGCGTTGGATTTTATCCAGACATTAAAGAGTTTGGATTTAGAAGTTGGTAAACACAGTATAGATGGTGATAATATGTTTTACATGGTTCAGGATTATTTGACACAGGATGAAGCTATGTGCAAATACGAATCACATAGAAAATATATTGATATACAACTTCTAATCTCTGGAAATGAAATTATTAGATGTAGGAGTTTTAGTAATAAAAATATTACTGAAGAATACAATGGAGAGAAAGATATAGAATTTTATTCCTTATATGGTGGGATAGATTTTAATTTAGAACCAGGTAATTTTGTAATTGTTTTACCTAATGAACTCCATGCTCCAAAATTAAAACATGGAGTTAATATGAATGTAAGAAAAATAGTTGTAAAAATTTTAAAAAGCTAATTTCTATTTTTTTCAATCCATTTTACTGCCCAATCTATTAGTTCCAGTTGTGGCAGTAACATTGTCTTTGCATTACCAATAAATGTTTCTTTTTGTGGGTAATCTGATAGATAATCACTCTCCATTTCAAGAAAATCCTGATCATCTACATTAAGTGTCGAGTAGGTAACCCACTCTCTTTTCCCATTAATAAAAATAGCACTACTTTCCTTTATATTATGTTTACTTTTATAACTTGCTTTAGCTTCTGCAACATGGAGGGATGTATTTTTATTAAAACCAACACCCACTAGTAGAACTTTCCCATTAATTTTTGAAAGTTTTTCCAGGGGCGAATCTAAACCGAAAATATTTTCCAGTGTATGATTCTCTACTATATATTTTGCCTTTGGGCCATATGCACAAAAAGACCTGGCGGGATGGTTACTTCTTATTGTCCCTGGCCATGTTCTAAACATCTCTGCAACTACACCCATCCCAATAACTGGGGTTATTTCAGGATCAAATGCAGGCCAGTTGTCTCTTATTATCTGCCACCAGGATTCTGGTTGTTCCCAGTGTACCCCTGTTGATGGATCAAGGTTTTTCCAGGTTTGTGCAGGCATTACAATAGTTCCTTCTTCTCCCACAACATCTAGTAATGCCCTAATAAATGTCTCAGGTCCACCAGGAATCCAACCTATTTTACTTAGGGAAACATGTACAGAAAGATTATCCCCCCTAACTATTCCACAGTTTTTCATTTCATTAACTAATTGATTATATAATACTGGTTCGCTCATAAATTGATATTAACATAAAGTGGTTATTAAGAAATTAATTTATCCGATTTCGGATATGCTAAACCTAATCGTCCCCATCTTTTTTTAATGGTATTACTCTGTATTAAAATATTTATTCCCTCTTTAATTGAATCTTTATCCCATTTTGAGAGTATCCCAAAACCACATGTATTATGATACTGCTCCTGCTTAGCATAAAAAGTGTAGTATCCCTTCAGGATATTTACTGATTGTTCTATATTAAACATAAACCTGTTTTTTTTAAAAAATTCCTCTAGTTGTAAAAGTCCTGTCTCCCTATGACTAAAGCTACCATCGCAGATATCACATCCCGCACAGTTATCAATTTCTGCACCCATTAGGTTTAAAAGTATCTCTCTACGGCATCTATCTGATTTTAATGAATCTGTAATTAAATTGGGTTCCATATCTCTAGTAGTTATTAAATATGATTTTGCCGGTTTTCTATCCCTTCCTCCACGCCCGGATTCCTGTAAAAATGCTTCTATGGAACTTGGTGGTTTTAAGTGGATTACGGTTCTAATATTTTGTTTATCAACACCCATTCCATATGCACAAGTGGCATTTAGTACACCATTATCCGAGTCATAAAACCACTCTTCTATAGCTTTTTTTTCATTTGGTTCCAAACCAGCATGGTAGTAAACTATATTTGAATCATTTAACCTATACCTTAAAAATCTGGATGTTATTTCTGTACTTACCCTGCTATTATGAAAAATTATGGCTGGCTTTTCAACTTTTTGTAACAGGTCAACAAGTGTTTCATTTATATTTAAAGATGGAATAACCGAGTAGTGTATATTGGTTCTATCGGGGTCTCCTCGAACAATATTTACTTGATCACCTAAAAATATATGTTTAATCACACTTTGAGTTATGTAATCAGAGGCTGTTGCTGTAAAAGCTGTAATTAATTCACATCCTATATTGTTTAAATGTTCACCCACTTCTAAATATGTAGGTCTAAAACTCTCTCCCCACTGGCTAACAGTATGAGTTTCATCGATTACCACCTGGGAGATATTTGCTTTAATTAGTAGATTTAGGACACCCTGAGTTTTTAGGGTTTCTGGATTAGTTAAGATGAATTTTACACTGTTAGACTCAATTTGTTTATAAACTCTATCCTTTTCTTCTTTATCCATCCCACCCTTTAAAGTTACAACTGTTGATCCTGAGCTTAAAATCCGTCTCTCCTGGTCTGCCATAAGTGAGAGGAGTGGAAAAATAATTAGTGTTATACCATCTATCAAAATCCCAGGTAGCATAAAGCAGAGGGATTTCCCGGCTCCTGTGGGGAGTAGTACAATCTGTCTTGGGATAGCTTCATACTTTTCATCTTCACCATAAAATCCCGATGATCTTAAAATATTAGATATAACTAAACGCTGGAATGGAAATACATAATCAATTCCAAAATACTCTTTTGCTTTGCTGTTTATAAAATCTTCCATAAAAAGTTCTTTGGATAATTTTTTTACTAAAATTCAATTAAAATAATTTATTTATTTTACAGTACTTTTTGTACTGGTAATTTTACAGTTTAAGTCTCTGTTTGAACCTCTATTTCAATTGAATAATAAAGATCAATTCATATGGAGGTTAGTTATTATGAAAAAAATTACTACATTATTATTGTTGTCATTAATTATGACATCGTTTATTTCGGCTGTTGATGTTTCAATGCCTGGTTGGTTTGAGTCTAAAGGTGAATTATTTAAAACCGTAGGTGACAACGATGCTACTACAAAGTTTGGTAGTAACGATTTTTCCATGAGTGTAAAAGTAAATGGAGAGAGTTTTGGTGGTGAGATGGGTGTCGGAGGATGGTACTCTGGAGAATTTGTTCCTTCAAGTAGTGACTTTAAAGTTAAACAGTCATATTTATGGACTGACTTTAACACTAAAGGTTTAATTAAACTATTTGCTGGAAATGATATGGAAATTATCTCATATTCTCCTGCAATTATAGAAGGAGAACTTTTTAACGATGCATTTGGTTTAGGGTTAGGGAGATATGATTATCAAGCAATGGGTAATGGATATACTGGTTCAAAGGATGGATTAATTGCAGAAGCATCATATATGAATTTTACTACTGCAGTTGTTTATACACTTGGTTCTGGATCTGATATTGTTCTAGAAGATAATATTAAAAACGCATTTAATTTTAATGCTAAATACAACCTTGATTCAATGGCAATTTTTTATGCAGGATATACTCCAAGAGAAGATGATGGTTCATTCTGGGTAGCAACATCAATTACAGCAGTTCCTAATTTATTAGCAGATGTGAAATTTGAATCAATTTTAAAAAAGGATGCTAATGTTAAATGGATTAGTGCTAATTTAGGTTATGATGTTACAGGTATAGTTAAGGTAGCGTCAGAAACTACATACAAAATGACTGATGATCAAAATGACTTTTTCTTGGGAATTAAAGCAACTCCTACAATTCCAGTTATAGGTTTAGATATTGAAGCTAGTGTAAGCGGATCTGATTCAACTGACATAGTTAATATTGGTGCAGCTGGTGTAATAAAAAAATCTTTTGAAAATCTAAGTACGGCTTTAGCTGTTACATATAATACAACAACAGATGATAATGCAGAAGCAATCTTTTCCACATCCTATAAAGTAAATATGTGGTTTTAATCAATTTTTATTATTTTCCTCTGGGCTGTTCCTTTAAAGGGAACAGCCCTTTTTTTTATTTTACATTAACGCTTCCTAATTCAAATGAACCAGTAAGATTACTACCATAAATAACAATTCCTACAACTTTACTTAAATCTAATGTTCTGCTACCCGTTGCCCAATCTGGTTGAGCAAAGTCATTTGTGTTTAAGTTAAGTGTTACAGTTGTAAAATCAGTCGATGCAGAAAGTGTATGAAAATACTCTTTCCCGTCATTCCCTTCATCGTTAAGTCTAACAACCAAATCAGTTCCAGATTTATATTTTACTGTCAGTGTTTTTACTTCTGTAAATGGTACTTTTACATCATTATCAACTACTGTAGCAATACATTGTGCATAAGGGTATTTATTTGCACTAGCATCTTCAGCTTCTCTAACATAAATTACTGTTAGTGAAGTTGCTCCAACTGTTAAATCTACAGTTGATCCATAACCATCTATATTTTTTCCCCAATTGGAAAAATTAGAAACATAAGTATCAATGGTTGTTACACTTGCTGGTGTTGCAGGTTGTGTAGTATCAGTTGTGTCAGTAGTTCCTGTTGTGTCAGTAGTTCCAGTTGTGTCAGTAGTTCCAGTTGTGTCAGTAGTTCCTGTTGTGTCAGTAGTTCCTGTTGTGTCTGTAGTTCCTGTTGTGTCTGTAGTTCCTGTTGTGTCTGTAGTTCCTGTTGTGTCTGTAGTTCCTGTTGTGTCTGTAGTTCCAGTTGTGTCTGTAGTATCAGTTGTGTCTGTAGTAGTATCCACAGTCCTATCTTCATCCGGTTGTTTTTCTCCAACTAAATTACAACTGCTAATCCCTAAAATAAGTACAAGGGATAATAAAACTAAAATATTCTTTTTCATGTAAATCTCCTTATCCATAATTATTAAGGGATAATTATAATGGAGATAGAACCTGTTTGATTCTAAATAAACAGTACTAAAAGTTCTAAAACCGTTGTATAATAAAAACAATTAATTACAGGAGAAACTTAGTTCTTTATGGAAGATAAATATAGATTTGGAATATTAATAAATAACGTGGATGGAAGATATCAAAATTTAATTTTAAAGGGTTTTGAGGAGTATTCAAAAACACATCCTATTAATTTTTCTTTTTTTATTGGTAGATCTATTAATTCACCAAACGAAGCCGAGCTATTTTATAATTCAATATATAATCTATCAAAAAGTGATAATATAGATGGTATTATCTCTATTTCCGGCTCTATAGGAAACTATTTAAATCTGTCGGATTTAAACCAGTATTTTAGTATATTCAAACCAAAGCCAATGGTCTCCATAGGTGCAGTTATTGATGGAATCCCAAGTATTGTTACAGATAATACTGGTGGAATGTTCCAAGTTGTAGATCATATAATAAATTCACATGGCATAGACCGTATCGGTTTTATAACAGGTTCCGATACTAATCTCGAGAGTATTGAAAGATATGAGGGGTATATTAAAGCATTAAATAAAAATAATATTAAACTGAATAAAGATTTAGTGTTTAAAGGGGATTTTAGTTATAATAGTTATCGATTTATTATTGATAAAATAGTTGTAAACAATAACTTGATTTGCGATGCACTGGTATGTTCTAACGATGAAATGGCACTAGGTATAACTAACGAACTCTATAGAATGGGTTTCAAATCACCAAAGGACTATTTAATCACAGGTTTTGATAATATCTTAGACTCTAATTATACAACACCACCTTTAACAACTGTACATCAACCATTAATAGACCAGGCATATACAGCATGTTCATTACTAAATAAAATTATTAATAAACTTAATGTTCCAATGATTAATAAAATTGATACAAGATTAATTATTAGGGAATCATGTGGATGTAATGAGTTTAGACCAATATATAATAGAAAAAATAAGGATATAGATAATCTAGACCGCAATATAATAATTGAAACTATTAAAAATGAGTTTATAAATGAAAAGGGAATAATAGATGAAATTACTAAACTAGTTTCAAACTTAATAGATAATATATTATTGGATATTCATAGTTTTAGAAAAGAACCTATCTTTTTATATGCACTATCAGATTGGTTATCAATAACAGAAAGATGGAACTATTATTTTGATATTTGGTATAAAATATTAAATAAATGCCAAAGTGTTATTTTAGATTATTTTCATAATATACAAGAAAAAAATTATATAAATGAACTATTTAAAAGGGGTTATTCTGAATTAGTATTAAAAAATACTAAAAATTTATCCAAGAAACTAAATAATACAGAAATTCTTGTATATATGTTAAGAGAGGTTACAGATAAACTAAATCTTTGTTCAAGTTTTGAAGAGATTTCAAGTGTAATTCAACAGGAATTTGTTAAATTTGACATAAAAAATTCATACCTAGTTTTACATAAAAATGGTGTCCTTATTAATGATAATAATTTTGCAAATATGGTTTTACATCCTAATTATAATTTTAATGCTATGGACATACTCCCACATACATTAACGCGACATGTCGATTATTTCATTTTGCCTTTATTATATACAACTCATCATTACGGTTATATTGTTTTTGAAAAAAGTAGCTTTGAAGCAATTGTATACGAAAGTTTAAGTAAAGAGGTTTCTAAAGCTTTGTTTAATATTTGCAAAAACAAACAAATAGAGAATCGAATATATAACTTAGAGGGTAATAAGTCTCGGCTGGATAGTATTTTTGAAATGATACCTATGTTAATAATAGATACTGATTTAAATACAACAATTCTGTATAAGAATAATTATCAAAATAGTGAATTAACAAGAAAAGGGGAATCTATAAAAACTTTAAGGGCTGTTATCCCTAAAGATGACCTACTTGTTGTTGAATCATTAAAATGGAAGATTAAAGATAAGAATACAAAATTGAGTTATCCTGGAATTAGAATTATAGATGAAAATAATAATCGGTATATCTCTGTTGCTCAAATAAGTGGTCTATTTAATGACAATGAGGAACTTACTGGTTTTAGATGGTTTATTTTTGACTCTATACCCCTAATAAAAGATACAGTGCTTCCGGATAGTTCCTTTTATATTGAAAAAAATATATCTAAGAGAGAGAAAGATGTCATTAAATATATTCTTCAGGGTCAATCTATAAAAAATATAGCATCGGAACTTTTTATTTCAGAAAGTACAGTAAAAGGACATATGTCAAGGATATACTCAAAATTTAAAGTATCAAATAAAACAGAATTAGTTTATGAAATTCAGAAGTATCAGGTAGATAAACATGGATATAGTAACTATTTATTTAGTGTTATGAACTCCTTATTATCAATTGAAAAATAATTAGTACTTTTAGTACTAATAAAATGCAACATTAAAGTCCCTGTGTAGATCTCATATTCCCCTTGATAATAATTTCAAAGGAGAGAACAATGAAAATTAAATTATTTTTAATTCTTATAGTCGTTTCTGTTTTACTTTTAGGTTGCAGTTTAAACCCAACAGAAAAAGAGGAAAAAATCTATGAAGACGAACCAGGTAGTCGCTATCTGCAAACATGGGATCTGTGGGAACCCTTAAATAGTTACAATTCAGGACAGTTCGAAAAGGCAAACTGGACAAATGGGGGAATGTTTAATTGTGGTTGGTTACCAGAGAAGGCAACTTTTAACAATGGAAAACTAACTCTTAAATTAGACAATACCTATAGCCATGGTAAAAGTTATTCCAGTGGAGAGTATAGAACAAAAAATACATTCAGCTATGGAACATTTGAAGTAAATATGAAAGCTGTTAAAGCTAATGGCGTTGTAACATCATTCTTTTTATATACAGGAAGTCCATGGGATGAAATCGATGTAGAAATATTGGGAAAAGATACAAGAAAAGTTCAATTTAACTACTATGTAAATGGAGTGGGGAGTCATGAAGCTGTAATAGATTTAGGTTTTGATGCCGCATACGGGTTCCATAAATACGCTATTGAATATGGGAATGGATATATAAACTGGTATGTCGATGGTGTATGGAAATATGGTGTAAATAATAGAGGTTTTAATGCTCCATACGGTGCAGCAATGCCTAGTCACCCTATGCAAATAATGGTAAATCTATGGCCTGGTATTGGAGTAGATAGCTGGTTAAATCACTTTTATTACAATGGCCCATTATATGCGGAATATGACTATATATCTTACAAAAAAAGATAGGAGAAATTAATGAAATTTGGAAAAAATATACTGCTAACTGTTCTTGGAATTACACTCTTTTCGTGTAATTCTTCAAATCAAGTAGCAATTGAAAATGATGTAGATGCAACACGAGATAATTGGACGCTTGTTTGGAGTGATGAGTTCGATTCAACGCAAATTGATGAAAGTAAATGGAACTTTATATCTGGAGCCGGAGGATACGGTAACTCAGAGCTCCAAAATTATACAGGTAGAGAAAAAAATGCCAGAATAGAAAATGGAAATCTGGTTATTGAAGCTCATAAAGAAGATTATGAAGGAAGTAACTATACTTCTGCAAAACTAACCACAGAAGGAAAGGGTGACTGGACTTATGGTAGATATGAAATTCGTGCCAAACTACCTAAAGGACAGGGATTTTGGCCTGCATTGTGGATGATGCCTACAGATTATAATATTTACGGACCATGGCCTGCATGTGGTGAAATAGATATTATGGAAGTACTAGGACACGAGACAAATAAAGTATATGGAACATTACATTATGGAAATCCTAAAAAATCATCTGGTACAAACTATGTTTTGGAGAGTGGTTCTTTTAGCGATTCTTATCATACATTCACTTTAGATTGGTTACCGGGTGAAATTAAATGGTATATAGATGGAGTTTTATATCAAACACAAAACGATTGGTATTCCAATAATGACGAAGCTCCAGAAGCATTAGCTTTTCCTGCACCATTCGATAGAGATTTTTATTTGCAATTTAACCTAGCAGTAGGTGGTACATGGCCAGGGAATCCCAATAGTTCTACTAAATTCCCACAGAGATTGGAGATTGACTGGGTTAGGGTTTATGAGCTAAATAGTCCTTACAAACTTATTAAAAAGCCAGAAACTGAAGGTTCAAATGCTGAAATTCCAGGAAGAGCTCCACAAGATGATGGTAATTATGTATTAAACGATCAATTTAATAATGGACTTGAAAACTGGACTTTTATTAATAACGAAGGTGGAAAAGGTTCTGCACAGGTTGATAACGGAGAAATGTATATTGAAATGAGTGCTCCTGGAAATCAAACATGGGCAAATCAACTATTTCAAACTGATATGAATATAAGAAAAGGGTATACATACCGTGTTAGTTTTAAAGCTAGAGCAGAAAAAGAGAGAACAATTATGTTCAAAGTTGGTGGACTTGAAGATAGGGGTTGGACAGCTTACTCTGGTGAACAAATAATAAAAATAACCAAAGATATGAAGCTTCATAGTTTTGAATTCACAATGGGTGAGAAAACAGATGTGAAGGCACGTTATGAGTTTAATATGGGGCTAGACGATTCTGATATGTGGATTGACGATGTTAAACTTGAAGTAATAGCTCTACCAGGGGATTATGTTAAAGTTCCAAATCATCTACCATTAAAATATGGGAATCTAATTTATAATGGGACCTTTGATAAGGGAAGCGACAGAAAAGCTTTCTGGAACATACAATTAGATAGTAAAAGTGATGCCATGTTTATGGTTACTCCTGATTTATATAAAAGAGAAGCTAAAATTGTAACTCTGGATAGCAGTAATAGTAACGATGCAATTATACTTTATCAGGAGAATATTGGACTGATAAATGGGGAATCTTATAAAATTAAATTTGATGCCTATGCAGGAAACAATAGAAAAATTTCTGTTGGTTTATTTGATGAAAACTGGAAAAATATTGGTGAAAAAATTAACCTTGATCTAGAAAATAGTTCAAAAAAATATTCTTATGAGTTTAGTCCATCTACTAAGGATTATGATAATGTAAAAGTTGCATTTGTATTAGTAGATAAAGATAGTACCGATACTGTTTACATAGACAACGTTACTTTTAGTAAACTTGTAAAACCTAAAAAAATAGTTGGTTTAACCCATTTGGAAGCTGAGGATTTCTTTAGTAAATCCGATGTACCACAAACACAAGAGTGTGTTGAAGGTGGACTAAATGTAGGCTGGATGACTGAGGGGAATTGGCTAAAGTATAAGGTAATAACAACAGCTTCAGGGACTTACAAGATTAATTTAAGAGTCGCTTCGGCTACAAAAAATAATCCCCTTGTAATAAAAACAGAGTTAGGTTCTGCAGAAATTGAATACAAAGGTTCTGGTGATTGGCAAAATTGGGAAACAATAAGTAATGAAATTGAATTACCAAGTGGAGAATCAGAAATAATAATTTCCGCAGTTGATGTAAACCTGAACTGGTTTGAACTAGAAAAAAAATAGAATTACAATACTCCTAGAATCTATTTCTAGGAGTATATATAATTAAATCCATGAGATTATCATCAAAAGAAATTGAAAATTTAAAAAAAACTTTAGAATCAATCGATTGTAATGCTAAACTCTATCTGTTTGGAAGTAGAACTAACAATAGTAAGAAAGGTGGTGATATAGATTTACTCATTATTTCTGAAACTATGACAAAAAAAGAGTTGAGAAGTATAAGAATCAACTTTTTTAATGAATTTGGAGAGCAAAAATTAGATATAATATTGGATGATGGGACATTAAAAGATCCGTTCTGTAAACTCATATTTAAGGATGCAATAGAGTTATGATTAAACAAAAACTTACAACAGATTATGAACTTTTAAAAAAACAGATTACACTTTTGGAATACTCGGTTAGCAAGTGTAATTCTATTGGTTTAAAAGAAGATTTTTCTATGGATGAATTTTCATTTTTTGAAACCCTGTGTAGTAGATATTCAAGATCTATTGATTTCTTAATAAGAAAAATCTTTAGAACAATAGATGAGTTTGAATTTGAAAATCAAGGAACCTTAGTAGACGTTGTAAATAATGCTCATAAAAGAGACTTAATTAATAGTGTTGATAGAATTAGGGAAATGAAGGATTTAAGAAATACTATAGTGCATGAATATATAGAAGAAAATCTTGTTGAACTTTTTAGTGAAGTCGTAGAGTTTTCTACCGAGCTTATAGAAGTTATGATCACTACAAAAAAATATATAGAAAAAAAGATTTGACCTAGTAATAAAATAAAACCTAATATGGAGTAAAGGAGTATTTTATGAAATATAGATCTATCCCTCTATGTATTTTATTATCGGTTTTAACCCTTGGAATTTTTTATTTATACTGGTTTTACAAAATAACTAGCGAAACAATTAATGAGCTAGAGTATAACAATATTGATAATCCTTTAATTAATTTACTCTATTTGGTTCTTGGTTTATTTTTTTATAACATTTGGTGGAACTATAAAATATCAGCATATTTAGCAACAATTGAGAAAGAATCCAAGGTCGAAACAGATTTTTGGAGTACTCCTTTATCGGTTATTTACGGTGTTGTGTTACATCAATCCAGAATAAATAGAGTTTTGGGAACAAAATATAAAACAGCCAAAACTACTACAAAAAGAAAATCTAAAACTGCAAGTACAGCAGAATTGGAGAGTAAATAATGGGTACTAATAACGAAGTATGCTATTTTTGTAGTAAAAAATTAAAAGATAACGAAAGGATATGCAGTAATTGTGGCCAAGATCAAAAAAAATCCTTCAATTATCTTGTTTTATTAGCTTGTGTTGTGTTTCTTTGGATTGTATTTATAATTGCAATTAACCCCATGAATTTTTCTATATCTAAATCGAAGCCAAAAGCAGCAAGAACATCGAGTAGTAATTTATTCAGTAGCAAAAAAGCAAAAGAAAATGATTTAGATTCATATTTATCTAAGCTGGGATTCTCTAAATCTGAAAGTGATGAAATTGAAAAGCTTCAAGAGATGTACGATCCTGAGAATTACGATTTGGAGGAGAGTCTAAAGGTTTCAGAAGATATCATGAATAGTTTTTTTGGAACTGATAATACAGATACTCCTAAAGAGAAAGTAATGAGTAATTCTGAATTAACAATCTTTTTTAGTGATCCGGCATTGGGTGAAAATACTCAGAAACTAAAAGAAATAATTAAGGATTTGGCAAAGAGTTTAGATTGTTCAGAAAATGAGTTTCAGAATTTCTATTTAAATACTCCTTTACAAATTATTGAATTTACTATTGGTAATTATGAATTATTCAATAAAAATCAGATTAAATATTTAAAAGAAATATATTCGGTAAAGCAGGGTGTCTCTTTAAAGGATGGTACAAAAATATTTGATTTAGTAATTGAAGCACAGGATAGAAATATTAGTGAAGAGAAGTTTAATAGTTTATACGATGAAATTAAAGAAATTGCAGGACCATATTATTTTAAGTAGTTTATAGTTTAAATATCGAAAGTGTTTCATCAATTCCATTAGCTGAATTTGAGACATGATTAAGAGTAGAACTAATTGTACTTAGTTTATTGTTCATAGTCTCTGTACTATCAAGGATCTCATCTAGTTGCAACTTTAATTGGTTATCCAAGCTGGATATATCAGATATTATATTTGATACATCGCTTGTATTATTGGAAATTTCATTTCCTTTATCCCTCAACTCCTTGGATAAATTATTTAAAGTTTCTACGTACTCTATTATTGAATTCCCTGTACTTTCTATCTGTGTTATATTTTCTACTGTAGATACAACACTTGTTGTGATTGATTCTGACCATTTATTTATTACACTAAAAATCTCTACACTTTCTTTGCTTAAGTTATTATTAGTGATTATATTTTGGATCACACCACTAATAATTGAAGAAATTCTTTTAGAATTTGTGTCGGATGAAATTGCTAGTTTTCTAATTTCATCGGCAACAACTGCAAATCCCCTTCCTGCATCACCTGCATGGGCTGCCTCAATCGCAGCATTCATAGCTAAAAGATTTGTCTGTTCAGAGATTGATGAAATTACATTTATAACTTCTTTAATTTCTTCTACAGAGTTATAAATGTTAATAGCTAAATCCGATGTTTCATTAATTAATTGGAACCCCTCTTGAGATTTTTGTGTTAAATTATTAACAATTTCAACCTGTTCTTTTGAAAAACTCGACATATCTTTAATTTTTACCAGTATATCATTAATTCCGTTAGAGGTTTTTTCTAGAATTGTATTGTTCTTGTTTATAACATTATTTATATTTTCTGTAGAACTCATTGTGTTTTTGTTCCCATTAGATGAAATTTGAACTAAATTGTATATTTTATTAAATACATTTTTCTGCTCTGAAATTAAATTGGATATGTATTTAATAGAGCTGATTAAAGCTTCAATTTCTATAATCATTGTATCTTTATGTGAAATGGTGTTATTAGTTGCACTTTTTATTGAAGAAACAAGCTGATTAAGTTTCTCTATAAATGTATTTAAACCATTGGAGAGAGTTGAAATCTCATAACTGCTCGTATTTAGTTTTTTAAAACTAGGACTTAAATCCATGTTTTGTGTTAAATTGTTAGTTTTGCTAACTATTGCATTTAAAGGATTAGAAATTATTTTTTTTACAATTACTATTGAGTAAACTATACCCACAAGTATAAAAAATATTAATATAATGATAACAGCATTAAATATTTTTTGTGTAGGTTCAAGTAAAAAATCATCTTCAAATGCACTAGCAACTATTATTAAATCTGTTCCACTTATTTGCCTAAAAGCAGCAAGTTTGTATGTATTTGTTTTAGGTGATAAATATCTGTAAAAACCATTTTTTTCTTTCATGATATGCTGAATATAAGGTTCATAACTCCAATTTTCACCCTGAGCTTTTTTATGTATAATCATATTTCCTTTAGTGTCTATACAGAAAATAAATCCAGTTTTACCAATTTTTATCTGTTTATTAAAAAGTGGATCTAGGCCTTTTATTAAATCTACACTTTTAATACCAGCGTTTAAGTCTTTTTCAATATAGGATATATTAGATTGAACTAAACTTTCCAAGTCTAAATAAATTGTGCTAGATAGCTCTTTTACAAAAGTATGATAAATAAAGTATATTGTAAAAAATAATGGGATAATTAGAATAGGAAGAGCTAATAGTAATATTACTTTATTTGATAAACCTGTTATTTTACTTTTTTTATTCATGTTTTAATAATATTATATGTTAATCTGTAATTCAAAGTTTTTTTAAGTTTTATATGGAGAATAAATGCATTTAGAATTATTAAGAAATATTTCAGAATTAACACTAACTAATTCTCCTGTAAAAAAAGTTATTAGAAGCATTTTAGACCTTATAGTAAATTATTATAAATTAAAAGAAATAAATATATCAGCAAAATTAGTTGTAGATGAAATAGAATACAGAAGCCCGGATTTTAAAAAGTCATCGAATATAAAAAGATTTAATCTTGACTTCCCGGATAACAGCAGAGGTTATCTGGAATTGTATTTTCCTAAAGATTTTGATGTTTTAAATTTTCATGATAAAGATTTAATTGAATTAGTTATTAATATATTAATCTCGTATATCTCAAGAAAAAAGGTTGAAGAGCAGTATTATAAGAGCAATGAAAGAGTCAAAGAATTAAAAAGTATTAATTTAACAAATATGATTCTTAAAAAAAATAGTACTTTAGAAGATTCTTTGCAGGAAATCTGTTCATTATTACCAGAGGCTTGGCAATATCCTAAATATACAGTGGCTAGAATTTTTTTTAATGATAAAGTTTTTTATAGTAAAAACTTTAAAGAGAGTAAATGGGCTTTAAGAAAGAGTTTTGAAACACCTGACGGGAAAATTGGAAAGATAGAGATCTACTACTCTAAAGAGTTCCCACTAGAGGACATAGGTCCTTTTTTATCAGAAGAAGAGGCCTTACTTGAAATATTAGCATCTATTATAGCCGGTACGTATTCAAATAGATCTCTGCAAGATCTACTTGAAAGTAATACCGAAAGATTAAAGGAATTAAGGGGCATTAACAGAACATCGGAACTTTTAAAAAAAAGTGAAAGTATAGAGGAATCGCTACAAGAGATTTGTAATCTCTTACCCGAGGCATGGAAATATCCAAATGATACTGTAGTCAGAATCAAGTATAATAATTTGCTGTTTACAAGTCCGGGTTTTAAAGAAAGTACATGGAAACAGTGTCAGTTTTTTGAGTGTCCCGGAAATATAAAGGGTGAGATTGAAGTTTTTTTACTAGGAGAACACCCATTAGAGGATGAAGGTCCATTTTTAAAAGAAGAACGGGATTTATTAATTAATATTGCAAACCTGATTTCAGGCTCCACAGGTAGCGATCTCCTTAAAAAACTAATTCTTGAAAATAATGAAAGATTAAAAGAGCTAAATGCAATAAATAAAACATCTATGGTTATCTCGGAGTGTAAACCTGTAGATCAGACTCTGTCTGAAATAGCATCAATTTTAAAACACTCATGGCAGTATCCGGAATTTACAGGTGTAAAAATTCATTACGAAGGAAAAGACTATTTTTCACAAGGATATATAGATACTATCTGGAGTCAGAAAGAGAATTTTGTAACTATAGATAATAATAAAGGTTATATACAGGTCGTTTATACAAAAGAATTTCCCAACTGTTACGAAGGTCCTTTTTTAAAGGAAGAGAGGGAGTTATTAATAAATATAGGAAAACTTATAAGTGGATATTTTAATAACCATAAAGGTCGGAATTTCTTTACAAACAATATACAGCAAAAGAAAGAGTTAGAGAAACCTACAGAGTATAAAAAGACATTAACTACTAATAAAAGACCTTTACAGCTATTCTTTAATCAGCAAGTACTGGATAAGTATATCTACTTGGACATGATGAAGTATAAAGTAAAGGAAATCCTGTTTGTCGCTACATTTTACGATGCATTTATTTTAGAAAATGAAGATGGTTTTTTTGAAAGATTTATGGGTGAAATTTATCAGTATAGTCTATTCTCTCTCCCCAGAATTACAGGAGTAACCTCATCTGAGGAAGCTTTAGAAATGCTTGATACAAAATCCTTTGACCTGGTTGTTTTAATGGTTGGATTAGATAAAGACGCTCCTATTGTGTTAAGTGAAAAAATTAAGATTAAAGCGCCAACTTTACCAATCTATCTACTATTGAACCAGAAAAGTAATATAAAACACTTTGAAGATAAAGTCGGGTTGTTAAAAACGCTGGACAATATATTCTTTTGGAACGGAGACTCAGAAATACTTTTCTCAATTGTAAAGTCCATTGAGGATAGAGCTAATGTCGAAAATGATACAAAAGTTGGACTTGTTAGAGTAATTTTACTTGTAGAAGACTCCTGTTTATACTATTCAAAATACCTGCAGATGCTATATAGCATTGTTTTTGGACAGGTTCAGAGATTACTGCCCGAGGTTGAAAAAAACGAGTTAGATAAAATTTGTAAAATGCGGTCAAGGCCAAAAATATTATTAGCCAAGAACTACGAAGATGCAATGCATCTATTTAATAAATATAAGGATTATCTACTCTGTGTTATTTCGGATATAGAGTATGAGCATGGTGGAAATGTAGATAAAAAGGCTGGAATAAATTTTATTAAATATGTAAAAAATCATATGATGAAGCTCCCTATAATTTTACAATCATCTAACGGAAAAAATAAAAAAAGAGCCGACGATCTGGATGTTTTTTTTATAAATAAAAATTCTGATACTTTATTAAATGATCTAAAAAAATATTTAAATTCCTATTTGGGATTTGGTAACTTTATATTCAGGGATAAGAAGGGTAGAGAGATTGGAGTAGCTACATCATTAAAAGAGTTTATAGCTGGCCTTAAAGTAATACCTAGTGAGTCTTTCTACCTTCACGCAGTAGAGAATCAATTTTCTATCTGGTTAATGGCAAGGGGGGAGATAGCTTTAGCTAAACTTATAAACCCTATGAGAATTGAATCCCTTGAAAATATAGAGGTAACAAGAGACAAACTTATTACCATTATGGATCAGTATCAAAATGAAAAGAAAAAAGGGAAAGTTTTTAGGTTTGAGGAAGATACTCCTTTAACAGAGAGAAATATAGTCACCTTTTCCGATGGTTCATTAGGTGGAAAGGGTAGGGGTTTAGCATTTATAAATACGTTAATTTATAATTTCGATCTATCTACAGTGTCTACAGAGATTAATGTAAGAACACCAAAAACTGTAATAATTGGGACTAAAGAGTTTGATCAATTTATGGCTAAAAATAGATTATACGATATAGTTTTAGACCAGAGACATAACTTTTCATATATAAAAAAGGCTTTCCTAGATGGGAATCTTTCTCCATCTTTAGAAAATCAGCTCGATCAGTTTTTAAAACAAATAGAAAAACCAATAGCTGTTCGTTCCTCTAGTCTATCCGAAGATTCATTTACACAGCCATTTGCCGGGGTTTTTCATACATATATAATACCAAATAACCCGGAAGCCAAAGAGTTAACCCTTGCAAAAATTAAGGAGACTATAAAATTAGTATTTGCATCAGTCTTTTCCGAAGAGGCAAAAGGTTACTATAAATCAATTCATCACCGTATAGAAGATGAGAAGATGGCTGTCGTTTTACAGGAGTTGGTAGGTACTAGATATGGTGACTACTACTATCCACATATAAGTGGTACAGCATGTTCGTACAATTTTTACCCTGTTGCAGATATGAAACCGGAAGAGGGCTTTGCTATGGCTGCTATTGGCCTAGGATCCTATGTTGTAGATGGAATGAATGCCTATAGATTTTCCCCTAAATATCCAAATGTAGATACCTATTCAACTAAGGATTTAATAAATAGTTCCCAGGTACAATTTTATGCACTTAATTGTCTCAAAGATGGTGTAGATTATGAAACCCAGGGCGAATTAGCTTCCCTTGAACTTCTGGATATTGATGTAGCAGAAAATAATGGATCTATTAAACATTGCATATCTGTTTATGATTCTCAGAATGATAGAGTTGTTCCAGGACTCTCTGCTACTGGGCCTAGAATTGTTAATTTTGCAAATATTTTAAAGTATCAATATATTCCTTTGGCTAAAACTTTGGAAATTTTACTTAATACCATAAAAGATGCTTTTGGCTCCCCGGTCGAGATCGAGTTTGCTGTAGATTTAAACAGCTCAGAAAATGGTTTACCTACATTCTATCTACTACAGGCAAAACCTATGGTTGATAGTAGGGCTCTTGTTAATTTTAATATTAATCAATTAAAAAAAGATGATGCAATACTATATACCGAAACAAGTTTAGGGAATGGAGAAATAGATGAAATATCCGATGTAATATATGTTGATATAGACTCTTTTGATAAACTTAAAACCATAGATATGGCAAGTGAAATAGAGTATCTTAACAGGTTAATGGTTAAGCACAATAGACACTATATTCTTATTGGTCCAGGACGATGGGGAACAAGGGATCAATTTCTAGGCATACCTGTAAACTGGTCCCAGATATCCAATGCAAAAATTATTGTTGAGATCAGCTTAGATAATTTCCCATTAGACTCTTCCTTAGGTTCACACTTTTTTCATAATGTTACCTCAATGAATATTGGATATTTTTCGGTTAATAATAACAAAAACTCAGAGTTTATAAATTGGGATCGTCTCTATAGTGAGAAAATTATTAAGAAAACAAAATATTTTAGACATATTCGTTTTGATAAACCGGTAAAAATTTATATGAATGGTATAGAAAAGAGATCGATTATTATGGAAAATAAGTAGAAATGGATTTAATAAAAATAGGAATATACAGCGAGCATAAACTATTACTAGATGGGTTAATATCATTAATCTCTAATTTTAAAGATATAGTTATTGAATTAAATGAAAATTCAACAGATAAATTAGTTAAAAGAAAGGATTTAGACCGTATTCATATCTTAATTTTAAATCCTCAAACCCTTAGTAAATCGGTTATGAATATAATAGTTAGACTACAAAGTGTATTTCCAAAGTTAAAGATTTTAATACTCTCTGCAGAGGAAGACGAAGGGAATATCCTTAAAACTATAAAAGCTGGAGCAAAGGGTTTTCTTGGT
>JAFGYD010000219.1 GCA_016936295.1 Spirochaetales bacterium | reverse complement strand
TTTAGAATATAAGGCTTTAATGTCTACGGTTATAAATACAAATGGTACAGTAAAAAATACTTTAGGAATTTTGGCTGAAAAAATTGTTGGAATTAGTCCATTGGAGGCTTGGGGAAAAGAGTGTTCACCAAGGGATTGGACATTAAGAGAGTGGTTGGATAGGATATAATTTATTTAAAGCTACCATTTGATATTCCGATATTATTATTGAGGGAATTAAATGACAGATATTGAATTAAAGGATAAATTATCAAAATTACACGCTCTATATGCTGGGGCACAAACTGAAGGAGAAAGGGCTTCAGCAATAAAAGCTAAAGCCAGACTTCTTAAAAATATTGAAAATAAGGCAATTTATAAATTCTCTTTGCAAAACGAGGTTAACGCAAAAATTTTTATAGATCTCTTACAAAGATATGAAATAAATGAATTCAAAAAAACACCTGAGTCTAATAATACTATATTAGCAAAAGTTCCAGGTTATTTTGTAGATCAAATTTTATGGCCGGAGTATATCTCAAATCCACAAAGACAAGTAGTATTTAGTTAGAACAATGATTATAACCCTTCTTTTATGTTTAATTGTTCCAATTTCTATCTACTTATGTCTTATATTAATTGAAAATATTCCATTAACACTTTTTGTTTATCAGGTATTAATATGCTTATTTATACCAATAATAGATATTGTATATTTAAAGAAAAAGAGTTTTAAAAATTATCTTTTGGAAATTGGTTTTAGAAAATTAAAGAAAAATTTATTACCTTCATTTATTACAGGTACTGTTTTCACAATTTCTATATATTTAATATTTTCTTTAGTTGTTGTTAATTTTATAAATATAGAAGATTTTAAATTAGTTTTAAAAGGATTAGATATAGATCCCAATTATCAATACCTTTTTATGTTTTCCATGATAATTTCCAACTCTCTTTTTGAAGAGATATATTGGCGTGGTTATATATTTAATAGATTAAAGAGTCGTACATCAAATATTTATTCAATATTTATTAGTTCATTATTCTATGCATCTTATCATTTTATTACTACAGCTATGTTATTCCCTATTAACTTAGCTATAATTTTTACTTTTATAGTTTTTTGTGCGGGTTTATTATGGGGATTTATGAGAAATAAATTTGACTCAATTTATTTTCCTGTAATAACACACTTATTTGCGGATTTAGGTATAATGCTAATTTATATAAAGCTACTATAGAGTAGCTTTATTTAACCTTTTACTGCTCCAGCTGCAAATAGACTATTTTGTATCTCTTTACTCATAAAAGAGTATATAACAACAGTTGGAATTGTACCTATTACAAGACCTGCATTTATAGGACCCCATTTTGTTGCATATTGACCTACCATAGACTGTAATCCTACTGTTAGAGTTCTAAATTGTGATTTACTAATAAATGTTATGGCAAACATAAGTTCATTCCATGCACTTAGAAATGTAAAAATAGCTACAGTTGCCATAGCCGGCTTAACCATTGGCATAATTATTTTGTAAAAAGATGTAAAAATTCCAGCACCATCAATAAATGCAGATTCCTCCATCTCCTTTGGTATTTTTTGCATAAATCCAACTAGTATATACATTGCAATTGGTATTCCAAAACCTATATATGGCAAAATTAAACACCAATATGAATTTAATATATGTGCATTTCTAAATGCAATAAAAAGTGGTAATAATGTTGCATGTATTGGAATCATCATTCCTAAAAGGAAAAAAGTCATTGCTAATTTGCTTAATTTCCATTTTAATCTAGCTATTGCATAAGCCGCCATACACGATACTATAAGTGTAATTACAATTGTTAAGGTTGTAACAAAAGTACTATTAAATAGGTATAGGCCTACTTTACCACCAAAAAATGCATCTTTGTAATTTCCCCAAAGGAAATTATCTGGGAATCCCATTATATTACTACCAAAAAGCTCTGAGTTTGTTTTAAATGATGATAAAACAAGCCATATAAAGGGATAAATTTGAATTATTGCATATATAATAAGTAATAAATAAATTAATATTGAACTTATTTTTATTTTTTTGCTGTTTATCATTTTAAGTTTCTCCATAATAGTAATTATTCAATTTACTAAAAATTCCTCTTACTACAACAGTTAGAGCTAAACACTCTGCAATTATAAAAATTGCAATTGAACTACCATAACCGTAGCTCATTCTGTGAAAAATTGTTGTAAACATTATAGTTGTAGGTACTTCTGTAGAATGTAGTGGCCCACCACCAGTAAGTATATATATTAAATCAAAAGTTTTTAAAGAACCTATTACTGCAAGTATTACACATACCTCAATTATAGGTAGAACATAAGGAACAACTATATTTAAAGTAATTTCCCATGGTGATGCTCCATCTATTTCTGCAGCTTCTATTAATTCAGTAGGAATTGTTTTAATTCCGGCATAAAAAAGAAGTATATGATAACCAACAAATTGCCATAATAATGGTACAAAAACAGATCTTAATGCAATTTCTGCGTTTCCAAGCCACTCGTTAGTAAGACTTTCTAATCCTACTGATGTTAAAATTATATTTAAAACACCATATTG
>JAFGYD010000218.1 GCA_016936295.1 Spirochaetales bacterium | reverse complement strand
TGTTCAAAAAATCATAGAGGGTATGTCTATGCACTATATCTTGCAAATATCTCCTGTGAATATATTAGTGGTGATATTTTATTTGAACAGATAGAACATAGTGTCCTTGAATTTTTTAATATTAATTCCGAATCTGAATATAAACAGATTGTAGATGAATTACAGGTTAAATTTGAAAGGGAGAGGTCACACTTTTAAAGTTGATTCACTCCATCTTTGGAGGAGTATCGCAGTAGCATTCGATACATTTAAAGAGCTTTTATTTCCGTATAGAGGTATTGTTACTCTACCCAGGCTTTTATCTGCAATTTTTAATGCATTTGGCGATACACCAAACTCTTCACTTCCTATAATTGCAATTCCTTTTTTGGGAAATATGAAATTATCAATGGGTATCCCTCCCAACTCTAATGCAAATACCGGGATATTATTATTATCAATATTCCCAACTTCCCAGTTTACGTATTCGATGGATCCCATTGCTGTTCGTACTGCTCTATGGTGGTCAGGTTTTGTAGAGTCATTGGATAAAATAATTTTTTCAACTCCAAAGCATTCAGCTGTTCTAAATATTGACCCTAAATTAAATGGAGAACGAATATCTTCGAGGTATAAATTTATTCCGCTAGATATTTTGTTATAGGAATCTTTATCCTGTGGAGTCGTAAAATCCCATTCACTTGGTTCTATTCCCAATTCTGCCATTATAGCATGTCTTATATTGTTAATAGATCTTAACTCTATTTTTAATTTTAATAGTTCATTTATCCTTGTATTTATATTATCTTCCTCAATTGTTTTTAGTAGACTATTTAAATAAATCGTATTAATCTCCATTTTTTTTATGATTTGAGATTCAAAGTCCTGTAAAAGAGATACATATTTTCTAATTCGTGTAGAACGTTTTAAGGTTTTTAACTTTTTTATTGTAATCATTAATATGCCGTATTTATTATCTTTGATATTTTTATATTATCTGGGCATATTTCTAATAGCTGCTGCTTAGAGATTGAAAATTCTGCAAGTCTAAATGGGAGGTTATGTCTATCCATATACTCTCTAACTCTAATAGATAAATTTTCATTTTGCTCAAGTAGTAACCATGGAAGGAGTTTAACCTTTATATATTTATAATCAATATTAAATCTTTGACCAGCTAGCAGTGAAAAAAGTGTTAATTCTAGTTCTGTATTTGTAGAAGCTCCATGATAGAGTGATGCAGTTAAAGATTTCTCAATAAGATCATCTATTCTAAAAATATTATTCTCTAAATTTACCAGTATTCTTTCAAATAAATTTCTGCTTTCTGTAATTGAAATAATATTATTTTCTGGGTCTAAAAAAATCTGTGCAATATCAAAAAGCATACTTAATGTAATAATAATTATTTCCAGTTCTTCAAACTTTCGTAAAATTGTGGGATCAATAAGAATTGATGTGACCCTTTCCGGTGAAATATTAATTGTTCCAAAATCATTGCCAACCCTTGTTGCATAAAGTGATTTTGGTATAAAAAGATATGGGATATAAGGTGTTAATAAAATTTCAAAGCAGTTTAGATTTAAACTCTGGGATATATATCTACCACTCATAATTTGTGGAAAATCCCCTACAGATAGTACTAATTGAACTGAAAAAGTTTCTGCTCTTTCCTGTAGTTTTATAAAAGATTCTTTATTTACAAAAAATTCTTTCTGGGAAGATTCAATATACGTTAACTTGGCTTTGGTTAGTTGATCTTTTATTAATTTAATTGAAAATTGATCTTTAGGATCCTGGGAGCTAATAAGGAGAATCCTACTCCCATAATCTACTAATTGACTTCCTAAAAGTTTATAAGCATTAGATTCATAAGTTAGATCAGTGCAAGTTTTAGAAAGTGTAAACATCTATTTATATGCCGAAATCTTCCATGATTTTTTCAGCAACGGAATTAATAACGGTACTGTTTATATAGTTAGGATCCTTTAGTTTCGCCTTAATTTCAGCAACTTTATCCTCTCTTATATCTGGAGTATTTCTTGCTATGCTAGCTGCTTTCACTAAGTCAGCTTTATCTAAAGCTGATTTGGAAACCTTTATGGAGTCTGTAGAAGCTTGAGTTTCTGCCTTTTGAACCTTATTAGTCTGGTTAATTTTATTTACTGGATCAGTAGGTCCAATTCTGTTTATTGTCATAATTTCTCCTTAGGTTTTCTAATAATCGACAATACCTTATATAAACTTTATTCTTTTCCTGCAACAAGAATTGCAAACTCACCCTTAATTGTAGCTCTTGTTGACATATTTTCCAAGACTTCTTTAGCAGAACCTTGAATAAATTCTTCAAAAGATTTAGTAATTTCTCTACCTATTAAAAGATGTCTTTCAGGATTAATTTCGGCAATAGTTGTTAAAAGCTTAACAATTCTGTAAGGAGATTCATAAATAATAAATCCTTCTTCCCTTTCAAGCAGCTCTTCTAATCTTTTTTTTCGTTTTCCAGATTTTTGTGCCAGAAATCCTTCAAATGTTATAGCTTTCCCAACAAAACCGGATACACTAACTAGTGCTCCAAAGGCATTTGGTCCTGGAATTGGAACTATTGAATGATCGGTTCCCCTTACTTCCCTAACTAATATTGAACCAGGGTCACTTAAAACAGGTGTTCCTGCATCTGAGATATATGCAATATCTTTACCTTCATCCAGAAGTTTAACCACACCTGGAGCGGAAGTTTTTTCATTCCTAGCTCTAACACTTATTAGATGTTTTTTTATCCCATAATGATTTAATAATTTCATAGATTGTCGTGTATCTTCACACGCAATAATATCAACTTTTTTAAGGGTTTCTACCGCTCTATAGGTGATATCTTCAAGGTTTCCAATTGGTGTAGCCACCATATATAATGTAGACATAAAAAAAGTATAACACTTTATGATAAAAACTTGTATATCTGTTTGAATAAAACTATATTTTGTATTGGAGATTCAAATGAATTTTAAAATATATATTCAAAAAGGTTTAATAAAGCATATTTCATCCCTCGAAGATATAAATTATTTTGAATTTAGCCATTCTAACTTTACAGAAAAAATAAATAATCATATTGCAAGTAAAATTTCTCAGTGTTTCCTTTTTTTTATTGAGTATGAGTTTTTAAAAATACTTAACTCCTATATGTCATCTTTCAAAGAAGCTCAATACCAATTTATTATAGTGGGTCATAGTTTTGATGAGACCATAAAAAGTAGCTTAGAGGTCCCTTTTAATAAAATTCTTGGTATTAGTAGACATTTTATATCTAAAGAGGAGCTTGATTGGTATCTTTTTAAATTTGAGATTTGTATAAATTATGAAAAACATAATTTAAATCTTTCAGATGCCGTTAAAAAGGACTTTCTTGATGATCAATATGAATTAATAACAATTGGTCAGATGTTAGCTGAAGAGAGGGATAGGGATAAACTAATAAAAAAAATATTAATGACATCAATAAAAATTACAGGATCAGATGCCGGATGTGTCTTTCTGGTTGTGGATCAAAAGGGCGGAGATAAAGGTCTGCTTTTTAAATATTCCTATACATTTAGCAGAAATATAGATTTCCGCGAATTTGTAATGCCACTTGACGAGAGTTCTATTTCTGGGTTTTGTGCAATAAACGATGAAGTAGTTAATATCCCCGATGTCTACCATATTAGTAAAGATGCAACTTTTTCTTTTAATAGGTCTATAGATGAAAAATATGCATATATTTCAAAGAGTATGCTAGTTATTCCAATGAAAAATCATTTAGGAGAAATGCTAGGGGTTATTGAATTAATTAATAGCAAAGAGAATTTTTCATTAGAAAATAATAGTGGAGAAGTTGAAGCTCATAAAATACTTTTAGAGACCGTTGAAGACTTCGAAACAAAGGTTTTTCCATTTGCTGTAAGGTATGAGGATATTATGCTATCAGTTGCAGGGCAAGCTTCTATAGCCCTTGATAATATTAAGATGTTAAAACAGTTAGAGGACCAATTCGAAGGAATGGTTAGGGCTTCTGTTGATGCTATTGATTCTAAAGATCCAGCTACAAGTGGTCACTCATTTAGATTAGCAAAAATGAGTGTTAAATTTCTTGAAGTTCTTAATTCACTAAATATAGGTGTTTATAAAGAAGTATTCTTTTCTCCTATGGAAATTAAACAGATGGAATATGCTGCGTTACTACATGATTATGGGAAAGTCTATATAAACAATGAGATCTTTCTTAAAGCAAAAAAACTATTCCCTAAAGATTTTAGTATTTTAAAGCTTCGACT
>JAFGYD010000217.1 GCA_016936295.1 Spirochaetales bacterium | reverse complement strand
ATTTTAATTGATAAAAGAATTCTATATTTAATATTTTTAATACTTTTCTTATTTGAAATTTTTATTAATAGATTTCAATTAAAAAACATAAAGAAACATTTAAATATGCTATTTATTTTTGCAATTTCACTAATTATTACATTTATTATATATAAAAATTCTGAAGTAAATGGATCAAGTTTTGTAAATGATAGTTCATATTTTTTTAGAAATAAAATCATAAAAATTTTCCCTAATGCAAATTTACTAAACACTATACCTGGTTTAGAGGATCATTTTATAAGCAGTACAGGTAAACCTCCTGTTCTAACTAACACATCAATAGTTAAAATTAATTACAAACCAGGAGCAAGATTATATTTAAGAAGTAAAATAGAAAAAACTGAAAATTTGGTTGAAGAAGGAAATTTAAATAGTGATTTAACTTATAATAGAATAAAAATTACTGTTTTAACAGACTATATGCCTGTTTTATTAACAACAAACAATACCAACGGTAGTGATAAATATCTAATTAAAGACATTAATGCTACTTTAAAACTTGATAAACCCTTATTAAAAAATAGTTATTATTACCTGTATTTAAACAATATCAAAGATGACTTTTCAGAAAGTGAACATAAAGCGAATAGTTTGAACTCTGAAAGGATTAAATTATTAGCTAAAAGTTTGAAAGGAGAATCAGACTTAGATACTATAAAAAAAATTAGATCATACTTACTTTCTAATTATGAATATAGTTTAGATGTAGAAGAAAGTAAAAATTACATTGAAGATTTTCTTTTTACTACAAAAAAGGGTTTCTGTATTCACTTTACAAGGGCTTTTATTGAATTAGCTTTATGTAACGATATTTATGTTAGAGAAGTTTCTGGATATTTAATTGATATACCGGATTATAGTGAGAACAATCTTCGTCCAACAGGTGAGTATTTTGTAACAGGAAAAAATTCACATTTATGGCCTGAAGTTAAAATTAATAATAAATGGATAACTTTTGAAGTTACAAAAAGTATATATAAAGACGAAAATAGTAGTCAAAGCGATGTAAATGATTATGAATTATTACCAAATATTAAAGAAAATTTCGAACCTGTAAAAAATAGATATTTAATTCATTTTAATTTTTTATTTATCTCTATTATTATAATTTTGGTATTAGTAATAATTTATGGCTTTATGAATAGGAATTTTTTAAAACTAATAATTAAAAAGGGATTAAAAAAAGGAATATCCCATCCTAAATACACAGGCTGGGATAAATGGTTAATTGAAGCAAAAATTGAAAGTATTCCAAGGGTTATTATTTTAAAACATATTTATCTTAATGATATTTTGGATAAAAATACAAAAGTAAAAGTTATTAATAACTTAAATCAATTACCTAATATTTCAACAATACGTGATAAATCATCCTTAGAAAAATAAGAAATTTCTATTTTTCCTTTATCGAGAGATCCTTTTAATTGAACTTTTGTACCAAAAGCATCTATAAACTGTTGTTCTATATACTGAATATCTGGATTACTTTTAATTTTTTCACTATTTTCAGATTTTTTAATTTTATCAAAATCTTTAACAATTTTTTCTGTTGCTCTAACTGATAAATTTTCATTTTTAATTTTATTAAATATTACTCTCTTACTATTATCAGTTTCTAGAGAGAGTAATGCTCTTGCATGCCCTGCAGATATTTCTCCTGTATTTACAGAATTTTGAATATCCTCAGGTAAATTTAAAAGTCTTATTGCGTTACTAATAGTTGATCTTTTTTTTCCCACTTTTTTAGCTACATCATCCTGATTTAAATTCATAGAGTCCATTAACTTTTTATATGCTTTTGCTTCCTCTATAGGAGTTAAATCCTCTCTTTGAATGTTTTCTACAAGTGCTATTTCAAGTTTTTCTTCTTCTGATAGATTTTTAATTATTACCGGTATTTTACTCAATCCGGCTAATTTTGAAGCTCTATATCGTCTTTCACCAGCAATTATAATATATCCACCATCAAAACTCTCTTCCACCAAAATAGGTTGAATTAATCCACAACTTAAAATTGATTCACTAAGTTCTGCAATTGTCTCATCATTAAATGTATTTCTAGGTTGAAAAGGATTTGGTTTAACAATATCTATACTAACTTCTTGAACACCGCTATTATCATCATTCTCTAAATTTACTATTAATGAATCTAAACCAGATCCTAAAGCGTTTATTTTAGACATTATTTAATACCTCCATTGCTAATTCTTTATAACTTAAAGCCCCATTAGAATTAGGAGCATATTGATTTATTGTTTTTCCATGGGATGGAGCTTCTGATAATTTTACATTTCTAGGTATAATTGTTTTAAAAATTAATTCTGGATGTTTTTGAAAAACTGTTTTTACTTTATCAATAACATCATTACCAAGTCTTGTTCGTGAATCATACATAGTAAATACAATTCCTGCAATTGTTAATGATGGATTTAAAGTTTTTTGTATTCTTTTTATCGTCTCAAAAAGCATTTTAAAGAATCCTTCTAGAGCAAAAAACTCACATTGTAAAGGAACAATAACTTTATCTGCTGCTGCAAAACCATTTAATGTAATTAAACCTAGAGAAGGAGGACAATCAATTAATATGTAATCAAAATTATTTTTTACTTTATCCAGCTCTTTTTTTAAATAAAACTCTCTATTTGGAACATTTACTAACTCTACTGAAGCTCCAGATAAATTTATATTAGAGGATAAAACAAATAATTTTTTATGATATGTAGATTGAATTGTTGAAGTAATTTCACTTTTGCCCATAATTACTTCATAAATTCCAGACTTATTACTATTAACACCTAAGGAACTAGTTAAATTTCCTTGTGGATCAAAATCAACTAATAAAGTCTTTTTATCAGCTTCAGCAAGATATGCTCCAATATTAACAGTTGTTGTAGTTTTACCTACACCACCTTTCTGATTAGCAAAAACTATAATTTTTCCCATATGAATTCCTTGTTATGTTTTATTTGAGTATATATAATATATTTTCATTTGTCATTAAATTGATTATTATATTTATAAGGAGATATTTTATGTTATCAGAAAAGGTTGCAAAAGCTATAGAGCAAGTAAGACCATCTTTACAAGCAGATGGTGGAGATATAAAACTTGTAGAAGTTAAAGATGATGGAACAGTTATGGTTGAGTTACAAGGTGCTTGTAATGGTTGCCCAATGGCTCAGATTACTTTAAAACAGGGTGTAGAAGCTTTTTTAAAGAAAGAAATTCCTGAAGTAACTTCAGTTGAATCTGTATAATGCAAAGTTTCACGTGGAACATTGTATTATAAAATAAAAAGGAGAGAATTAACTCTCCTTTTTTTATAAACTGTTTCACGTGGAACAATTTATTCTTCTTTATCTAAAATATCATCTTCTTCTATTTCTTCATTTACTATATCATCTAAATCAAGTAATTCTTTTTGTTCTGGTTCAGGATCAGTATTTACAGCTTTAGCCATTCCAACTAAATTATCATCTTTATCAATGTTTAATATTCTTACACCAAAAGCATTCTTTCCTAAAAGGCTAACTAAACTTGTTCTTACTTTTAAAGTTTTTCCTTGTTGTGTAATACAAACAATATGATCTTCCTCTGTAACAGCTATGGATCCAATAAGTAAACCTGTTTTTTCATTTACTTTATATATTATTTGACCTTGAGTTGCTCTATTGTGATATGACAAATTACCCATTAGAGTTCTTTTTCCATATCCATTTTCAGATATTAGTAACATCTGCTCATTTTCAGACCCTACACAGAAACCAACAAGTTTATCATCACTTGATAGTTTAATACCTCTAACTCCATGAGTATCTCTACCCATAACCCTAACTGCATCTTCTGGGAATCTTAACCCTTTACCATTTTGAGAGATTAATACTATATCCTGCTTACCATCAGTTAATTTAGCAGCTATTAGTTTTTCACCTTCATCGAGTTTAATAGCTTTGATTCCTCTGGTTTTTGCATTCCTAAAATTATAAGTGGTAACTCTTTTAACTGTTGCATAATTAGTAGCCATAAATAAATAATTATCCTCTGAAAAATCATTTAAAGAAACAGTTGTAGTTATTTCTTCATCTTCTTCAAATTCAAAAATTGTTTTTAAGTGACTTCCTCTTGCTTGTTTAGATGCTTCAGGAATTTCATGAACTTTTAACCAGTAAGCTTTACCTACAGAAGTTACAAACATTATTATATCATGAGTATTTGCAATAAATATATGTTCTACAAAATCTCCATCTTTAAGTTTAGCTGAATTAGAACCTTTTCCACCTCTTCCCTGTTCTTTATATTCAGAAAGAGATACTCGCTTAATAAACCCTTTATTAGATATTAGAACAACCATATCTTCCTGTTCTATTAAATCTTCTATGGTTATTCCAGAAACTTCATGCATAGTAAGTTCAGATTTTCTTTCATCACTATACTTTTCTTTTAACTCTGTTGTTTCATCTTTAATAACACCTAAGATTCTTTCTGGATAATCTAATAATCCTTGTAAATAATTGATAAGTTCTTGAATTTCTTTTAATTCATCAAGTATTTTTTGAGTTTCAAGACTAGTTATTTTTTGTAGTCTCATATCTAGAATAGCTTGTGATTGAGTTTCTGAAAGTTCAAATCTAGCCATTAAATTAACTCTGGCATTTATTACACTATCAGATTTTTTAATGATCTCAACAACTTCATCTACATTCTCAAGGGCAATTTTTAAACCTTCTAAAATATGTGCTCTTTCTCTAGCTTTTCCTAAATCGTAAATAGTTCTTCTAGTTATAACATCTTGTCTATGTTTAATAAAAATTGTAATCAAATCTTTTAAGTTACATACTTTTGGTAAACCATCAACAATAGCTAAATTATTAACATTAAAATTTTGTTGTAATGATGTATGAGTATAAAGCTGGTTTAAAACTACTTTAGGAGAGAAACCTTTTTTTATACCAATGACAATTCTCATACCTGTTCTATCAGATTCATCCCTTAAATCAGAAATACCATCAATTTTTTTATCTCTTACTAATTCAGCAATTTTTACTACTAAATTTGCTTTGTTAACCATATATGGAATTTCTGTAACAATAATAGCTTCTCTATCACCATGTAAAACTTCTATATCTGTTCTTGATCGAACAGTTATTTTACCTCTACCAGTTTCACAAGCTTCTAAATAACCTTTTCGTCCACAGATTATTCCTCCTGTAGGAAAATCAGGCCCTTTTATAATCTCTGCCAACTCTAAAGGTTTTATATCTGGATTATCTATAGTAGCGTTTATTGCATCACAGCATTCACCTAAATTGTGAGGAGCCATATTAGTTGCCATACCTACAGCAATACCACTTGATCCATTAACTAACAAAAATGGAAAAGCAGTAGGTAAAACTTCTGGTTCAACCATTGATTCATCATAGTTTGGCCTAAAGTTTACAGTCTCCTTCTTAATATCTCTTAATATTGCTTCTGAAACCCTTGCTAATCTAGACTCTGTATATCGCATTGCAGCTGGTGGATCACCATCAACAGAACCAAAGTTTCCGTGACCTTGAATAACTGGTACTCTTAATGAGAAATCTTGAGCTAATCTAACTAATGCATCATATATAGAAGCATCTCCATGGGGATGAAACTTTCCTAAAACATCACCAACAATTCTGGCACATTTTTTATATGGAGTATTATTTCTTAATCCCATTTCATTCATTGAATATAAAATTCTTCTATGAACCGGTTTTAAACCATCTCTAGCATCTGGTAAAGCCCGGCTAATAATAACGGACATAGCATATGTTAAATAGGACTCTTTTACTTCATCCTCAATAGCTATAGGTATTACCTTTCCTGTATTTTCTGCCAAAATAATTCTCCCTTACCTAAATATCCAAGTTAGCAACTGATAATGCATTATCTTCTATAAATTGTCTTCTAGGAGGAACATCCTCACCCATTAGACATGTAAATATTTCATCTGCTGCAATTGCATCTTCCATCTTTATTCTCTTAATATTTCTTCGTGAAGGATCCATTGTAGTTTCCCAAAGTTGATCTGGATTCATCTCTCCTAAACCTTTATATCTTTGGATATTAATTTTATCTTCATCTACACCTAATTCTGCTAGATACTTCTCTTTTTCTTTATCATCATAAACATATTCTACTGTTTTTCCATGTTGAATTTTATATAATGGAGGCATAGCTAAGTATACATGTCCTTTTTCTAAAAGCGGTGTCATATATCTAAAAAAGAAAGTTAATAAAAGTGTTCTAATATGAGAACCATCAACATCAGCATCGGCCATAATAATAACTTTATGATATCTAAGTTTTTCAACATCAAAATTATTACCTATGTTTGCACCAAGAGCTTGAATTATAGGAGTAAGTTTTTCATTACCTAAAACTTTATCAATTCTAGTTTTTTCAACATTAAGCATTTTTCCCCATAAAGGTAATATAGCCTGAAACTCTCTATCTCTTCCCATTTTAGCTGAACCACCAGCAGAATCTCCCTCTACTATGTAAACTTCACATTTTGATGGATCTCTATTTGCACAATCAGCTAATTTGCCAGGTAAACCACCTGTTTCAAAAGCATCTTTTCTTCTAGTTAATTCTCTAGCTCTTTTTGCTGCGGCCCTGGCTTTTGCAGCTAAAATACTTTTATCTATAATTTTATCAATAACTTCAGGATACTCTTCAAAGAAAGTAGTTAATCTTTCAAATACAATTGAATCTACTATACCTCTAACTTCAGCATTTCCTAATTTATCTTTTGTTTGACCTACAAATTGAGGGTTAGGAATTTTTATTGATATAACTGCTGTTAAACCTTCTCTAGTATCATCACCTGAAAGTGTTAAATCTAATTTTTTATTATTTTTTGCTTTTTTAACAAAATCGTTAATAGTTCTTGTTAAAGCAGATTTAAAACCAGAAAGATGTGTTCCTCCATCTCTTGTATTAATATTATTAACAAAAGAGTAAATATTCTCTGTATAACCTTCATTATATTGCATTGCAAGTTGAAGAATTACCTGATCTTTTTCAAATTCTACATAAACAGGTTCCTGATTAATAACTGTTTTAGATTTATTTAAATATTCTACAAAGGATTTAACACCACCTTCAAAATAAAATACAGATTTTTTTGGTGTTTCTAACCTAGTATCAACAAGTTCTATGTTTATACCTTTGTTTAAAAAAGCTTGCTCTCTTAATCTATTTGCTAAAATATCAAAACTATATTCTAATTCAGAAAAAATTGTATCATCAGGTTTAAATGTAGTTACAGTTCCTCTTAAATTTGTTTCGCCAATTACTTCTACAGGACCTTTAGTTATACCCTTATTAAAAGTTTGACTGTGAATTTTACCATCTTTATGGACATTAACTATACAATAAGTAGATAAAGCATTTACAACAGATGCACCTACACCATGTAATCCTCCAGATACTTTATATGTGCTATTATCAAATTTTCCACCAGCATGTAATTTAGTCATAATTACTTCTAAAGCACTCATACCTTCAGATTCATGGAAATCTACAGGTATACCTCTACCGTCATCTGTAACTCTAATAACATTATCATGTAATATTTCGACTAAAATTTTATTACAATAACCAGCTAAAGCTTCATCGATACTATTATCTACTATTTCATAAACTAAATGGTGAAGTCCTGTAGCGTCAGTAGATCCTATATACATACCCGGTCGTTTACGTACAGCTTCGAGACCCTTCAAAATTTGAATATTTTGAGCATCGTAATTATCATTTTGCATGTTTTCTACCTAATTTTTGATTGGATTAAAATATTATAGACTCTGAAATCAAAAAAGTAAATAGAAAGCATTTTTAATGGAAAATATTTGATACTGTTGATAAAATGTGTATAATAATAAATAATCCAATTTAAAAGAATATCTATACAAAAATTAATTTTTTATTTT
>JAFGYD010000216.1 GCA_016936295.1 Spirochaetales bacterium | reverse complement strand
TTGTGTTTTATTTAACTTTTCTTTAAGAAATAATAGTGCAAAAATAGCAACCCATATAGGTGATATTCTATTGAGTATTTGAGAGTCTGCTAATTTTAAATATGTTATTGTATAAAAATTTAAAACAACACCTAAAAATCCAAGTATTGATCGTGCCAATAAAAATTTTTGATTTTCAATTTTACCTAAATAGTTGGAGAGCTTCTTTGGCTTTGATTTTATAATTAAATGTAGAGAAATAAAAAGACTTATTAGATTTCTAAAAAAAACCTTTTCAAAAACAGGGATTGTTTGTATATACTTAATTGTAACACTCATAAAAGTAAAACTGAGTGTAGATACAAGAATAAAAATTAAAGCTTTAGTTTTATTTTTCATTCTTAAATAATAGATAATATAACATTTTGTTCATAGCCTTTAAGGAGTTTAAAATGGATTATGTAGAATTAGCCGGTTACATTGCGTCTATACTTGTAGCGATCTCGCTTACAATGAGTAAAATTGTGAGACTAAGAATTATAAATTTAATAGGTTCTGTTTTTTTTGCTATTTATGGATTTTTAGTAGGGGCCTATCCCGTATTAGTAGTTAATACATTTATTGTTTTAATTAATATTTACTATCTTGTAAAATTATTTAAAAACAAAGATCTGTTTGATGTTTTAAATGCCCAGGATAATTTAGAGTATTTTGAAAGATTTATACTACATTATAAAGATGATATTGTGAAATTTTTTCCAGATTTTTCCGATGAACTTATTCAAGATTCAAGATCCTTATTCGTGTTAAGAAATATGAGACCAGTGAATTTAGTTATTTTTAAGGAACAGGGTAACGGAATAACAGAAATACTTATAGATTATACAATTCCAGAATATAGGGATTTTTTAAATGGTAAATATATATTATCTTTATTTACAGACTCTGGAAGTAGTAATAAACAACTTGTTGTTAAAAGTAATTCAAAAGATCATATTAAATATCTTAATAGATTAGGTTTTATAAAAAACGATGCAGGTCTGTTTGTAAAAAGGATTTAGAATGAATTTTATAAATGTATATTATCCCACTTGGATTGATTCCGTTGATTTGCAAAGTATCCCTGAATACATTGATTATGTAACATTGGCTTTTATTAGAACAAACCCTGGTAATATTGAAAATGATAGTAAGATGAATGAGTTCTTTTATAATGGAAACATATCGGTTTTTACGTTAAAAGAGGAGATCGACAGATGTCGTAAATCTGGTATTACCAGAACTATTCTTGCGTCTGTTGGAGGGGAAATTGCTGGGAACTTCGAAGATATCAATTTTGAGAATATAGCAAAAGGGATTGAACTATTAGATCTTGATGGGATAGATATAGATTATGAACCTAATGGTGTTATGGCAGAAAGTGAAGGGGAAGTAAAAAAATATATTGAACTTATTATTGGGTTTCGAAGGGTCTTTGACAAGATTGAAGCAAGAACTGGAAAAAAACTAATAATAACGTGTGCTCCTACTGGAATTGGTCTACTCAAAAAAGAAAAATTTAATGAGCTAAAAAAAATATATGGTGAAGTTAAAGATAAATTATCAACTTTAATTCCACAAATAGAGCAAGAAGAAGAGTTAAACTGGGGAACCTTGAAAGATAGCAATATATTAAAACAGAATGAATATAGAGTTGGCACTGTAGGTAGTTGTTTTAACTTTAACTCTGCTGGAAAAATGACTGATGTTTTTTTATGTGAAAATTATGATAAAGAATTAATAAAATATAAATTTATTGGGCAAATGGTAGATATTGTATTTTACCAAGCATATAATATGGGGAGTGGAAATACCTTGGGGAAAATTATTTGCTATGAATCCCATAGACATTTATCAGACTTTTTTAATTCAGTAACTGAAGGAAGTGGATTTAAAATTGGCCACGGATCACATATAGGACGAGAGGCATGGCCTCATTATAGTTATACAAAGAAACGACTTTCATACATCTATTCATATATAAACAAATATGGAAGATCTTGTGATGGAGCCAGTTTTTGGAGTTATAAATCGTCATATATTGATGAAACGGAAAATGTTCCTAACTATGGTATGGAGTACACAAGTACAGAGGGTGTTTTTAAACATATAAGTACTATTTTTAGGGGTGAAAATGAGAATAAAAAACATAAGTAATATGAATAGATTATCTGTTTTAAATAGAATTAAAACAGATCTGTTTTTTCACTATTTACCATTGGTTTTTAAAAAAGAGTTGGATTTAAAACATTATTTTTTACTAATTAAAAGAATTAATGTTCTTTTGAAGAGTTTTAAAATTAATAAATTTTATAAAATTGGAAAAAAAATAAATATTGATCAGAATGTTCCACTCTATGGTACATCAAGTTTCTATACATATATGAATAGATTTACTAATTTCGATTCGAAACTAGTTTGTACAAAAGCATTAATTTCAATTACAAAAGAGTGCTCTTTTCTATGTAAACATTGTTATCAAAAATTTGATGAAGGTGAGGATTTGGATCTTGATAGTCTAACTAAGGCAACAAAGAGTCTTCTTGATCATGGTGTTACAAATTTTATTATAGAAGGTGGGGATCCATTTATAAAATTTGAAAAATTACTGGCAATATGTGAAACTATAGGACACCGTGGTGAAGTTACAATTAATAGTACCGGAAATGGCATAACTTTAGAAAGAATAAAAAAATTAAAATCTGTATGTAATTTATTAACAATAACATTATCAATGAACTCACCAATAGAAGAAGATATTAATTTTTTTATGGGCCAGGATTATGCTTGGAATACAATAAAACATGGTTTAAAACTTTGTAAAATAGCAACAGTACCTACATCGTTGAATTGTTGTTTACATAGTGGACATTATGAAAATGGTAATTTTGAATATTTAATGGAGTTAGCAAAGGATTTTGGAATATCACATGTTAAATTAATACATCCTAAAGCTGCTGGTGCATGGCTACACGGTAATTTCCCTGAATTTGAAGCTTCTGAAATTGACAATATTAAAGCAACTGTTAAAAAGTTTAATAGACATAGAAAATATAAAAAATATCCTGCAGTAACAGCTCAGGTAATTGAAGAAGATTCAGATCATTATGGTTGTACAGCTGGTGGGTCAGACAGGGTTTACATAAATGCTAAAGGTGATATTCAACCATGCGAGTTTTTAAATATGAGTTTTGGTAATATTAAAGATGAAGAATTTAATGTAATTTTTGAAAGAATGAGATCTAATTTTAATACACCTGGTACTAAGTGGCTATGCGATGAATATTCAAAAAATATATCTTCCCTTCATAAAAATGATGAGGCACTTCCTATAAGCATTCATAGTACCGAAGGACTTATAGATAAATGGAATAGGGGTGATGCAACACCACTTTATTATAAAATAGAGAAAGAGTTGTCGTGAATGTAATTTTTAACAGACTTGTAAGATTAACGGGTTTGAGTAATTTTGAAAAAATACAAAAATCAAAAGTCATAATATTTGGAGTTGGAGGAGTCGGTAGTTGGTGTGCTGAATCTTTAATAAGATCTGGAATAGAGCATCTAACAATTGTTGATGCTGATACAGTCTGCCCAACAAATATAAATAGACAACTACAGGCAACTACAAAAACAGTGGGTCAGGTTAAAGTAGATGCATTAAGGGATCGATTATTAGATATAAATCCTACTGCAAATATTATATCAATAGATAAAATTTACAATAGAGAGACTCAAGCAGAATTTGATTTAAATACTTTCGACTATGTAATTGATGCCATAGATTCTTTAACACCAAAGGTTGATCTAATAGAACACGCTTTGAAATCAAAAGCAACACTATTTTCATCTTTTGGAGCAGCATCTAAATTGGACCCAACTAGAATCCAGGTGAAGCAGATATGGCAAACCCATGGTTGCCCCCTTGGGCGTTTAGTTAGAAATAGATTAAAAAAACTTGGAGTTAAAAAAAAGTTTCTTTGTGTATTTAGTGATGAAGTACTCCCAGTTTATGATATTGTGGATAATTCAAATGTTGAAAATAATTTATTTAATAAAAAACAAATTAATGGTTCAATTACACATATTACAGGTATTTTTGGTTTTAATTTAGCTGGACTTGTAATAAATAGTATTATTTCAAAATAAAAAAGGCTCATTTTACTGAGCCTTTTAGTTTTTAGTTTTTCATATTTCTTCTAAGAATTACAGTTTAAATAATAACTCTTCGTATGTAGGGAATGGCCATACATCTTTATCTGTTAATGTTTCTAGTTTATCACCATGTGCTCTTACAACTTTCATTGCATTAATAACATCTGTTGAATAAGTTGTTGCTTGTGTTAAAAGATCATCTTGACCCTGTGCTTTAGCTAAAGCTACATTTAGTGTATCTACTGCACTCATCATTCCTGAAAGTTCTTCACTTAATGTTGCTATTAGTTTTTCTTGACCAGTAGTATTAGCATTTGGAAGAATAGCTTTTAAATCCATTACAGAATTAGCTAGTGTAGAAATATATTCAGAAACCGCAGGAACAATAGATTTAATTGCCATTTCTGCTGTTAAGTTACCTTCAATATTAATTTGTTGAGAGTAAACTTCTAAATATATTGATTTTCTAGCCTCTAATTCAGCTTTTGTAAAAACTTTATGTTTTGTAAAAAGTTCTACTGAGTAGTCTTTTGTTAATTCAGGTACTGCTTCAACGGTATTTCTTAAATTTAATAAACCTCTTTTTTCAGCTTCTGGTAACCACTCTGCTCCATAACCATTACCATCAAATATAATTCTATTATGATTTTTGTAACAATCCTTAACAATAGCTGTAGCTTCTGCATTAACATCTGTAGCTTTTTCAAGTCTATCTGCATATTTTGATAAAATATCAGCTACTGTAGTATTTAAAACAACGTTTGGACCGGCTATTGATTGGCTGGAAGCAACCATTCTAAATTCGAATTTATTTATAGTAAATGCAAATGGTGATGTTCTATTTCTATCTGTAGCATCTTTAGGAAGAGCAGGAAGTGCGCTAACACCCATTTGGAATTTTTCACCAGCTTTATTTTGAATAACTTCACCCTTAGAAATTTTTTCTAAAACATTTGTTAATTCTTTTCCTAAGTAGATTGAAATTACAGCAGGAGGTGCTTCGTGTCCACCTAATCGGTGATCATTTCCAGCCGAAGCAGCACTCATTCTTAAAAGAGGTGCATAAGTGTCTACAGCTTCAATAATTGCAGCAAGGAAAATTAAAAATTGTGTATTTTCTTGTGGGTTATTTCCTGGTGATAATAAGTTAACACCAGTATCTGTAGCTAGTGACCAGTTGTTATGTTTACCTGAACCATTTACTCCGGCAAATGGTTTTTCATGTAGTAAACAAACCATATCGTGTCTGTTAGCAATTCTTTTCATTGCTTCCATTGTTAATTGGTTTCTGTCTGTTGCAACATTAGCACTATCGTAAATAGGAGCTAAC
>JAFGYD010000215.1 GCA_016936295.1 Spirochaetales bacterium | reverse complement strand
GTCTCTGGCGTAAAATTCTTTGCCGGTTTTCTTGCATTAAACCAGGGAAGACCTAAATAAATAGCATTAGCACCGGATTCTAATGCCTCGTTAAAACTCTCTATATTTCCTGCTGGGGATAGTAATTCCATGTCTCAGATATTACAACTTACAATTTTTAATGTCTATAATTGAAATTGCTTGACATATTATAAAAACAAACAAATACTACTTCTAAATAGTTTCCAACAAAAACTAATTAAGGAGTAATTGTGATTAAAAAAATTGTTTATCTACTGTTTTTAGTTTTACCAATACTGTTATCTTGTAAAACAAGCAACCAAGAAATAGCTGTAGAAGATAACTACTACGAAGAATTAATTATAAACGGAGATGCTTCCAATGGTACCGAAAAGTGGGGTTTATATGTAAATCCTCCAGGAAAAGGTGTTATGGCTAATACCAATGGAGAAATTGAGTATAAAATTGACAAAACTGGATCTGATAAGTGGCATATCCAGGCACACTATGCAGGTTTAACCTTTATTAAGGGTGCTCACTATAAATTAAAAGTAGATATGAGTTCATCTATACCAAGACCAGCTCAAATTAGAATACAAAAAGATTCTGACCCATACACAGCATATCTTGAAAAAGATATAGAACTAACAACTGAAATGCAAACATTTACCTATGAGTTTGAAATGCAGGAAGAGAGTGATGAATTCTCTAAATTATGTTTCAATTTAGGAATGTTTCCAGATATAACAACTGAACAACACAGTATAAAAGTTGATAATTTATCAATATTATTAGACACAAGGACGCTTATGAGTACAAATCAGGGGATGGATAATCCTGTAATAGCTATTAATCAGGTAGGATATCTTCCTAACGAGTTAAAAAAAGTAAAAATTACTACAAATAAAGAGACTTTTAATGTAGTAAACAGTAAAACTAATGAAGTAGTTTACAATGGTAAATTCTCTATAGGGATTGATGATCCGGCATCTGGAGATACTGTTTATACAGGGGATTTTTCCGATTTAAAATTAGATGGAACCTACTATATTGAAGTACCGGAATTGGGGAAATCCTACACTTTTACAATTGGAGCAAATGTATATTCAAGTTTATACAAAGGTGTTGAAGATGTTTTCTATGTACAGAGATGTGGTGAAGATTTAGGAAGTATTGCAGGGGATTGGGCACATAAAGCATGCCATACTTCCATGGCAACAATTTATGGAACAACAGAAAAACTGGATGTAAGCGGTGGTTGGCACGATGCCGGTGATTACGGAAGATATGTTGGTCCAGGTGCTAAAGCAGTAGCAGATCTTCTTTTATCAAATAATTTAACCGAAAAACTTTTATCAGAAGCAAAATATGAATTAGACTGGATGTTAAAAATGCAGGATAAAAAAACAGGTGGTGTTTATCATAAAGTAACAACTCCTGCGTTTATTGGATCCGTTATGCCGGATACTAATTCAACAGAATTGGTAATTTCTCCAATTTCATCAACAGCTACAGCAGATTTTGCTGCAATAATGGCATTTAGCTCTAGAGTTTATGAAAAAACAGCAACCGCAGATGCTAAAAAAATGTTAACCGCATCTATTCAAGCCTGGAATTGGTTAGAAGAAAATCCTGTTTATCCAGGTTTTGTTAATCCCCAGGGAATAACTACTGGTGAGTATGGAGATCCACAGGATGGAGATGAAAGATTCTGGGCGGCTGTTGAGCTATATTTATCAACGGGAGAAGAAAAATATCTTGAATTTGCTAAAAACAGTTTTAACCAGAACAAATGGGATGGAATGGGATGGCAGGATATAGGAACCTATGGTGTTATTTCATATTTATTCTGGGACAAAAAGGATAAGGATGTTGAATTCTACAACATACTTAAAAATCATTTTATCGAATCTGTAGAAAAAATTAGTGAAATGAGTAAAAAAGATGGATATGGCATCTCTCTTGGAATGAACTACCCATGGGGAAGTAACGAAGTAGTTGCAGATAATGGTTGTAGATTAATGTATGGCTATCAATTAACAGAAAATGAACTATACAGAAATCAGGCTCTTGATCACCTAAATTACTTATTAGGTGCAAATAGTCTAAATTTTTCCTATGTATCAGGATTTGGAACAGATTCCTTACAAAATCCCCACCATAGACCTTCTCAAGCAATTGGGAAAGCTACACCGGGGATGTTAGCAGGAGGACCAAATAGTGGTCTTCAGGATCCATTAGCAGAAAGTAAATTAGCAGGTTTACCACCAGCAAAATGTTATATCGATGCGGAACCAAGTTATTCAACAAACGAAATGACTATTTACTGGAATTCACCACTTTACCTTCTATTAAGTAATTTTATCTGAATCTAAAGTATCTATAATGACCTTGAGCTGTGTCTCGAGGTCATTTATCTCCTGCTCCCAAAAACCGGGAGTACCCCATTCTGGAAAATTGTGTCTAAATTTCAAATCATCAATTTGTGAACCACACCACGATGTAAAATAGATCATTCTCATAACCCTTAAAGGCTCTATAAGTTTTAAATCGGAATTATTAAAATGGGAAAACTGTGTATAGCCTTCAATTAAAAGATCCATTTCTAATCTACAGTCTTCTATATACCCAGGTAATAAAAGCCATAAATCATGAATTTTAGGACCAGTGACCATATCATCGAAATCAATTAACATCAGACCATCTTTTTCCCTTTCTAAGATATTCCCAGCATGACAATCTCCATGGATTCTCTGTAAAGGTACATTTGCAAAAAGTGGAGTTATAATTTCCATAATTTTATTTGTAATTGTTAAAAAACGGCTTAGGTATGGTTCTGGAATCAAATTATTATCAATTAGAAATGCAATATCATCCTTTGTACTATAGGAAGGGTGTAATACAACTCTATTTTCTGCGTCGTAAACATTACCAACCTGATGCATCCGCCCTATAATGGCACCAAGCCTAATCCACTCTTCGTCATTTTTTATTTCAATTAAACGCCCCGATCTTTTATTAAATATTCCAAAATATATACCGTCTATCTCGGATATTGTACCATCACCAATTAATTTTAAAGGAGGTACTACAGGTATTTCTGCTTCGTAGCAATCTAAAATAAAATCATGCTCGTCGAGAATAGCATCTAAACTCCATCGACCTGGTCTGTAGAATTTTATAATATAACGCTCCCCCAAGCTACTCTCTATCTCATAAACCCTATTAATATAACTAGGGAGGGGGTGTAAATAACCAGAAAACCTGAACCCCAAGGAGTCTTCTGCACATTTTATTACCTTATCTGGTGTTAAATCATCAAAACTACACATCATACCTAGTGTAAAGAAAGATGTTTAATTAATCCACAAAACTGTTATACTAACAAAAGAGGAAACAATGGCCAAAGAGAAGAAAATAAATAAATCATCGGTTTTTACCCTTATGTTTTTTACATTAGGCTCAAGAATACTTGGACTTTTACGGGAAATGACAAAAGCACACTATTTAGGGGATGGAATAATAAATGATACATTCAATGTTGCATTTATGATACCAAATCTACTAAGAAGGTTATTTGCAGAATCTTCTATGTCTGTAGCATTTATTCCTACATTTAAAGGTGTTTTGAAGAAAAACAACGAGAGTGAAACTAAAGATTTTTTAAATGCTATTTTTACAACACTTTCTTTTTTAGTAACAATTTCTGTAATATTAGGAATTTTACTTACACCATTATTTGTAAAAGTAATAGATACTAAAAATGCTGATATTAATGAACTGATTTTATTAACAAGAATTATGTTTCCATACCTGGGATTTATATCCCTTGCAGCCTTATTTCAAGGTATCCTAAATAGTCTAAACATTTTTGGCCCTGGGAGCTTTGTCCCAATTTTATATAATATTGTAACTATCTTAACAACTATTTTTTTATCAAAGTATACATCTAATCCCGCAAGAGCAATGTCGATAGGTGTTGTAATTGGGGGCTTTCTTCAAATGAGTTTCCAACTACCATATATCTTTAAAAATGGTTATAAGTTTAAATTCACTTCTATAATTAAGTCATTTAAGAACCCGGAAACAAAGAAGGTTGGAAGGCTAATTGCGCCAACTCTTGCTAGTATGGGAGCATACCAGTTAAGTTCTGCAGTAGCAACAACAATTGCTTTTAATACAGGAGTGGGAGTAAGTTCTGCCTTAAGTTTCTCACTTAGATTACAAGAGTTAGTTCTTGGTATTTTTGCAGTTTCGATTGGAACAATTCTTATTTCGACCCTCTCTAAAGCTGCTAAGGATGAAGATTGGGAGAGGTTTAATTTAAATATTAAAACAAGTTTAAATGCTATAGCTCTTATTACAATACCTGTAACAGTTTTTGCCTTTATACATGCTGAACAGATAGTTGAATTAATTTTTAAGGGTGGTGCATTTGGTGAAAATGGAGTTATTTTAACAGCCAGTGTTTTTAAAATTCATATATCCGGACTATATTTTATTGCAATAACACGAATAATTGCTCCTGCATTTTTTTCTCTAGAAGATTCCAAAACTCCAGCTATGTTAGGAATTGTTTCTGTTTTAATTGGTGTAGGATTAATGTTTCTCCTTGCACCAATATTTAAAGCTCAAGGTATAGCATTTGCAACAATTGCTTCATCTTTAATACTGGCTATATCCTACTTTATCTTTTTAAGAAAAAAGAAGGATATTGATTTTATACATATATTAAAAGAGACAATACCTGCATCTTTTAGAATACTTGTTTTCTCTCTTATATCTGCATATCCAATAATAAAAATAAAGCTTTATATCTTTACCCATGTAGATATGGGAAATAAAATTGTAAATATAGGCCTGCCTTTAGTAATATCAACTTTATTATATTTTGGAATTTACTTTATTTTTCTGATTATTTTCAAGGAAAAATGCGTAAAAGAGCTTAATGCTCTAGCTAGAAAACGATAGAAGTGTTATACCTCTGACTATGACTTTTGTTACTATTTGGATAAAAATGTTTTTTCTCTACACACCGTTCTTTGCTCTTTCAATGTTTCTGTCTATGACAGATCATGCAGCAGAAAAAGAGAGAATAACACTAGCATTAAAGACAACTTTTTCTGTTTTACTAATCAGTTTAATACTTCTATTTTTTGGTAATCAGATTTTTAAGGTTTTTGGTATTACAGTTGATGCCTTTAGAATAGGAGCAGGGTCACTGCTTTTCCTATCTGCAGTATCTTTAATTCAAGGTAAAAAGACCAATACAATTGATCCACACGACGACTTTACAGTTGTTCCACTCGCAATACCAACAATTGTTGGACCTGCAACAATAGGAACAATAATGGTTATGGGTAGTGAATTTGGAAGTTTAGATGAAAAAATTACAGGTTCATTTGCTGTAGCAGCTGCTGCAATTTCTGTTGGAATTATTCTTATTGTCTCCTCATATATAGAGCGTGCTATAAAAAAACGGGGGATTATTATTATTAGTAAATTGACAGGGCTTATTTTAGCAGCCCTGGCAGCACAAATGATATTTACAGGAATAAAAAGTTTTCTATTTTAGTTCGATGTAAATCTTTTAACAAGGGCAAGAAATGTATCTGGTTCAAAGGGTTTTACAATCCACCCACTTGCCCCTGCACTTTTTCCTTCCATCTTTTTAGACTCCTGTGACTCAGTTGTTAAGAATAAGATGGGAGTAAACTTATGATTTTTTAACTCCCTAACCTTCTTAATTAGAGTAATACCATCCATATTTGGCATATTTACATCGAAAAGGAAAAGGTCTATATCTCCTGTAAACTTATCTATTTTACTAAGGGCATCTAAACCATCGGTTGCTAGTTCTACATTGTATCCCTCTTTTTTCAAAGTATACTCTATAGAAGCTCTAGCTGTTGCTGAATCATCAACTGCAAATACTGTTTTCATATTAAATCCTTATATTTCCGGAAAAACTCCGTACTCTCCTAATTTTGTTTTTAAATCATCACTTAATTCTATTATATTATATTTATCAGGATTTTTCGATGATAGATTTAATAAATGGGTTAAAAATTGCAACCCTGCTCCATCAAATCGTTCAACATCTTTAAAAGAAAAAGATACTGGAATTTTCTTTTTTTTAATAGAATCCCACTCTAACTTAATCTCCTTAATATTTAACTCATTACTGATTCTAATTGGTTTAGCCACTACCCCTCCTCAAAACAAAGTAATTGTATTACCAACACTTTTTTCTATATTAAGTTCTGGGAACTCACTTATAATAGTGGTTCTTTCTTCATCAACTGTCAAATTATTAATTATTTCTTCTATAATAGTATATCTAAAACTACAATCATTTAAATTAATTGCTCCACCTAATCTATCAAGATTTTGCAAAACATCGGTTCTTAAGGTAGAGCAAATACCTAGTTTGTTATTCATCTCTCTATGTAAAATTAGCATCTTATCAAAAAGTTGTTTATATTCTGAAACTTCTCTAAAAAGTCTATCAGTAATTTCTAGATCCGAATTAAAGTTTTTATTAAATAAGACCTCTGTATCTTGTAAAAATTGACCAGAATTCCTTAAATTCACTTCAATCTGTTTGTAATTCTTTTCCTGATTTTTAAAGGAAACAGTAATATTACTTAGGTTTTGATCAACCATTTCATATGCTGAATTTATACCAGTAATTATATCATCCATTTCATAAAAGACATGGTTAGAAAAAACACTTTTTTTATCATCTAAATTTAAAACTATATCTAACTGATTTCTAGCCTGTTCGACTTGAGCTAAGAATAGAAGATTTTTAATCATCTCCATTAATGGTATAAAGTTTTTTGCCATCTTATTTTCTGTATGCATCATCTCTTCTATATTTTTAAAAACATAAATAAGACTTTTTTTCTGTTCCTGGCTAATTCTCAATTTATCGATTATGTTATTAATTACATTTTGTGGACTTTGAAAGAGTTGAGATATTATTGTTTTCGATTTATCGGAACTATTTGTTAATTCAAGTCTTTTTTCATCCTCTTTCACCCTGTTTAGAGCATTAAAAATCTCTTTAATAGGGACTTCCATCTCATTTATCATATTAATAATATCTTTATTAATTCGATTCATCTGTTTTTCGGTGGTTACAAGCAAGAAATTTAAAAGAGTTAACACATCCCTATTACCTTCAACGTCTTTTAAACCCCGATTATCCTTTAATATTTGCAGCATATCAATAAGAACACTGTGTAGGTGTTCCATTTGCTGATGGATAATATCCTGCTTTTGTAAAATTACCATAATTTTATATGTAGGATCTTTTACAAGTTTAATATGAGTAACCATTGTACTCATTATATTTATTAGTTCTTTTATAGAATTGTTAGAATTTTTAATTAACTCCTCGGACTCTCTATTAATAAGTTCTATATGTTCATGATTAAATTTATCGTGTTCTAGTATTTTATTTAAAAAATCACTAATTTCTTCATTTAATCGACTTCCTAAAGAATTAATATTTTGAGTACTTTTAGCTAAATCTTCCGAAAGTCTAATAAATTGTCCCGAAATTAGTTGATACCCACGGCCTTTTATACCCGCCTGCTGAGCATAAACAATGGAATTTATGGCAAAAACTTTTAAGTTTTCAGAGATATTATAAATATCTTTTATTTTAGTAATAGAATTATTTGATATATCAATTGTACTTCTTAAATCTTTAAATATAACTTGATCTATATTTTTAGAATCAATCAGGGTTTCTATAACAGAATTCAACTGATTATTAAATTGTGATAATTCCATCGCTATTCCTGAATCGGAACTTCGGCTTTGGGAATTATTAATCATATTTTGTAATTGAGTAGCAGAATCTATGTTTTCATCTATCTTCCTTTCAATTTCAGGGAGCTTTCTAGAAATCATTATTGTCAATTGCTCATATTCATTCATATAATCATTAAGATTATCTGTAAACTCTTTAAGTTGACTCCATAAATTTCCATTATCCATATTTAAATTATCAATATTCATATACCTTTACCTATTTCAGACATTATTTCCGATAATATTTTTTCGTTTATTATATTATTTAAAATTTTAATAGTTTGAGGCGATACGTTCACAAACTCGAGCCCAACACCAGAAACAAAACCACTTCCATCTTTATCGCATCTAACTATTCTTCCCTCTGCATAAAAGAGATATTCATTAAAAGAAAAATCCATGTAGCATATATCCCCTTCAGAAGGATTTTCACAACCTGAAATCTTCATATAGCAACCAGTAATAGATAGAGAAAGAACTAAACCTATACTAGTGCTACTACTCTCTGAATCGAAGTTGAAATTTACCTTTAGAGGCCAATTCAAACGGTTCGCATCCCTTTGATCATCGGGTATTTTAGTAAAAAAATTCATATAATCTTCTGCTTTTTTCAAAATATAAAGATTTTTAAACTCTTTTTTATTAGTTTTGTCAGAATTTATTAAAGCTATGGGAATATACGAATTAAGATATCTAATTTTCTCAATCCAATGAGTAATATCCTGGTTATTACAGTTAATGATATAAGAATCAACATTATTACATTCAAGATTAAATAGAATAGAATCCTCTATACTATCAGCTTTATAGTATAATTTACTATTAATTAAGTTTGAGATTGTTTCGTTATAGTCAACTAAAATAGTTATCATTTTATTAATAAATTTCATTTTTCTAGTTTTCCCAATTATTTAATATTAAAACACTTCCACCTGAAATTCCATAAATGAATTAATTAAAATCTTGCAAGATAAATTTTTATGACAAATAATTAGAATAAAGGGGTGTAGTGTGATTCTTAACTCAAAATATAAAAAATATCTATTTCTAAGTTTTATTGTTTTTATTTTGTTAAATGTAATAATTACATTGATTTTTTATTTAAGAAGTAGTGCTTCAAATGGAATGATTTATCCAATAACACTAATACTATTATCATTTCTCTATTTTATTTTTATATTATTTAATGCAAATAAAATACTTTCTAAAATTAATGAGAGTATATCAACAGCAAAAAAATTATCTTCAGGAGATCTTTCTACTAAAGTAGTAACGTCGGATAAAAGTGAAATAGATCAATTTAACCAAGCTTTAGAAGATTTAAGAAAAAATCTTTCTAATATAGCACAATCCCTTCAAAGTAATTCAACAGATATAAGTATAACAACAAAACAGCTTGTTGAAGGTAATAAAAATCTTACAGAAAGAACAAATACTCAAGCATCATCTGTAGAGCAAACATCTTCAGCAATTATTCAGATGAATTCATCAATTAAATCAAACGCAGACAATACAAGACTTGCAGATCAACTATCCCGAGATGCCCTTGATAAAACGAATAATGGAACTTCTGCTGTTAATTCCATGATTAAATCCATGAATGATATTAATAAATCAAGTGATAAAATTTCAGATATTATTTTGGTTATGAATAACATAGCTTTTCAAACTAATCTTTTAGCTTTAAATGCATCAATTGAAGCAGCACGGGCTGGTGAGCATGGAAAAGGCTTTGGAGTTGTTGCTGTTGAAGTAAGAAAGTTAGCTAAAAGATCTGATAAAGCAGCGAAAGAGATTGCTGATATAATAAAAGATAGTAATAAAAAAGTAATAGAAGGTGTAGAAATTGCAACTAACGCAGGAGAGATGTTAGATCAAATAAGTGTGGCTGTAAAAAAAGTAACAGCCTTAGTTAGTGAAATTTCTGCTTCGTCCCACGAACAACTTTCAAGTGCAGATTTAATTGATAAAACAATTTCTGAATTTGATTCAACAGCCCAGGAGAATGCCCATCTTGCAAAAGAAGCCACTTCTTCTACAAGTAAATTACTGGATCTTTCTTTTAACTTAAATGAATTATTAAATTTCTTTAAAACAGAAAAAACTAAGGAAACAGTCACAAAAGAGATGAAGAAGGTTGTTACTCCAGAAGTAAAGGTGAAGAAACCAGAAGTTAAAATTGCGGTTAATCCAGAAGTAAAGATAAAGAAACCAGAAGTTAAAATTGCGGTTAATCCAGAAGTAAAGATAAAGAAACCAGTTGTTAAAAATGAGCCAAAATCTGAGGCTTATGAAATATTCTCCGAAATGGCAGATAGTTCTGATTTTTCGGAATTTTAAATAAAGGGCGGAAGGAATTATTATGAAAGAATTTGAAAATACAGATATTGAGCAGTTAAATGAACGTTTATCAGAAATTTCCAATATTGATGAGGATTCAGAAGAAGAGGATTTATTAGTCTCCCAGCTAAATATGGATATAACCAATCAGTATGTAGTTTTTTCACTTGCAAACGAGGAGTATGGGGTTCCTATTTTGTCTGTACAAGAGATTATCTCAATTCCTAATCTTACTAGAATTCCCGGGGCTCCGGACTATATTCCAGGAATTATTAATTTACGGGGAAACATTATTCCTCTCTATATGCTCAGAAGAAGATTTAAATTGGATGTCAAAGAACTTGATGAAAACACAATTGTTATAATTGCACAAATAGGAGATGGGAAAACTGTAGGATTTATTGTTGATTCAGTATCTGACGTATTAAGTATCTCAGCCGAGAACTTAAGTGAAACACCTGACTTTAACAGCTCTATAGATATAAATTTTGTTGATAAAATAGGAAGAATTGGATCCAGAATGATTATTCTAATGAATTTAAACCGATTTTTAACAGACAAAGAAGCTGAGGCTTTAGAAAAAAGTGTAAAGGTATTAGGACAATAAAAGGAGAAAATCTTTGAAAACTATTTTCGCTGTAGATGATTCCCCTACAGCTCGTGCATCAATTGAATTAACTCTTAAAAATGAAAACTTTAATGTTCAATTAGCTTCCGACGGTGTTGATGCATTAAAAAAAATACAGAATTTCAAGGGTGATATAGATCTATTTATATTTGATATAAACATGCCAAACATGGATGGAATATCATTAATAAACAATGTTAGAAAAATAGAAACTTATAAATACACACCTATATTATTTTTAACAACTGAATCTCAAAAATCAAAGAAAATTGAAGGTAAAAAAGCCGGTGCAAGTGGATGGATTGTAAAACCATTTGAGCCGTCTACTTTACTAGAACTTATAAAACGTTTTATAGGAGCTTAGTATGGAAAATGTACTACATGATATATTTATACAAGAAGCAGATGAGAATTTACAAGTCCTGGAATCCTTGATTATTTACATCGAAGAAAATCCTGATGATAACACTAAAATAAATGATGCTTTTAGAGCTATGCACTCAATCAAAGGTGGGGCTGGTTTAGCAGGATTCACCCATATGAAAGATTTTACCCATATAGTAGAAGATCTTTTTGAAAGCATCAGAAATGGGTCAATAAAAATAGAAAAGGAAGTTATATCTGTAATTCTTAACTCTATGGATATAATTAGGGTAATGCTAGAAAATATAAAAAATAATGAAAGTCCAGAAAAAGGTGTGAATACAAAGAATTTAGAAGAAACTATTAACAACATGCTTTTAAAAGAAAATGAAAAAAAAATTGATGATTCAGAAGTAAAAATTGAGAAAAAGGTAGACGAGGATATATATTATATTAAACTTCATTATTTCTCAAATATTTTCCTTGTAGGGATAGATCCTTTAATGTTCATTTCAGACTTAAAAAAAATTGGGCAAATTATAGATATATATCAATATTTTACCGAAGATTACGATCCTGAAGATTTTGATCCAGAAAAATTCTATATGTCTTGGAAACTATTTTTTTCAACAAACAAGAGTATAGCCGAATTAAAAGACATTTTTTGTTTTGTTATAGATGAATCGGAACTTGAATTCGTAAACCTATCGGATATATTAGATCAGAAAGAACTTATATCTAAATACACAATAAATAACAAAACAATTTTAGACTATAATATAGTGAAAAATGAAACTACTAATACAACAGAATCCGATTTGGTAAAAACTCCTATAATAACAGAATCATCCTACATTAGGGTTCCTACAGAGAAACTGGAAATGATATTTAATACGGTTAGTGAACTTTTAATTTCTCAAGCACGACTTAATACTCTAGTCGAGGAGTACAGCGATATTATACCAGACAGTTTAGAAACCGTTACGGATGCGCTTAGAAATCAGAATAAACTACTTCAGGAACAGGTCACATCACTACGAATGATGAATTTAGGAAGTACCTTTGACAGGTTTAAACGGGTTGTTCGAGATATGGCTAACGATATGGGGAAAAAGATAAAGCTTGAACTTTCAGGCCATGATACAGAACTTGATAAAAATATGATTGAAAAACTAAATGACCCAATGAAACACTTGGTTAGAAATTGTATCGATCACGGAATTGAAACAGCAGAGGAGAGAATAAATGCTGGAAAACCGGAAGAGGGCTTATTAAAACTCTCTGCATATCTGGAAAGCGGCAAAGTAGTTATTGAAGTTTCAGACGATGGGAAAGGTATCAATAGGGAAAAACTAATTGCAAAGGCTATTGAACGTAAGATAATTACACCAGAGACAAAATTAACAGATCTAGAAATATTATCACTAATTTTTCACCCTGGATTTTCAACTGCAGAAGTTGTAACTGATATATCTGGACGTGGAGTTGGTATGGATGTGGTAAAAAGTACAATAAATGAACTTCACGGAACAATAGACCTAGCAAGTATAGAGGGCGAAGGTACAACCTTTAAACTCAATTTACCATTAACTCTAGCTATACTAGACGGAATGCTGACTTCTGTTGGTGAAGAAAAATATATCATTCCTACATTATCAATTTTAGAAATTTTTAAGGCTGAGAAAAAAGACCTGAAAACTATATCCGGGGGTAAAGAAGTTGTACTTTTTAGGGGGAGCTATATTCCATTATTAAGACTTCACTCAGTTTTCAATATTCCCCAATATATAAATGATCCAGCAGAAGGTCAAATAATAGTTGTAAATGCAGCTGGATTGAAAGTTGCTATATTAGTGGATTATGTTTTAGAACAGTATCAGGTAGTATTAAAATCTCTGCAAAAAAACTTTAGCAAAGTGGATCATATAACTAGTGCAACAATATTAGGAGATGGAACAGTTGCATTAATTGTTGATATACCAAGTTTAATAAATGCATAAATCCTATGATCATAGATTTAAAAGCGAAGTTATAACTATCTACCCAGGAGAGTATTATATAAGTAGTTCTAAGGAGATAATAACAACAATCCTTGGATCTTGTGTAGCTGTGTGTTTATACGACTTAGAGAATAATATTGCAGGGATGAATCATTTTATGTTGCCAGAGGGATCTTTAAATATAAATGAATTAATAACTAAAGATCTTCATTTAAATATATCACATATATCAGATAAAGCTATGATGTATGGTATTGAGTCTATGGATGTATTAATTTATATGATGCAGAAGAAAGGGGCAGAGAGAAGGAATTTACGGGCAAAAATCTTTGGTGGGGGACAAATACTTAGCAACATGACTAAAAAACCATCTATAGGAGAGCAAAATATAAAATTTGCAAAATCCTATTTAAATACAGAACAAATAACGATTGAAAATGAAAGCGTAAGCGATACTTATGGGAGAAGAATTTACTTTTTAACAGGAACAAGCTCTGTTTTTGTTAAGAAAATAATTACAGACCGTGTAATAAAAGAAGAGCTAAAGTATAAAGAAAAACTTAAAGAATTAAAATTCAAACCAGATATTACACTTTATTGAGGAGATTTATGTATCATCTAACCGACGAAGATTTTAACTACATTTCAAAAGAAGTTTACTCCTATGCAAATATAAACCTAACAGAAAAAAAGAAATCTCTTGTTTTATCCAGACTTTCCAAAAGGATTAGAAAATTAGAGATACCTACAATTTCAGAATATATAGAGCTCTTAAAAAGAGATAATTATGGTGAAGAATTCCAAACAATGATAGATATTATATCAACTAACTACACTCTATTTTTTAGAGAGTCTCATCATTTCGATTTTTTAAGAGAAGAGATATTACCAAACAATCAAAATTCTTTAAATATATGGTCAGCAGCATCTTCCACAGGGCAGGAGATATATTCGATCCTAATGACAATCAAAGAGTACGAACTAGGTAATAATAAAAAATTAAATTACTCATTGTTTGCTTCAGATATCTCAAGAAATGTGTTAAAAACTGCATCTACAGGAGTTTACGATATCAATGAGATTGAAAATATTCCTACACCAATAAGAAATAAATATTTCCTAAAAGGCAACAATGAAAAAGAAGGATTAGTATTAATTAAACCAGAATTAATACAAAAAATTAAGTTTTTTAGACTAAATCTTAGTGACAATACATATAACCTACCATTGATGGATGTTATATTTCTTAGAAACGTAATTATATACTTTGATTCAGAGACAAAAATTAATTTAGTAAATAAATTACATAAATATATAAAACCTGGTGGGTACCTTATTTTAGGCCATAGTGAAACACTAGCTGGTATTTCTGACATGTTTTCACTAGTAGGGAAAACAATATATAAAAGGATTTAAAAATGAGTATTAGAGTTTTAGTTGTAGATGATTCGGCATTAGTTAGAAGAGTTCTAACTGATATTATAAATGAATCGCCAGGAATGCATTTGGTAGACACAGCATTTGATCCTATATTTGCGGTGGATAAGTTAAAAAAATACGATGTAGATGTAATAATACTAGATATTGAGATGCCTAGAATGGATGGATTAACATTCTTAGACAAACTTATGCAGGCAAAACCAACTCCAGTTATAATTCTATCTTCTTTAACACAAAAGAACGCAAATATAACACTTCAAGCTTTTGAACTAGGAGCTTTTGATGTTCTTGCTAAACCCGATGATCTACTTCAATTAGAAAATTTAAAGGGGGATATTGTACAAGCAATTCTTAACGCAGGATCTAGTACCGTAAAAAATAAACTTATCAAACAGTATAAGTCTCAAGAGAACAAGATTGAAAGAAAAAGTGAAGAGTCATCTAAGGAATTTACAAGTAATAGACACACAACTGAAAAACTTATTGTTATTGGATCATCCACTGGGGGTACAACTGCAATTAAAGACATATTGGAAGATTTACCAGCAGATATACCCGGAATTGTGATTGTGCAACACCTACCCCTTAATTTCTCACAGCAATTTGCTGATAGATTAAATAATGCCGTAAAAAAACTTACAGTAAAACTTGCCAAAGATGGAGATAGAATACAAAGAGGTTTTGTATACATATCGCCTGGTGAGGAGCATTGCTCTATTGAATCAAAAGGAGCAAAATACTATATAAAATTAAGAAAAGGGCCCAAAGTCCATTATCACTGCCCTTCTGTTACAGTTCTTTTTAACTCGGCTGCTAATTATGCAGGACGAAATGTTATTGGCGTTATGCTTACAGGAATGGGAGACGATGGTTCAAAGGCTATGAAAGAGATGAAAGATAACGGAAGTTATAACATTGTTCAAGATCAGGAATCGAGTATTGTATGGGGTATGCCAGGGAAAGCCGTAGAATACGGGGCAGCAAATATTGTACTACCCCTAAATAAAATTGCAGGAGAAATAGAAAGATATGTAAGGGAAAATAATTTCTAATTTACATCTTTTAATACATTTTTATTTCTTACTATATAGTCAATTCCCGAAAGTATAGTGAAAAAAGTACAAATATAGAATAAAATTAAAGGAAGAGGGAAAAGCACATAGTCTCTATAAAGAGGAAGTAGGCAGTATGAAATTATTGTAATCATTTGACTTACAGTCTTAAATTTACCAAGTGATCCTGCGGCGATAACAACACCATCTGCAGCTGCAATAGCTCTAAAAATTGATACAATTAATTCTCTAGAAATAATAAGAATAACGGCCCAAGCAGGAACCATTCCCAGGGCTACAAAATATATAAATGCAGAAATTACTAACAATTTATCAGCTAAAGGATCCATAAATTTCCCAAATTTTGTTACCATATTTCTAGATCTGGCAATGTAACCATCAAAAAAATCTGTAATTGATGCGAGAATAAATACAACACCCGAAATAAGGATTCCATTGTCTGTATTTAATTGCAAAAAATATATGAAAATTGGAATCATAAATATTCTGCTTAAGGTTAATTTATTTGCTAAGTTCATAGAACCCTCCGTTTTGTTTTAAAACGATAAAACAGTAACATAATTTTTAAATAAATGTAATAGAGCCCCCCTATCAATAATAAGGGGGGTAATGAACTATAGAGCCATTTTAAGAATTTTATTTAGACGGATACTAAATGCCGATGGATCTTTAAGCGGAGTTCCCTCTACTAAAAGCGCCTGATCAAGTAGTAAGAAGCTTATGTCTTCTAAAAGTTCTTTATCAGAACTGTCTGTTAACTTTTTAATGATCTCATGGTTTGGATTAATCTCCAGAACTGGTACAACATCAGGAATTGGCTGACCCATAGCTTTCATCATTTGCGCCATTTGTGCTGTTGGATCATTTTCATCTGCAACAACACAGGATGGAGAATCTGTTAATCTTGAAGAAGCTACAACATCTTTAACGTTATCACCTAATACATCTTTAATTTTTTTAAGTAGAGGTTCTAATTCCTTTTCAGTTTTCTTGTCCTCATCTGTTTTTAATTCATCGGTAGAACCAGATTTATTTACAGCCTTAAGATCAATATCTTCATATTTTCCAATCATAGGAATAACAACTTCATCAATCTCGTTATCCATAATTAATACTTCTATATTCTTGCTTCTATAAGCTTCTAGAAGTGGAGATTTTCTTAATAAAGTTTCATTATCACCTGTAATGTAGTAGATTGATTTTTGACCTTCAGGCATTCTCTCTTTATACTCTTTAAAACTTGTCCAACCTTCAACCGCAGTTGATTTAAATCGAACAATTTCTAACAGAACATCTTTATTAGCATAGTCTGAATATAAACCTTCTTTTAATGGTCTATTATACTCATTAATAAACTCTTTATATTTACTCTCATTTGATTGTAATTTTTGAATTTCTGCTAATATTTTTTTTGTAGAAGCTGTTTTAATATTAGATAATATTTTATTTTTTTGTAAAAGTTCCCTGCTTACATTTAATGGTAAATCTTCGGAATCGATAATTCCCCTAACCCATCTTAAATATGTTGGTAGAAGTTCTTTATCATCATCTGTAATAAAAACTCTTTTAACATATAATTTAACACCCGGTCTATAGTCTGCTTGAAACATATCCATAGGTGCATTTTTTGGAAAGTAAAATAGTGTATTATACTCTAACTGACCTTCTGCTCTGGTATGAATATGGTGCATAGGGTCCTGGTAATCGTTAGAAATTGTTTTGTAAAATTCATTGTAATCTTCTGGTTTTAAATCATTTTTAGACTTTCTCCAAAGAGCAGAAGCAGAGTTAATTTGTTCAACAGTAGGGGTTTTTGTTGGTTCTTCCCCTTCTTTTCCATACTCAGTTTTTTCATAATGCAGGTAAATAGGGAAAGCTATATGGTTAGAGTATTTTTTAGTTATCTGTTCTACTTGCCATCTGTTATCGTACTCTTTTCCATTATCATTTAAATGAAGAATAATAGTTGTTCCGTGGGTATCTCTTTCAGCTTCTTCTATATCAAAACCTGTTTTTCCATCACTTGTCCACTTCCAAGCCTGCTCTTCTCCTGCTTTTTTTGAAATAACTTCAGCTTTATCTGCTATCATGAATACAGAATAGAAACCAACCCCAAATTGTCCAATTAAATTAGAATCTTTTTTTGCTTCTTCAGAAAGATTTTTTAAAAAGTTTTTAGTTCCCGATCTAGCTATAGTTCCTAAAGAACTTACTAAATCCTCTTTATTCATACCGATACCATTATCTCTAACAGTAAATACCTTATGGTTAGCTTCGTCTAACTCGATATCTATTCTTGGATCAAATTCCAAATTCTTTAAATTTTCATCTGTCAATGTAAGGTATTTTAATTTGTCTAGAGCATCTGAAGAGTTTGACACTAACTCTCTTAAAAAAATCTCACTATGTGAATAAAGTGAGTGTGTAATAAGTTGTAACAGATCGTTAACTTCTGTTTTAAACTGCTGATGTGACATCGCTTTGAAATCCTCTCTAATTTATATTTAAACAGAATATACTAATATATTTTTATTTTGGCAAATTTAGAATTCCTAATATATAGTATTAGTGCGACTAATAATGAATACATAAAGGAGAAAAAAATGAGTTGGGTTATTTTTATTGCCCTTGCAACATCAATTATTACCCTGGGTTTTGCTTTACTAAGGACAAAATGGATCTATAAGCAGCCAATAAAAGAGGGAAAATTAAAGGATATTGCAGGACATATTTCTGATGGAGCTATGGCATTTTTAAAACGGGAGTATAAAATACTAATCCCTTTTATTCTTGTGGTAGCTCTTTTTCTTGGAATAGGAAACAAAGGTTATATCAAACTTCAGTTTATAAGTTTTATGCTTGGTGCATTTTGTTCTGGATTTGCTGGTTATATAGGAATGAAAGTAGCAACTGCCAGCAATTCACGGACAACAACAGCTGCTGAAAAAAGTTTAAATAGTGGTTTAAAAGTTGCATTTACTGGTGGTTCTGTAATGGGATTAACGGTTACAGGTTTAGCACTACTTGGGCTTTTTATTATATTAGTAATTACAACAACAATGTTAGGGATGGAGAATACTACTTTAAAAAATATAATCTTTCCAATTTTAACAGGATACTCATTAGGAGCATCATCTGTTGCTCTATTTGCCCGTGTTGGTGGAGGTATATATACCAAAGCAGCAGATGTAGGCGCAGACTTGGTTGGAAAAGTAGAAGCTGGTATACCTGAAGATGATCCAAGAAATCCAGCGACTATTGCGGATAATGTTGGTGACAATGTTGGTGATGTTGCGGGAATGGGTGCAGACTTATTTGAGTCATTTGTTGGTTCAATTGTTGGAGCTATGATCCTTGGAATTAGTGCCGTGGCATCGGATACAATACAATTAAAATTGGCATTTTTTCCATTAATCATAGTTGGAATTGGTGCAGTGGCATCAATTATTGGAATGTACTTTGTGAAAGTTAAAGATGGAAAATCTCCACAAAAAGCTTTAAACACAGGAACATTTGGTGCTGCTTTTTTAACAACAATTATAATACTTCCTGTTTCATATTTAATTTTTAAAAACGAAACCTTTAATAGTGGTTCTAATTACCTAGATATATTTGTAGCAACTATTACCGGGTTGGCAGCTGGAGTATGCATAGGAATTAGTACCGAGATGTTTACTGGTACAGGAACGGGTCCTGTTAAAAAAATTGTTAAAGCGTGTAAAACAGGTTCTGCAACTAATATAATAAGTGGACTTGGAGTAGGAATGTTATCAACTGTAGCTCCTATTCTAATTATTGCTGCGGCTATTTTAATTTCCCATAAATTAGCTGGATTCTATGGTGTAGGAATAAGTGCTTTAGGAATGCTTTTAACATTAAGCATACAACTTGCGGTCGATGCCTATGGACCTATTGCCGACAATGCTGGTGGTTTAGCAGTAATGGCTGAATTTCCTAAAATAGTTAGAGAGAGAACCGATGAACTTGATGCGGTTGGAAACACAACTGCCGCAATAGGAAAAGGATTTGCAATAGGTTCTGCAGCATTAACATCTATAATTCTTTTTGCTTCATTTCAGGAAATATGCGGAATAGAGGTTATTAACCTTATAGATACAAAAGTTCTTGCAGGAGTCTTTATTGGGGCTATGATTCCCTTTCTATTTTCCGCTCTAGCTATTGATGCTGTAGGAAAAGCTGCATTTGATATGATTGAAGAGGTTAGAAGACAATTTAAAGAGAAAAAAGGGATTATCGAGGGAACAGAGATCCCTGATTACAAAAAATGTGTAGATATTAGTACAAAATCCGCGTTAAACAAAATGATGCCTCCTGGAATTATTGCTATATTAACCCCAGTTTTAATTGGTTTTACTGGTGGACCAAATATGTTAGCGGGACTTCTTGTAGGAGTAACTGCTTCTGGTGTACTAATGGCTACCTTTATGTCGAATTCCGGGGGTGCGTGGGATAACGCAAAAAAAATGATTGAGGCAGATAAAACTGTTCAAAAAACAGAAGAGATGTATAAAGCTTCAGTTGTAGGGGATACTGTGGGAGATCCATTTAAAGATACTGCAGGTCCATCACTTAATATTTTAATTAAACTTATGGCTGTAATTTCATTAGTAATTGCACCTATGTTAAATGTATTTTGGGGGTAAAAAATGAGTGAAAAACATTTATACATGATTCTTCATCCGAATAATTTTCTAATAGCATCGAGTCTTCATCCCGAACAATTAGGAAAGCACTACTTAACTGGAAGCAGTCAGCACTACAATGGGAGACTTATTTTTGCTGAAATTGATGTAGAGTACAGAAACCCATACTTTAAAATTGATTGGGCATTAGATCAATTAGTTCCACACGATGATGGGCGACCTAAAGCAACAAAGTTTATATCTGCCTACAGAGTTTTGGAACATATAGAATTTTCCGCAATAAAAAAATTATATTTAGCAAACTCTACAGGTGCAGTTATGGAACTGGAATCTGCACCGTATGAAGCACATAAAAACCCTTCGGCTTTTAAAATATTCGCAGGTATAACTCCACTAAAAATACTTGCTGTTTCAACAGAAAGTTTTATAGAGTATGGGCAAAATTTAGCTAAAAACCCAACTAAGGGTGCTCCAAAATGCTTTTATACACAGATTGAATTCGACGCTATTGAGTTTCAAAAGGATTTTAAAGAACACCCATTAATTCCTTCACCTGTTACAGGAGTTCATCCTGCAATATTAAATAATGCAATAGATGAAATTATGACTAATCCAAATAAAATTTCCAAGGGAATTAGACTTCATTCCTCATTTCATGAATTTCCTTCCAGATTAATAAGACATGGTTTTGCTTTTGCATCAGAGAATGAGTATAAATATTATCCAATGCCATCTCCTAGTGAAATAGAAGAGAGATTTTATCACTATCATAAAAGTATGTAAAACTACTCCGATACCGTATCGTTTTGATACGGTATCTCTATGACAAAGACCTTTTCTACACAATCCTTAAGATAGAGTTTACCATTATACGATTTTTCAAGAATATTACGAGAAAGACTATGACCCAACCCTGTTCCATGAGTTTCTATTTTAGTAGTATAGAAAGGTTTAAAAATATCCTCTTTAATTTTATCCTTAATAGGAGACCCATTATCAGAGACTTCACAGATAATTCTATTATTAACAAAAAAAGTTTTAACTTTTATAACTCCACCATCAACCTTTGAATCTATAGCCTGTGCTGCATTTGTAAATAAATTAAGTAAAACCTGATTTATTTCATTCCCTGTAGTATAAAAGGATGGGACAGTTTCTAATTCTGTTGTAACTTCAATATTATTCAATATATTTTTAGCAATGAGAAGAGTACTTTTAATTCCCGTATTAATATTATAAAGAGTATTTTTACTACTACTTTTTCCCATGGAAAATCCTAAAAAATTTGTTACTACATCGCTTATTCTATTTATTCCTTCGTTTGAATCCTGGGTTATTTCCCGTAACTCATTAGTAAATTCATGCAATTTTTTACTTTTTAAACTATCTTCATCACAGCATAGCTCTTCTATTTTCCCAATATATCTATCCAAAACCCTAAAATTACTCTTTACAAAACTTAATGGGTTATTTATTTCGTGGGCAATTCCAGCAGAAACTTCCCCTAAAAGAGCCATTTTTTCATTTTGAACTAACTGCAATTGAATCTCTTTTAACTGGTAATTTGCTTTTTCTAACTCCCTGTAAAGTTTCATTTGTTCAGTAATATCATTAAAACTTAATAAATATACTCTATTTTTTTTAGTAGCAGATAAAATAGTTTTTATTCTTACATCAAAAGTTTCTAAATTATACTCTTTAGTAAAACTTATAGAATTATCACCAATGAACGAAACTAATTTATCTCCAAGAAATTTTCCAAGATCTGTATTCTCAACATTGCATCCCAGCAAAGTTTCATTTAAATTAAAAATTCTAGATGCCACTTCGTTATAATCTATAATAGCCATATAAGAATCTAAGGTTACTACCCCCTCTAAAAGATCATTAAGTACTATATTTCTAGAAACAGGGGAAAAATGCAAAAGCTTAAACCGGTAAATTCCTATAAATAAAAGTAACCCTGTTAGACCAAATGCTATAGCAGAATAATCCTTATTAAAGTTAGGTATTAATTTAAAAATATAGATAAAATTAAAAATTAGAGGAAAAACAAATCCAGAAATAATAAATTTTGCCTGATGCTTAAAGAGTGAGCCTCCGCTAACGAAAGCAACAATAATAAAAACAACACCAGCTATGAAAAAAGTATAATCAAAGCCGGAAATTACCCAGAACAACGGTCCGTATGTTGGGTCAAGTTTTATTACTCCTTTTTTCTCCAAAAAATTTATATCTTCCCAAAAAAGATGGTGCTGCTGATTAGTAAAAATTATAATAATTAGAAATAGTGCAATTAAATAAATCACTAGCCTCATAGGAATGGTAACGATCTCTTTATACCCACTGTAATTTCTGGCAAAAGCAAACCATGATAGAGAGATAGCAATAAGAAAAAAATGTTGAATCTGGGAGAAAAAGACAATAAGTAAAGGATTTGATGTAATAAATTCCAAGTAGTTTGATATTAAAAAAAGCAGTGCAAATATTTGATAAAACATTAAATAAATTGCTGTACCATTTTTTTTATATTTAAAAGTTATTCCAATAGAGAGTAATAGAAAACAGCTAGTAAGAGGCGCTAGAAATTTATAAAATAAATAGTCCATTATTTATGATACCTAAACCCTTGCCCTTTGTCATTGTTATAAGTAGTATTTAATTAAATAAGAGGAAATTAATGAACAATTTAAAAATAAAACTAGTTATTGTAGATGATGAACCAATGATCTTAAAATCCCTTAAAAGGGAGTTAGAGCCATGGGTGGAGGAAAAGAACCTAGAAATTGAAACATTTCCATCGGCTAAGGAAGCATTACTTTTTCTTTCCCATAACCATAAATCGGTATTTCTTGTAATTTCAGACTTAAGAATGCCTGAAATTAAAGGGAGTAAATTTCTTGAACAAGTTAATAAACTGTACCCAGAAATAAAATTATTTTTACTAACTGCACATTCAGATATTGACGATATCCAGGACGCTATTAAAGCTTCAATTGCAAGATTACTACTAAAACCCTGGGATCATAATGGACTTCGAACAGATATTGAAAATGCACTGGAAATTTATTTACTACAAAAGAAAAACAGGGAACTGAAAGATGAAGTTGATCAAAATTTATTAACTGCAAGCCAATTTCAGAAAGCAATTTTATCAAGTACCGATATTATTAATGGAAACATTGAAGTAAACATAGAGTACAACCCTATAGAAACTATTAAATGCGGTGGAGATTTTTATCACGTTTACAATATTGATGAAAATAAAAAGATATTGATGATTGGAGATGTTGCAGGACATGGTATAAAACCAGCTTTTGTAACATCGATGTTAAAAGTTCTTTGTTCTATGTTAAAACCTGAATTTTATAAAAAAAACATTAGTACTGCCGAAATTGTAGAATTCATTAACAAAGGACTATTAAATTCCCTTGGAAATATAAGGGATATTCTTGTTACATTCTCTGTTGTCTACATTGATTTGGAAAAAAAGATAATAGATATTTCGGGTGCAGGGAATCTTCCTCTATATATTTTAAGAAAGGACAATTTAATTGCTATTAAAGATGAGAATATTGTTCTTGGATTTATCCACGATTCAGAATATAAAAATATTATAGAGCCAATAGAGCAAAATGATTTAATTATTATGTTTACCGATGGTCTTATAGAGTCTGAAAAAAGTAGAACAATAATAAATAGCAAAAGAATTGAGGGAATCCTTCTTACTTTAGATTTAAAAGATAATCCAGCGGAAAAGATTTACAAACATTTTAAACTATTACAAGAAAATGATACCTTTGTAGATGATGTTACTGTAGTAACAGCTAAAATATTATAGTTATATAAATATTGAATCTATAAAAAAGATCATCTATAATATTTCCATGAACAAAACAGAAACAAACGATGACCCTGACCCCTTTTCGTGGGTATTATATTTTTCAACTAAGGTAAAAAAATGGAAATAGTAGCCCTTAGTTGTTTATTAATCCTTTCAGGATTCTTTTCCGGCACAGAGACTGCTTTTACATCTTTATCCCTTACTTCTATTCATACTTTAATTAAGAGAAATAAAAAACGTGGTCACAAAATTGAGAAACTTATTAATAAACCTCAAATCCTTCTTACAACAATATTAATTGGAAACAATATTGTTAATATTGGTGCAACAACACTAACTACAACACTTGTAATTAAATACTTTGGAAATGTCTACTTAGGTATTTCGAGTGGAATTCTTATTTTATTTATCCTGATTTTTGGAGAAGTTACACCGAAGCAAATTGCAATGGGCAAAAATGAATCCATTTGTTACCACAGTGTTAATTTTATTATTTTTTTCTCAATTCTTTTTAAACCTTTAATTTTTATTATATCATTAATAAGTAATCTAATAACCAAGATATTTGTAAAAAATTCACCTATGGAGCTAACCGAAGAAAGTCTACTAAATTTAGTTGAGGCGGGTAGTAAAATGGGTGTTGTTGAGCATTACGAATCACAAATGGTAAAAGATGTTTTTAGAATTAATGATACACCTATACATGGAATAATGACCCACAGAAAAGATGTTTTTAGACTAGACGCATCCTTAACTGTAAAAGAAGCACTTCCCAGTATTTTACTAGAGGGTTTTTCACGAATTCCTGTTTATGAAAATAGCGATGAAAATATTACCGGGATTCTTCTCTTTAAAGACATTGTTAAATTAGAAGAGGATGAAATTTGCAAACCCTTAAAGGACTTTTCATATAAACCTATTTTTGTCCCTGGAAGTAATAAAGTAAATGAACTTTTTATTAGATTTAAGGTTGAAAAGCTAAACATAGCAATAGTTCTGGATGAGTATGGCGGTTTAGATGGTATTGTTACCCGTGAAGATATTCTCGAAGAAATTTTTGGAGAGATGTACGATGAAAACGAAACCTTTGAAGAGGCTTCGATTGTAAAACTTAACAATAAAACATGGAAGGTTGCAGGTGACACTTCCTTTTATGATATAGAAGATATTATAGGTTTAGATATTCCCCACGATCTTGGAACACAGACTATAAATGGTTACTTAACAGAAAAGATGGGAAACTTTCCAAAGTCTGGTACGACCATAGAAACAGAAGAGGGACACTGGTCTATTGAGAAAGTTGACAACAACTGTATTTCTTCACTTATTTTTGTTAAAAAGTAATATTTAATCAATAAAAAATTGACGAATGCCTCTCTATAATGATACTTTATGGTAGCCATTATATTTACTACCAGAACTTATGGAAGTGGTGTAGTAAAAAAACAAGAGGGGTAATTACTATTATGAGAATGAGTCAACTCTTTTCGAGAACTTTACGACCAACAGGTAAAGATGAAACAGCAAGTGCTGAATTTCTAGTTAGAGCAGGTTTTATTAGACAACTTGCAGCAGGAATTTACAGCTATCTTCCTATAGCACAAAGATCAATTAATAAAATTGAAAATATCATTAGGGAAGAAATGGATCGAATAGGAGGGCAAGAGATTACAATGCCCGTTGTTCACCCTGCTGATACATGGAAAGAGACTAACAGATATTTTGAGATAGACAAAGAACTAACTAAATTTAACGATAGATGGGGTCGGGATATGGTTCTCGCCATGACCCATGAAGAGATCGCTACTACACTTATCAAAAGTGAAATAATATCCTACAAGCAGCTTCCTCAAACAATTTATCAAATCCAAACAAAATGGAGAGATGATGCAAGGCCTAGGGCAGGATTAATTAGGGTTCGAGAGTTTACCATGAAAGATAGTTACTCTGCTGCTGCAAATTGGGAACAATTAGACAAACAATACGAAGAACATTTCCATGCTTATTTTAAAATGTTCAATAGATGTGGACTTCCAGTAATTACGGTTCAGTCCGATTTAGGAATGATGGGCGGGAAAATGGCACATGAATTTATGTACCTAACGTCCATGGGTGAGGATAGTCTTGTTACCTGTGATTGCGGATATACAGCAAACAGTGAAGTTGCTGTTTTTAAAAAAGAATTTTTAGCTTCTCAGGACGAAGTGGAATTAAAAGAAATTGAAACTCCGGGAACTGAATCCATTGAAGATCTATCCAAGTTTTTAGGTGTAAATTCTACAGATACTGTAAAGGCTGTATTTTATATAGGGACATTTCAGAAGGGTGAAGATGAGTTTGAAAAACTTGTAATAGCCCAAATTAGGGGTGACCTTCAAGTAAATGAGACAAAAATTCAAAATGCTATAAAAGCAAAAGCTTTAAGACCTGCAGCTGTGGAAGAGATTGAAGGGGTTGGCTGTGTTGCCGGTTACGGTTCAGCAATTGGAATAAAAAATGCAGTTGTAGTTGCTGATGATTCAATACAAAAAAACAGAAACTATATAGTAGGTGCAAATAAAGTAAATTATCACTTAACTGGGGCACGTTTAGGAAGAGACTTTACTCCAGATTTTATTACAGATATAGCTAATGCTGTTGAAGGGGCTATTTGTAGCTGCTGTGGCAAACAACTTATTTTCTCCAGAGGTGTAGAAGTAGGTAACATATTTAAATTGGGTACTAAATATTCAGAATCTGTGGGTGCAGTATTTAATGATATAGATGGTAAAGAGAAGCCTGTAATTATGGGTTCTTACGGAATTGGAGTAGGACGTCTTCTTGCAAGTATTGTAGAAGAGCACCACGATGAAAATGGAATAATCTGGCCTATGTCTGTTTCACCATACCAGGTTCATTTAATTAACTTAAGTAAAAACACTGAAAAAGCTGAAGAACTTTATACCTCATTTATAGATGAAGGTATTGAAGTTTTATTTGATGATAGAACAAAAGAAAGAGCTGGTGTAAAATTTAAAGATGCTGACCTTTTTGGAATCCCACTAAGAATTATTGTTGGAGATAAGTCTTTAGAGACTGAAGAAGTTGAATTTAAAACCAGATGTGGAAAGATAAATACTACACTTAAATTAGAAGGAATAACAAAATTCCTTAAAGAAAAAATTGACTTAATGCTACACGAAGAAGTATTAAGTGTAACTGGTAAACTTTAGAAACTAGTCTAAATAATCTTCTACAATATCCTGTAATTCTATAAATGAATTAGAATTGCAGGGAATTGTAGACGTTACTTCGTTTAATTTAATAATTATTTAGAAAACACCCTCCTGAATAGAACCATTATTTCAAGAGGGTATATTATCTATAGTCTACTTAATTGTAATTCGTCCATCTGTTATTGGAGTAATTTCTCCGCCTAAATAGATAATATAATCAATAAAAGCGTCCCTTTGCATTAAAGAAGAATCATAGTAATTAGTTTTGTTATTAAAAACATCGTACCCATCTCCACCAGATGCAAGATAAGAATTTACTGCAATATTATAATCTTTTGCAGGATCAACAGGTGCACCGTAAATTAATAACTCTTCAACTGTTTTTGTCTCTGCATTAAATGTAACTTTAACACTTGATGAAACCTGAGCCATTGCACCAGCACCGATATTGGTAGCAGCTTTATCAAATAAAGCAATAACATCTTTACCACTTAATGTAACTAAAGCAATAGAGTTATCAAAAGGAAGAATTTCATATATAGTCTGTTTCTGAATTTCTCCAGCACCTAAAGTAGCTCTAATACCACCACCATTTTGGAACGCAAAATCAATATCCATATCCATTTGCTCTAAGAACCACTCTTGAGAATCTGTTACAATATCACCAATAGCTGTTTCCATTTTTCTTGTGTTATCATTTAAAAATACATCTGCAGCATTACCAATAACTTCACTTAAAACGTCATCTACTTTATCTGCAAATGGCTGTAATTCAGCTAAAACTGCTTCATCTTTTGCAATCTCTTCAGATACATATTTAAAGATACTATTTCCATCAGCATCTTTATCTTTGTACTGTACATTAATAGGGTCTAACTTCCAGTCAAAAGATGTTACTTCACCATCTTTGAATTTTAAAGTTCCGTTACCCATGTATAGTCCCCAGTGCCTTGCCTGTACAATAGGAACACCATTTACCATAACAGGTTCATTAATCATTGTATGTGAATGTCCATCTATTACTAATGAAACACCTGGAACATTTGCAGCAATTTTTCTGGAACCTTTCATGTCGTTATCATAAAGACCCATATGAACTAAAGCAATGACAATATCAGCCTGCTTTTTTAACATTGGAACTAATTCATTAGCCACTTTAACTTCATCTTCAAATGTTAAACCTTTAATATATTCAGGGTTACCAGTAGATTCAGTCTCTCTAGTCATTAAACCTAATATAGCAACTTTAAAACCATCATACTCTTTAATAATATAAGGTTTTACATTATTAATGTATTCACCATCTTTTTTAACATTTGCACATAACCATGGAAAATCCGACATAGCAATTTGCTGTTGCATAATTTCCCAGTTATTATCAAATTCATGGTTACCCATTGTAACTGCATCATAACCAATCATGTTATATCCAATAATATCCGGCTCTGTTTTAAAAAAATTAGACTCTGGTCTACCTGTATTAAAATCTCCGGCATCTAAAACAAGAACATTACTATTTGCTGCTCTTACCGACTTCACATAAGTAGATCTGGCAGGAAGTCCCCCCTGATCTGAAGCTGGATAATCATAGAAAGCAATAGGGTGCCCATGATGGTCATTTGTATGTAAAATTACCAATTCATGTTCAACTCCTTTTTCCTTAATAGGACCAGACATACAACCAGCAAGTAATAATACTGCTGTTAAAACTCCTAGAAATTTTCCATTTAATTTCATAACTTCTCCTTTTTTGTAATTTAATAATAAACCATTACTGTGATATTTCAACTAAATTTCAATAAATTTCAGTAATATTTCAGGAATCTTACATTTATGTTTTTTATACAACTCCAAAGTATTCGACTTTTTAGGAAGAGAAGTATTATTAATATATTTTTCCTAGGCGTATCCATTAAATTATAGAAATTAATTATTTTATACCTTAGATTCTTTCATAGGAGATATTGTTTATAATGTAAAAATGACTCATTTGGAACTCTAATTGGAAATTATGGTCAAGATATAAGGAAATGAACCTACAATCAAAATAACAGGCAATGACTGTTACAGATGATAGTAGGTTTTATTTAACTGATTGTTTAATCTCTTTTATACCATTCTAACAGAAATGGATTCATCAAGTTCTTGAAGTTTTGATTGAATAAACTGAAGAGTACCTGTTGTTGAAGAAGCACAACCCGCACACGCTCCTTTATATCGAATAGAGACTAATGTATAGTCAGGATCAAAATAAATATCCTCTACTTCAACATTTCCACCATCACTAACTAATAATGGTCTTATGTCTCCATCAAAAACCTTTTCTATTGCTACAGTTTTCTTAAAATTACTTAAAGTTGAGTAATCTTGTTCTTGATTTTTTTCCTTAGCAATCTCTGCCAAAGTATCCCTTAAAATATCAACGAGATAGTACTCTTTTTTCTCATGACCACCAGGCTTAATGCAAGATTTACAAAAAGCTCCTGCTTTAGTGTACTGTGTTATCTCTTCAACAGTGGTTAAATTATTTATTCTTATGGCATCTTTAATTGTACTCATGCTAACTCTAGCACACTCACAAACTATTTCATGGTCCTCAAGTGTGGAAAAATCAACACCCTTATAATTAGCTGCTGCCTGTTTAATAACATCGTATGCCATTACACTACAATGCATCTTTTGTGGTGGAACTGCAGGTGTTTCAGGGTTATCTCTCATGGCAAATTCAACATCTATGTTTGTAATTTTAGTTGCTTCATCAACAGTTTTTCCTAAACATAGTTCAGCCATTGTTTCACTTGAAGCAATAGCGGTACCGCAACCAAAACTTTTAAATTTTGACTTTAAAATAATGTCGGTTTTTGGATCAACTATCCAGTATAATCTTACAGCATCTCCACAGGATTCTGCACCAAAATCTGCAACGATTAATTTCCCACTAAGTTCTTTAGCTTCAGCTTCCGATAGTTCACCCATATGTTTTGGATTATTCATTCTCTCAGATACTTTATCTGAATAATTATCCCATAAAGATCCACCAACTAAATCATTTTTTGCCATATTATTCTCCCTTAACGTATGTAGAGGATATCTCTCTTAATCTTTTTACACTAGACTTAATAACTTCAATTGCTCTATCTATCTCTTCTTCTGTTGTAAATCTGGATAGACTAAACCGTAAACCTGTATGAGCTAGATCAGAATCTATACTCATAGCCACAAATGTTGGGTCTGGTTCTAAATCTTCGCTTGAACAGGCACTCCCTGTAGAAGCAGCAATCCCATTTTGGTTTAAATCCCAGAGAAAGGCCTCACCTTCTATACCCTTAAAACTAGCTAAAATAGTATTTGGGGTTCTATCCTCTCGACTACCAATTACAATTGTATCATCTAAAGAAATTATTGCATCTTCCAATTTATCTCTTAACCTTCGAACAACACTATTTTCATATTCAATTGCATTTTTAGTTGTAGCAAGTTCCATAGCTTTACCCATACCCACCATTCCTGCAACATTAATTGTTCCTGCTCTTTTTCCACCCATATGCTCTCCACCATGAAATAGAGGTGTTAATTTAATAGGGTCCTTAATATATAACCCGCCAACACCCTTAGGTCCGTGAAATTTATGGGCACTAAATGTTAAAAAGTCAACATTTGTATCTTGAACGTCAACACTAATCTTACCAATTGCCTGTACAGCATCGGTATGAAACAAAGCACCGTTTTCATGAGCAATTTGGGCTAATTCCTTTATAGGATTAATTAAACCCGTTTCGTTATTTGCCCACATAACCGATACTAAAGCTGTTTTATCCTTAACTATTGCTTCTTTTAAAGATTCAGGTGTTATTAGCCCAGATTCCGATACAGGCAATCTAGTTACCGTAACACCTAAAGATTCAAGAAAATCTGCAGTATGAGATACTGCTGGATGTTCAATCTGGGTTGTTATTAAATGTTTTTTGTCGCTTTTTAATATAATATCAAAATAGATACCCTTTAGGACTGTATTATTACCCTCTGTAGCACAAGAATTTATAATTATATCGGAATTATCCGATGCATTAATTCCAGCGTAGAGTTGATCTAATGCTTTTACCATGTCTGGATGAACTTCAGTACCAAAAGTATGTAGAGAGTTTGGGTTCCCATATTTCTCTGAAAGAAGAGGCATCATTACATTTAATACTTCTGGATCTATCTTTGTTGTAGCGTTGTTATCGAGATAAATTCTCTCCATGTCTACTCCTATAAAATCGGACTAAATTAGTCCTATTTAATTTTCTATAATTTTATAATAATAATTTTTTAACTATTGGGCAACAATAGAAGTCATAATATTAGGAAAGATTTATTGACTTACAGTTTTGACCACACAATAATTAAATAATAATAGTTATAGGGGCACATATGAAAACAAGCAGTAAGATGATTTATATTTTTGGAGGAGCATCATTAGTAATTTTTGTATTAGTAGGATTTATTCTTCAATTAGTTGTTAAAAATACAATTTTAACACTGCAGGAAGAGCATCTTAAATCAGGTTCTATAATGGCAAGGCAAGAGCTAGTTAATATTATCGATGTTTCGACAAAAAAGACTCTTAAAACTGCAAGTGATAAGGGTAAAAACATTGTTGAACACTATTATAACAAGTTTTTACAGGGAGAATTAACTAAAGACCAAGCTATGGAAGAGATTAGAAAAATTGTACTCGATCCACAATTTGGTAAAGTTGGAGATACTGGATATTTAGCAATAGTTTCCGGGAATGGTGTTCTTGCAGTTCATCCTAAATCCGAAGGTGTTAATGTTTCAGGAGCTTCTTTTTGGCCTAAAGTTCAGGAATCGTTAAATTCAAAAGACAAAGAGGGTTATTTTGAGTACGACTGGCAGAATACCGATGAAACAGCCCCAAGAAAAAAAGTAGGATATATTACATATTTTGAACCATGGGATTTAATAATCTGGCCGGCAAGTTATAAATCTGAGTTTAAAAGCTTAATAGATATTAACGATTTTAAAGAGGAATTACTAAATGTAGGAACACTTTTTGGAGGCTATTCCTATGTACTGGATGGAACAGGAACTCTAATTGCCCATAAAGAAAAAGAGAACGAAAATATAAGTAATTACGATTTTGTTAAAAAAATGTTGCTACAAAAAAATGGAAGATTGGAATATTTGTGGGCAAACACAGAAGAAGAAGAACCAACACTGAGAATAATGTATTTTTCCTATGTAGAAGAACTTGATTGGCTTGTTTGCGTTGGTGTTGTAAAATCGATACTGTATGAGCCTTTAAATTTTGTAAATCTACTCATTGTTATTGGTTGTATAGTAGCAATTATTATATTTCTTGGATTATCAATAATAATTGGAAAAATGATTTCAAATAAAATAAATAAATTTCAAACTATTTTTGAAATTTCCAATAAAGGAGACCTTACTCCAACCTATCAATCTACAGCCTACCCAATCTTTAGGGATGAAATTGATATAATGGGATTAGATTTTAATAATTTCATTGGTGGATATAAAGAAGTTCTAAATAACCTTAGAGCTATAACAGATAAAATTGTTGAACTTATTCAAAATCTATCTTCATCCTCCCAAGAGACTTCTTCTATAGCTAATCAGCAGGCAGCCGCAGTAAAAGAAATTGTTAGCACAATGGAAGATGTAGATCAGCTTTCAAAATCCATTGAGAAAAAAATTCAGGAAATAACAAATATTGCAGATAATACTCAAACAATTGTAAAAAGCGGATTTGAAAAGGTAACAGAAAGCATTACTAAAATGGAAGAGATAAATGATGCTAATAAAGTTACAATAAATGGTATTAAATTTCTAAGTGAGCAGATAGATAACATTTGGAATATAGTTAACATGATAAATGGAATTGCAGATCAAACAAAAATAATTGCTTTTAATGCGGAGCTAGAAGCATCTGCAGCAGGAGAAGCTGGTAAGAATTTCCAAATTGTAGCTACAGAAATTAGAAGACTAGCAGACAGTACGGTACACTCTACAAATGAAATAAAAGAGAGAATTACAGAAATTCAGAAATCTTCAGACCAATTAATTCTAACCTCAGAAGATGGAACAGAAAAAATAAAAGAGGGTAATAATCTTACAAAAGACATAAATTCAATGTTTAAAGATATTTTAAGTACAGCAGAAACCTCTAGCGACTCTACTAAACAAATTTCAAAATCTATTAACCAGCAAGTTGTGACATTTGAGCAGATATTAATCGCAATTAAACAGATATCTGAAGGTGTTGATAATATTGCAGGGGCAACTAGAGAGACAGCAGGTGCATCTGATTCTTTAGTTGGTGTTTCTGAAAAGCTTGAAAATATCTTATCCAAGTATAAATTGGAAAATAAAATGGAAGGGACAGATCTTGAGTGATAAAACCAGCGAAAATATTGAGTTAGTTAAGTTTGTAATTTTTAATATAGATCAAAAGGTTTATGCTCTACCGGGGAATATGGTTAGAGAGATAATAATTGGGTATAAAGTATACTATCTCCCTTTCATCCCTGGTTATATCCGTGGTCTAATTAATAGGCATGGAGAACCATACACTGTTGTTGATATAAAGGTTCTTTTTGAACAAGAGCGATTAGAAGCCGAGAAATATATTATTATTAGGGATGAAACCGATAAATTGGCCTTAATTATAACTGAAATTTCTAAGATCGTTAATATTGATCAAAAAGAAATTCATCCTATAACTTCCCACTCCGAAGGTGGAGATTTTTTTAACAACTCTATCTCCATAGAAGGGGTGGAAATTCCAATTCTGGAAATTGAATCTGTTATTAGGAAAATAAAACATGATATCAAATAGTGTCTATAGGGACTTTTTATTTATACATTATAAATATAAAGATTTTATTGTTGATAGAAACAGGTTTTCCAGTAGTGTCTCCTTCAACAAAAAAATGGATGTAGATATAGATTCAAAGTATCTTAAGGATGTAATTGAATATGGACAGGAGAAAATCCTTAATTTTAACCTGGATCAATACCTTGAAGATATTTTTAAAATTGAGATCGATTCATTATCAAAGATCTGCATAATCTCCAAGATAGATCAGTTCTCTATTAAAACCCAGGAATTATTAAAAAAAATCTTTAGTAAGTGCAATGAATCTATTACAAGAGAACTAATATCATTCTCTATTACAAGTAAATCTGAAATAAAAAAAAATAGTATTCATGCCTTTAAATCCCTATCTAAAATATATAAAGATCAATTCGAAGAAAAGGGAATACAGTACTGTTTTTTCGAAAATGACAGAATTCAATATTTTATAGACATAGACAAGATTCTTTTAAATTCAATTGGTCAAACCGGAGGAAATGATGAACATAATAATTGGTAATAACTCTGTAATTTTAAGAAATATGCTAAGTGAAATATTAACCGAAGCCGGAAACGATATAATATGCTTAACATCGGATGGTGAAGAAATTATAAGAATAGCCAAAACCTGCGACACAGATCTGGTTATATTAGGAGAAAACCTGTCACACGCATCTGAGAAAGATATAATTTTATCACTACAAAAAGATACTCATATACCTATTGTAGTTATGGGTGGTTCTGAAACTCTGGGAGAAGCAGTACCAGATAAAATTATACCTAAGCCACAAATGGATAAATTATCAGATAAAAATTATCATAATGAGCTAATTAAAGAGTTAGTTAGTACTGCAGAAAAACATGAAAAAACCAGAAAGGTTCACCAGAAAATATCTAAATCTAAAATTGAACATATAGTAATTGGTTCCTCTACAGGAGGCCCAAATGCATTAAAAAAAGTTTTAGATGAACTGCCCGAAGATTTTTCAATTCCAATATCCATAGTTCAGCATATGGAAGAGGGACATGAAGAGGGTTTGGCTACCTGGCTTAACAAAAGTTGTAAACTTAAAGTAAGAATGGCCAGGGATAAAGACACTCCCCTACCAGGAGAAATAATAATGGGAGAACAAGGAAAGCACCTCTCTGTTAGAAATAAAGTATTTTACTATACCGATGAGGATAAGGTTGAATTTCAAAAACCCGCAGTTGATGTTCTATTTACTACTGCAGCAAAATCTTACAAAGAAAACCTTTTAGGTGTTCTATTGACTGGGATGGGAAGAGATGGCGCTAAAGGTTGTGTTGAAATTCTAAAACACGGGGGAAAAACAATTGTACAGGATGAAGCAACATCTACAGTATTTGGAATGCCTAAAGCTGCAATCGAACTAGGAGCCGCTAGTGTTATACTACCGCTGGACAAAATTGCAGAATATTTAATTAGTGTCACCCAAAAGGAAATAAAATGAATGAAGCAGATGAATTCAATATTCTTAGCCAATTTATTTTAAATGAAACAGGAATAGTTGTACCTGAATCAAATATCAATGCTACCAAAAGATTTTTAAAATCCAAACTTGAAAATCTTGAAAATTCTATGGATAGATATATTCAAATAATAAAAAAAAGTGAAACGGAATTTTATCAATTAATAAATGCCATTACTATTAATGAAACGTATTTCTTTAGAGAAGAAAAATATTTTAAACTTTTAGATAGCATAATTCTCCCCGAAATGAGAGAGAGGTATTCAACACCACCTACAGTCTGGAGTGGTGCAGCCTCCACAGGAGAGGAAGCAATATCCCTATCTCTGCTAATTAATAAATTCTGGAATAGTTCAAATTATATAAACAGACCAGTTATCGCTACAGATATTGACATTAACTCCATGAATCAAATTAATAAAAACATATATACTCCCAATTCCTTTAGAGAAGATGGAAAAGACTTTCACTATCTGCTACATAATTGCAGTACTACCGATGGAAAAAATTTCTCTTTAAATAAAAAAATTCTGGACTCTATACATACTGTAAAACTCAATTTAATCATCGATGATTATAAACCTCTTTTTAAAACTAAACCTAAAATAATATTTTTGTGCAATGTTCTAATCTATATGGAACCAGAAATCAGGGAATTAATTATAGATAAGGCAGTTGAAGTATTAGATGATAATGGCTACCTCTTTGTTTCCAGTTCGAATACTGCAACAACATCCCACCCCAAATTGGAACTTCTTCAAAATGGAAAATCATTTTATTTTATAAAAAGGGGGAATTCTTAATGCCCGAAAATAACTTCGAACAAGAAATTCTCGATTATATTGGAGAACTTACTGTCTTAATTAATATTAAAGACCAGGAAAAAGTTGATTTAAAGAAAATACACACAATAATTGTTACAATTATGGGTATATCCAAGGTTTATAACTACCCCAAAATAGAAGAGTTACTCCATGGATTACTAAAGGTACTAGATGGTCTACATGGCGGAAGATTTTCATTCTCTGCAAAACATAAACAGGTTCTTCTTGTAACATGTGAATATATTAAAAAAATTTTAGGAACCAATAATAAGGAGAGTAATAATTTCTCTATAAAGCATATTATGGAAACCTATAGTGGTATTGCTTCCGAAGAACCAACAGATATAAATAAATCCTATGTTAATGACATTATAAAAACTCAAAGTAAAATTTCAATAAATTCCGGGGAGATTAAATTAGATAGTTCAAAAGAAGTAAGTGTTACATTAAATAAAATAGATTCAATGATTAAAAATATAAATGAATTAATATTAAATCAGTACCAACTAAAAACAACTATAGAAAAAATTGAACAGATAGAAATAGAACCAAAACATCAAAGAACATACAACGAGATTAACAACAGTATTAAATCTCAAATTCTTAAAATAGAGTTAGGATCTAATAATCTTCAAGATGAAATTTTAGCCCTTAGAATGCTTCCTATATCAATTATACATAATGATATCTTAGAGGGTGTTAACAAAACTATAAAAGAATCTGGTAAAGATATAAAAGTTAATCTACCTAATAAGGTTATAATAATTGATAAACTTATACTTCAAAATATTCAGTCCCCAATAATAAATATAATCAATAATAGTATTATCCATGGCATTGAGACTACAGGAGAAATTAATATTGAATATATAGAGGAAAGTGGAAAAATTACAGTTGAAATAAGTGATAATGGATGCGGTATAGACTTTGAAAAAATAAGAAAGAGAAGTATTGAGATTTTCCCCCACGATAAAGAAGGAATATTGGAATTAACAGAAAATGAGCTTTTAAGATTTGCATTTATGGAGGGAGTCTCATCAAGTAAAAAATTTCAAGGGATGGGGCTTTCTAATGCTGAAGATTGCATAAAAAATATTAAGGGTTCTATTAACGTCTTTTCAGATAGAGGTTCTGGAGTAATGGTAAAAATTACAGTTCCTAAATCACTAACTACAATAACAGGATATTTTATAGTTTCTGGTGGAGAAAAGTTTTTTATCCCATCGGCCTATATAAATGAAATCATTACTGTTCAAAAAGAAAATATATTAGACCTTGTTACCAGGCAAGCTGTTAAACTAAGGGATGAAATTGTTCCTATTTATCCTCTTTCTGGTATTTTGGATGATAAAACATCAAAACCGGCAAATAAACTTTTTATTATTATATGCAAAATCAACAATGAAAGTATTGGTATAGTTATAGATGAAATTTTATACCACTCCTCTGCAATTTACAAAAGACTTCCCAATAATATTGAGGGTTTAAGTTCAATACAAGGGGTGGTTTTTGATGAGGAATTTAATATTGTAAATATTCTCTATATTCCTAAAATTACAGATCAACTCAAATGTATAAGAAATATAGAATTTAATACAAGATATGCAAAAGATAGTGTCGATTACAAAAAGATTTTAATAATTGACGATAGTTCAATAAACAGAAGCATTGTACAAAATATGTTTTCAAGAAGTGGTTTCTCTGTAGAAATGGCTAACGATGGTATTGATGCATTGCAAAAGATAAAGGAAGATTATTTCCACTTAATAATTACAGATTCTGATATGCCAAGAATGGATGGTGCAACATTTATTGAAAACCTAAAAAAAGAAAAGGGGTATGGGGATACCCCAATTATTGTTCTATCATCTTCAAAAACCCATAAGGAAATTGATAAATTCATGGATATAGGGGCAAAAGCAGTCTATTTAAAATCTAATTTTAATAGAGATAAGCTGCTTAAAAACGTAAAAGAACTCCTAGGAAGTATTAATGAATGAAATTCTTATTATTAGCAATACTAAAAATATTGAAACAGAACATCCATACAAGCGAATAAAACCTGATTTCAATGTATTAACAACAAAGATATTTAAAAACATAGGGATGATCTGCATTGATAGAGAGGATAATAGTAGTAATATCCTTCAGTTGCTTAGATTAATAAACAACATCCCATGCTTAATTAATATTCCAATAGTTATAGTGGCTAAATATATAAGGAACTTTGATCTACTTCAATTCAAACTTACTAATTACAATGACTATGTGACATATAGTCAATTTACACCGGAATATATCCAAGACTTTTTTGCTAAACAAAACATGGAGAGCAAGAGAAGAGAACCATATAATAAAACAACAGAAATTGAAATTGTAACAAAACTTGTTTTTAGCCACAACTCAAGACAGAATACTATAAATAACTATCTTTTGAATGCTGGGTATGAAATTGAATCTATTGAAAAAACCATCTCTTATTTAGTTAAGTCATTAAACACAATTACACCTAATGATATAATAATTATTATACTAAAAGAAGGTAGAGAGACAAAATCTTACTCCTGGATTTCTAATAAAATTAAAAAAGTAAGTTTTGATGATTTTAATAACTTCTGCCTACATAATCATTACGAGAATTTTCATGGTATAAATTTAGAGGGAATAAAGAACACATTTATAAGCAATATTTCATCCCAAGAGTTTAATTCAATGGATTTAGAAAATTACAAAATTAGTTCATATTTTTACTCACCTTTATACAATCCTAATGGAGAAACTATAGGAACCATACATGTTGGAAACTTTATTAATAACTATTTTAACAATAGTGAGATTAGAGAGATTTTAACTGAACACTTTTATAGTATTGGATCACTACTACATAATGGGGTTGAATACAGAATAGCCCAGAATAGAAATGAGAACACATTAAATGTTTTTTCAAAATTTATACCTAAAAAACTGATAGAAAGGTTACTTGCCCAGGGAGAAATTAATAGAACTGGAGAAGTAAGAAGAATATGTATTCTATTTTCTGATATTAGATCTTTTACTACAATTTCGGAAAAGAACAGTGCCGAAAATGTTGTAAGCTTACTAAATAACTACTTTAATATTATGGTAAAATGTATAAAAGACGAAGGTGGTATTATTGATAAATTTATAGGTGATGCTATTATGGCAATTTTTGGAGCACCGGAAAACATGGATAATATAGAACAAAGAGCGGTAAATGCTGCAAAAAAAATGATAAGTTCTATTTCACAAGTAAATACGAATAATATAGTTCTACCTCCTATAGGGTTTAACATTGGAATTGGTCTACATGTAGGAGACTCAATAGTTGGAAATATCGGTTCTAAAGAAAAAAAGGCATATACTTCTATTGGAGAAATAGCATCGGTTGCAGAAGAACTTGAAAGTCTAACAAAAAAATATAAGACACCAATACTTATAACAGGAGAAGTTGCAAAATTTTGTAATGGAACTTTTTTAGAGAAAAAAAATATAGATGGGAAAGAGTATAGTTTACACTCTGTAATAGATTAAAAATGATTAAAATTATCTGTCTTGAAAATTCAAAATCCCTATCAAAAACTCTAATTACTGAATTAAAGTCAAAAGAAGATTTTGAAGTAGAGTGCTTTAGCCATGCCATAGAAGGCATTATAGAGATACATAAAAATCCTCCCAATCTTTTAATTATTAGTTCGTTATTAAAGGATTTAAGGGGAGCCGATGCCCTAGAATATATTAAAAATGATAAATATTTAGCATCTATACCTGTAATTATGTATTCTACAGTAACAAATACAATGAATGATATTTATTTTAATAAAGCAGATTCCTTTATTCGAAGAGATGAAAATTTTGCACAAAAAATTATTAACGAAGTTGATAAATACAGCAAAATAGATGGAATCTCAACTCCTGAAAGTATTTCAAAAAGTGAAACTGAAATTCTTCTTGATATTGATAAAATTTACCAAAATAGAGACATTCAAAACATCTTTGTAAAAAAACTTTTAGAAAATTTTCTTATTCTCGAAACAATGGATATACTAATTGAAAGTTTTTTTACTATACTCTTTTCGTCATTTACTCTATCAAGTCTAAATATTAATTTTGGTAATAAAAATTATAAAAAAACTTTTGAAAAGTTTAATAATTATAAGAATGAGTATCAAAAATTTAAAATAGAGAAGGATAATATTTCAATTTTTATAGAATTTTTATCTGAATCAAAAGAGGAAGAATATAATCTAAAATTTGCATTAGATGTTATTACTAAAATTTTACACGAAAACTACAGATATAATTACAACGTAGAGAAAGCTCAAAAGTTAAACTATCTTTTTAAAAATTTTCTTCCAGAAAAAGTTGTAGATGATTTATTAAATAGAAAAACAACAAAGAGTTTAATGACTGGAGAAAAAAGAGAAGTAGCCGTTATATTTTCTCATATTAAGAAATTTAATGAGTTAGAAGAAACCCTTTCTGCAGAAGGTGTAGTTAACTTTCTCAATAAACATTTTTCAGGATTATCCACCAGAATTAAATCCTATGGAGGAGAGATTAACAAATTTATTGGAGATGCAGTTTTTGCAATGGTTGGAGCACCTTTAAGTTTTAATGATAACGAAGAAAGGGCTTTAAATGCGGCAAAAGAGATGATTGAGTTTGTTGAGTCATGTCCAGAAAATTATAAAATAGGAATAGGAATACATATTGGTAAAGCAATTATTGGAAATATTGGCTCCGAAGATAATTTCGATTATACAGCTATAGGTGATACAATTAATCTAGCAGCCCGATTAGAGTCTTTATGTAAGTATTACAATGTAAATATCTTGGTTTCAAATACAGTTTTTGAGGCTTGTAAGAGAAAAAATTCCAAAACGGAGTTTAGAATTGTGGACACAGTTATGGTTCAGGGGAAAAAAGAAGCAACTACTATATACTCTGCAGAAGATTTAAATTTTTATCCTGAGAATTTTATACATACTTACAATAAAGGTATAAAAATGTTTTCCCTGGGGAATTGGAACTTTGCTCTGGACTATTTTAATATATGTTACAGCTTGTTACCCTCCGACAGAATTGTGGAAATATATATAAACAGATGTAAAAAATTTTTAATTAACCCTCCGGAGTCCTGGGATGGTGCAATAATTCTAGACTTTAAATAGTAAAAAATGTTATTCTCTTAAGTTATGAAAGAGATGCAGAGAACCGTAACATGCGGAGAACTTCGAAAAGAATTTGATGGTAAAGAAATTATATTAAACGGATGGGTTCATAAAAACAGAAACCATGGTGGTGTTCATTTTATAAACTTAAGGGACAAATATGGTGTAACCCAGGTTGTTATAGATGAAGACGCTTCAGAAGACATTCTGAATATTGCTAATGATTTAAAATATGAATACTGTGTAGCAATTAAAGGTATTGTTAGAAAACGACCAGATAGCATGATTAATCCTGATATGAAAACAGGAGAAATAGAGGTTTCTGCTAAAGAGATAGTTATATTAAATAAATGTGACACGCTCCCTTTCATGATTGAAGAAGAAAGTAAAGCAAACGAAACTCTTAGATTAAAATATAGATATTTGGATTTAAGATCCGATGGTATGCAAAAAAGAATTAAATTAAGAAGTGATGTCGCTTATGCAACAAGGGAATATCTTAATAGTCAAGGTTTTATGGAGATTGAAACTCCAACACTAATTAAAGCAACTCCCGAGGGAGCTAGAGATTTCCTGGTTCCTTCAAGAATTCATCCTGGAAAGTTCTTTGCTTTACCACAATCACCACAGCTATACAAACAAATATTAATGGTATCAAACTTTGATAAATATTTTCAAATTGCACGATGCTACAGAGATGAAGATGCAAGGGGTGATAGACAACTGGAATTTACCCAAATTGATATAGAACAAAGCTTTGTATCTGCCAACGATATTTATAAAATGACCGAAGGTTTAATGTGTCATATTTTCAAAAAAACTATGAATATTGAACTACCTACTCAATTTCAACGTTTAACATATATGGATGCAATGAATACATATGGTAGTGATAAACCTGAACTAAGATTTGATATGAAGTTACAGGATTTTTCATCTTATGTACCTAATTCTGACTTTTCTGTATTTAAAACTGTGTTGGATAATAAAGGTGCTGTAAGAGCTATTGTTGTTCCAGATGCTGCTCCAGATTACTCCAGAAAAAAAATTACGGAGCTAGAAGAGATAGCAAAACAGTATGGAGCTAATGGTCTTGCATGGATGAAGGTAACTCCAGAAGGTTTTGATGGTGGAGTTGCTAAATTTTACAATAACCAATTTACAGAAATTTGCAATGGACTTTCAGCAAAAAATAACGACCTTATTCTTCTAATGGGTGCAGACTGGAAGACTTCGGTTACATCTTTAGGTGCTGTAAGAAAACAGATAGGAATTGATAGAAAACTATATGATCCTTCAACATTCCACTTCTGCTGGATAGTGGACTTCCCTCTATTTGAGAAAAATGATGAAGGAAACTGGGAAGCTTGTCACCATCTTTTCAGTATGCCACAAGATCACTACCTCGATACTATGGAAGAGAACCCAGGAGAAGTAAAAGGTGACTTATACGACCTTGTTTTAAATGGTTACGAGCTTGCTTCCGGTTCTATAAGGGTTCATGACCCTGAAATCCAGAAACGAATTTTCTCTATTGTAGGGATAAAAGAAGAGGAAGCAATGGAAAAATTCGGGTTCCTTTTAGAGTCTTTCAAATTTGGTGCTCCACCACATGGAGGTATTGCTCCAGGATTAGACAGACTTGTTATGATTATGGCTGGAGAAGAGTCTATTAGGGAAGTTATTCCATTCCCTAAGAATGCAATGGCAATGTCACCAATGGATGATTGCCCTGCTGAAGTGGATCCGGAACAAATAAGAGAACTTTCATTAAAAATAGAAATTCCTGTTAAAGAAAAATAAAAAAACTGTAGTAGAGGTATAAACCTCTACTACAACAGTTCAAAATTCTCTTAGTAAATTAACCATTTCTATAGCACCTAGTGCTGAATCAAAACCTTTATTACCTGCTTTAGTTCCAGCCCTCTCTATTGCCTGCTCTATTGTATCTGTTGTTAATATTCCAAACATAACAGGAATTGTATTTTGTAGAGAAACTTGAGAGATTCCTTTTACAGCCTCATTACAAACATAATCGTAATGACTTGTTGCTCCTCGAATAACCGCACCTAAACAGATTATAGCGTCATAATTTCCACTTTTAGCCATTTTACTAGATGCTAATGGAATCTCAAATGCTCCAGGAACTCTGGCAACATCAATTAAAGAATCATTTCCTCCATGACGTTTTATACAGTCAATGGCTCCTTCAAGTAATCTTTCAGTAATAAAACTATTAAATCTGGCAACAATTATTCCAAATCTAATTCCATTTGCATTTAAATTTCCATTTAACTCTTTCATATAAACTCCTATAACTAGAGAAGATGTCCCATCCTATCTCTCTTTGTATTTAAATATTTCTGGTTACTTTTGCACGATTCCATTTTCAAGGGAATTCTATTTACAACCCTAATCCCATGCGTTTCTACTCCTTTAACTTTTTCAGGATTATTTGTAATTAAATTCACCTGGGAATATCCCCGGGTTTTAAGTGCGTCACATGCAATTGAATACTCTCTTTCGTCTGCTTTGAAACCTAATTTTAAATTAGCATCCAGGGTATCAAGACCATTATCCTGTAAATTATAAGCCCTTAATTTATTAACCAAACCTATACCCCTACCCTCTTGCCTTAAATAAAGAATAGCCCCTCCATAATGGCTTATATATTTAAAGGACTCTTTTAGCTGTTTGCCACAATCGCATCTTAAAGATCCAAAAAGGTCTCCTGTTAAACATTCAGAGTGAATACGTACATTTAATGGTGTAGAATTCAACTCTTTGTATATAAATAGATGTGGCATATCTCTATTATTAGGATTATCTATTGTCTCCATATAAAAATCCCCATATTCAGTTGGAATAAGTATTGGTTTCTTGGTAAAAAGCTCTTTCTTATACTCCTTTAAAGCCTCTATAGTGATCCATTTAAGTTTGTGTTTTTTACAAAAATATTCTAAATCCCTACCTCTTGCCATAGTTCCATCGTCATTGATGATTTCACAAATAACTCCACAAGGAGAACAGCCTGCAAGAGAAGCTAAATCTACTGCAGCCTCGGTATGCCCTTCCCGTTCTAGTACCCCACCCTCCTTTGCAATAAGTGGAAATATATGTCCCGGTCTTACAAAATCACTTTTAGTTAGATCTTTATTCGTTAGGGCTTTAATTGTTATAGCTCTGTCCATGGCAGATATTCCGGTGGTTGTTCCAATTCTTAAATCGCAGGAGACTGTAAATGCTGTTCCATGTTTATCTTCTTCGTTTATCATGGGAGTTAAATTAAACTGATTAGCTATATCTTTATTAATGGGGGCACAAATTAACCCTTTTCCATATATTGACATAAAATTTATATGTTCTGCTGTTACAAAATCAGCAGCCATTACAAGATCACCCTCATTTTCTCTATTCTCAGAATCGGTAACAACTATCATTCGCCCATTTTTAATATCTTCTAATGCTTCTTCTATACTGTTTCTCATTATTTAATACCCCCAACTTAATAGTTTCTCTACAGTTAAAGAACTTTGATGATTGTTTTTAATACCTTTAATCAATATATCCGGTTCAATATTTACTAAATCCCCTACTTTGTAATTAGCTACTTTAGTATTTAATAAAGTATGGGGAATTATATTAATTTGTATTGAATCGAAATAAATCCTCGAAATTGTCAAACTTAATCCATCTATACAAACAGACCCTTCAGCTAACATATATTCCATAAGATTTTTAGAAACCTTAATCTCTAAAAAGGTATTTATACCAGATTTAATAATTTTTACTACGGTTCCAGTATCCTGAACATGTCCCAAAACGAAATGTCCTCCAATTTTATCCCCAACAGTTAAAGATGATTCAAGATTGACAATACTCCCAATTTTTAATGTTTTTAAATTTGTTTTTCTTAGAGATTCACTTAAAACATCAACGGAGAAAGAGGTTTTATCAAATAGAGTTACAGTCTGACAGACACCATTTATAGCTATGGAATCTCCTGTATTACAATTTTGTATAACTTTACTTGCGCTAATAGTTAGCCGGACAGCATTATGCAGATTTACTCTATTAAGAACTTTTCCAACTTCTTGAACTAATCCTGTAAACATAGAAAACTCCCTTTATTCCAGCCATTAAAAATAATATGATTATCAATTATACGAATCTCAGTTCTGCTAAATGTAATAGACGAGTCGGGATGTAAGATATTAAGATCTCCAACAGAGTTTAAACCTTCTCCTAAAATCCTGGGTGCTGTGTATACTGTTATCCGGTCCCATAAGTTACTGTTTAGAAAAGATGTTATTAAAGAAGCACCCCCTTCTACAAAAACAGAGTTTAACCCTTCTTTTTTTATATCCTCTAAAATTTTTGATATTGGCGGATTCGTATTGTGACTGTAATTGAGATATAAGGGATTATTTTTACATACTTCCAAATTACTAGTCCCGGTAATTTCCTTACTTAAAATAATAGGTCTGGGTGATGGCGCGAAACCGTAACGTGTTGTTAATGTTGGGTTATCATTTATAAGTGTTTTTGTTCCAACAAGTATAGAATCTGAATTTGAACGATGTAAATGTGAATCGATCCTGCAATCTAGGTTTGTAATCCATTTTGATTCACCATTTTTAGATGCAATTCTACCATCCAGAGTTTGAGCCCATTTTAAATGTACAAAAGGTCTGTTATTTAACATAACGCAGTTAAAACCTGTATTTAGCTTTAAACACTCTTCCAGCTCAATCCCGGTAATCACGCCTATTCCTGCCGCTTTCAAGATGTTAATACCAGCCCCGGAGACCATTGGATTTGGATCTATCTGTCCAATAACAACCCTTTTAATTTCAGCTTTAATTATAGCTTCGCAACATGGTGGATTTATTTTCCCTGGATAGGAAGTAGAACATGGTTCTAAATTGCAGTATAGTGTTCCACCCTTAGGTGATTCAGTACATGAATTTAATGCATTAATTTCTGCATGAGAATCACCGTAGAAACCGTGAAATCCTTCACCTATAATAGAACCATTTTTTACTATAACTGAACCAACTAAAGGATTTGGAGAAACTTTACCCTTGCCATTTAGGGCAAGATCAACTGCCCTTAACATAAATTTCTTGTCCAAAGAGGACCTCCTGTTATAGGGCATGATAAAAAGAAATAGATATGATTATATTGTCATTTTCTTCCATCCGGACTATACCGTTGGTTCTGGAATTTCACCAGATCAGTCCGTAAAAGTTTTTTACGGAGTCGTGGACTGTAACCACCAGTTGGGATTTGTCAAAAAGACTCACCCGACCCTGAAAATTTTATTTCATATTAAAGACATTTTATCTTAATTGTCAAGTAAAGAATTTTGAATCAAATATTTATAATTCTCATTGACAGCTTTCGATATATTTTTATATTATTGTGATATCGTGAAATTATTCACTGGAGTTGATATGAAAAAGGATGTAGACAAAGTTATCATTCCTAAACCTGCTATTGTAAGGTTATCAACTCTTTATGTGCTTTTAGAAAACCTGGAACAGGAAGGAAAAACCAAAATTTTTTCAGCCGAAATAGGTAAACTTCTGGGAGTCCCATCCCATACAATTAGAAAAGATATTAGTTTTCTCAGACAAGCAGGTACAGGTAATGGCTATGAAATATCTATCCTTAAAAACATAATTGCCGAATACCTAGGGTTTAATAAGTATAAAAAGGCTTGTATTGTTGGAATGGGTAGACTTGGAAATGTAATAACCACAAAAAATGGATTCTACTCAAATCAGTACGCTGTTATTGCCGGTTTTGATAATAACCCGGAAAAACTAAAATCCACAAGAACAGATATGGATCTTTATCCAATGGCGAAACTTAAAGAAGTTATAGAAAGAGAGAATATAAAAATTGGGATTATCACAGTTCCACAGGATAGTGCCAGAAAAGTAGCCCACGATTTAATAGATTGTGGCATTAAAGGTATTATAAACTTCTCCCCGGTATTAATAGAGATAAACAGGGATGATGTTTTTATTAGAAATATATTTATTGCTGGTGAATTTAATATTTTATCAGCATTTATATCACAATATGAAAAAAACAAACTTTAGGAGAGTAATATGAAAAGAGTTTTTAATTTTGCCGCAGGACCTGCAATGCTACCAGAAGAAGTATTAAAAGAAGCAGCATCAGAAATGCTAGACTACCAAGGCTCTGGTATGTCGGTAATGGAAATGAGTCACAGATCCAAAGAGTTTGTTGCTATCTACGAAGAAGCAGAAAAACTTGTAAGAGAAGTAATGAATGTTCCAGACAATTACAAAGTTTTATTTTTACAAGGTGGAGCATCAACTCAATTTGCTATGATTCCGGCAAACCTTATGAAAAAAGGTGGAAAAGTTGACGTAATAAATACTGGTGCGTGGACAAAAAAAGCGATTAAAGAGATTGGATTTATAGGAAAAGCTAATGTTGTAGCATCCTCCGAAGCTGATACTTTTACATATATACCAAAAGAATACACATTATCCAATGATGCAGACTATGTGTATGTTGCGTCTAACAATACAATTTATGGAACAAGATTTACAGAATTCCCCAAAACAGGAAATATCCCATTGGTTGCAGACATGTCTTCAAATATTATGTCTGAACCTGTAAATGTTGCTGATTTTGGCTTGATTTTTGCTGGTGCTCAAAAAAACTTGGGTCCTGCAGGTGTAACTCTTGTAATAGTTAGAGAGGATTTAATAGGAAAACATGTAGAAGGTACACCTACAATGTTACAATATAAAATTCACGAAGAAAATGAATCTATGTATAATACACCTCCAACTTATGCCATATATATTTTAGGAAAAGTTTTAAAATGGATTAAATCAAAGGGTGGGATTCAAGGTATTTACGAAAATAACCTGAAAAAAGCAAATCTACTATATAACTTCCTGGACGAATCAAAAATGTTCAAAGGTACAGCAAAAAAAGAGGATAGATCTTTAATGAATGTTCCGTTTGTAACAGGAAATGAAGAACTGGATGCAAAATTTATAAAAGAAGCTACAGCACAAGGCTTAACTACACTAAAAGGACACAGATCTGTTGGTGGTATGAGAGCATCGATCTATAATGCTATGCCTTATGAAGGTGTAGAAAAACTAGTAAACTTTATGAAAGAATTTGAGAAAGCAAACAGCTAAAAGGAATAATAATGTACAAGATTCAAACATATAATAAAATTTCAGATAAAGGTTTGTCACTTTTTGACAAAGCGAAATATGATATAAATGAAAACCACAAAGATGCAGATGGAATTATTTTAAGAAGTTACAATTTATTAGAAACAGAATTTCCATCAACAATTAAAGCTATTGGTCGAGCTGGAGCTGGAACAAACAATGTGCCTTCTGATAGATGTACAGACCAAGGGATAGTAGTTTTTAATGCACCAGGAGCAAATGCGAACGCTGTTAAAGAGTTGGTATTGGCTGCACTTTTTATGTCATCTAGAAGAGTTTACGAATCTATTACCTGGGCTCAAACATTAAAAGATGGTGAAACAGATGTTCCAGCACAAGTAGAAAAAGGAAAATCTAACTTCGAAGGTCCAGAAATAATGGAAAAAACAATTGGAGTTATTGGTTTAGGAGCTATTGGTGGTTTAGTTGCAAATGCATGTGATGCACTTGGTATGAAAGTATTGGGTTATGATCCATTTATATCACCTGAAGCTAAGGCTAATTTAAGTTCAAATGTTGTTATAAAAGAGACAATGGAGGAGATATTTGCAGTAGCAGATTACCTATCTCTTCACCTTCCTGTTAATAGTGACACAAAAGGGATGTTTAATGCTGCTTTATTCGAGAAATGTAAAGAAGGTATTAGAATAGTTAACTTTGCTAGAGGCGGATTAATAAAAGATGCAGATATGGTAGCAGCAGTTAAATCAGGTAAAGTAGCAAAATATATTACCGATTTCCCTACAGAAGCACTTTTAAATGTTGATAATATTATACCGATACCACACTTAGGTGCATCATCTCCTGAATCTGAAGAAAATTGTGCAAAAATGGTTGTAAATCAAGTTTCTATTTATCTGGAAACTGGAAATGTTATTAATTCTGTAAACTTTCCTAATGTAACTCTTCCTGTAAATGGGAAAAGAATCACAGCTTGTGCAAAAGGAAATTCCGAGCTTCTGACAGATGTAACAGCAGAATTAAAATCCGCTGGGATATCATCTACAGACATGATTAGTAAAACAAGAGGGGATGTTACCTATGTAATAGTTAATACCGATAAGGATGCTAAATCTGTAGAAGAGAAAGTTAAGAAACTTAATGGAGTAGTTCTAGCTAGAGCAATCTAATTAATATAAATTACATGAAAGCCGTCAGAAATATACTGACGGTTTTTTATTTATAAAAAACTGGAAATTATTTGGGTTTTACACTTATAATGTCCCATGACTCGATTGCAAAAATTTTTTAGAATATTATCTATATCAAAAATATCATTATCAATATGTTTATTAATGGCAATTATTTTTTTAAAAGTACCACAAGCTAAGGATGCCATTATTGCTCTTGGAAACTTTGGGAATTTCTTTCAATATTTCTTCTTCTCATTAATTGGAATAATTTGGGCATTATTTAACTGGTATTGGCCAAGAGTCTTTTATTATATGGAGTATCATAAAGAGAGACACCTCTCGGAATTGGATATCATTGTTATAAAAATTATACCTAGAATAACTGGTTCATTTCCCCTCTTTTTAATATCAATTGCAACAATTACCCAGGGTATAAATATTCCAAGTATCAATGATGGAAGAGTTCCTCTTTTCATTATAGGTATAATCTATCTAATTTTAGGTGTGCTTTTTATACTCTTTGTAACTTATCGAAGAAATTTTTTAAATTTAGGTACAATTGGAGAGACAACTTCAAACCTGCAGGAAGTAAATGGAATAATTCCTTTTAAAAATTTACCAAAAAGTTCAAAATTAATATTGTTATACTCAACCCTGATTTCAGCAATATTACTACTATTAATAACTGTAGCTCCAATTAAGTCTACACAGTTTCTTGGGGATGCGGCAACACTCCTGGTTATTATTTTTACAGTATGGATTCCTCCATTGTATTGGATAAAATATTTAGGATTAAGATTTAGGAAGTCAACATTTTTAATTCTGGGTCTTATTATATTTATATTTAGTAATTTTAACGGAAATAAACAATTAACAAAAATAGATGGAGACAAGAGAGAGAGGGAAACAGTTTCACAATTTTATAGTAGTAATTTTAGTAATAGTAAACCTACAGTTTTTATTCTGTCGGAAGGAGGGGGAATTAGAGCTGCTTATTGGAGTAGTTCTCTACTTGCAGGAATTACAAATAATATTGAAGGCTTTAATAATTTTATTTACGGTATTAGTGGTGTTTCCGGAGGAACTTTTGGCGCAACTGTATATCTATCTCTTTTAAATAATAAAAATATTGATACCAAAGATTATGAGAGAATTGTAAAAAAAGTTGTTGGGAAAGATTATCTCTCCCCTGTTATTGCTGCGATGTTTACCCGGGGAGTATTACAACTATTACTTCCGGTACCAATACAAAGTTTTGACCACGCAAAGGTTTTTGAAAGAGTTTGGGAAGAGTTCTGGGAAAAAGAGACAAACAGTAGTCAGTTTAAGCAACCAATTGAAAGTTTGTGGGAAGGAGATGGTTACACTCCATCACTTTTTATAAATATAACACGTGTTGAAAATGGGATACCATTTAGTATAGGTAGCCTGAAACTAAAAAACACATTAATTGAAGATCTATACAGTTATAACTACTTAGAACAAAACAAAAGCTTTAAAGTAAGTACTGCATCTCTACTTTCTGCAAGATTTCCCTATGTAGGACCAGCAGGAATTTTGCATAGTCCAACAAATGAAGTCCTTGGTCTTGTCGATGGAGGATACTTTGATAATTCTGGAGCAAATACAATATATGATATAATAATGGAAGCTAAAATAAAAAATCCAATTGTAATATATATAACTAATAATAACGAGACTCTGGATCTTTCAAAATCAGGCAAATCACTTTTTTATCAGCTAATGGCTCCAATATACACAATGGTACAAACAAGAGATGCCCATACTTTTAACTCCTTGAACAAATTGGAGACACTAGTTAATACGCTGGATGGAAATTTTTACACTTTTTCGTTAGACAATAACAGCTTAACAAATAAAGCACCTCTAGGTTGGGCTCTATCAAATACGGCACAAAACGAGATAAACAACAGAGTTCAAGAAATTATAAGTAGTAATGAGCAATATTTAGAATTAAAAAGTAAAATCAACAAGTATAAGGAAAAAGAATGAATATAGTTATAACAGGGAGTACACGAGGAATTGGACTTGGTTTAGCAAAAGCTTTTCTAAATAATGGTCACAATGTATTAATAAATGGAAGAGACAGAATGTTTTGCGGAGAGCTATACAGAGAGTTACACAACCACTACCCCAGGAACCTTATTCATATATATGCCTGCGATGTAACTTGCTATAATTCTGTAGATAGAATGTTTTGGGAAGCAGAAAGATTTTTTGGCAAAGTTGATATATGGATTAATAACGCAGGAATGAATCAGGAACATGAAACTATAGAAAATCAGACAAATACTAATATTTCACAAGTAATCGATTTAAACCTTAAAGCCACAATTTACGGAACACAGGTGGCAATAAAAAACATGAAAGATCGTGGTGGGTTTATTTACAATATGGAAGGATATGGAAGTAATAATATGATGACTGAAAAAATGCCTGTTTATGGAGCAACTAAAAGAGCTGTTACATATTTTACACAGTCAGTATCTAAAGAGTATAAAGACTCAAAGGTAAAAATTGGACTTTTAAGCCCAGGTATAGTAATCACAGATCTGTTAAAAAAATCCCTTCCGGAAAATAGCCAGGAAAGGGATCGGCAGATAAAAATGTACAATATACTAGCAGACAAACCAGATATTGTTACATCTTTTCTTGTAAATAAAATTCTATCAAATAAAAAAAATGGAGTTTCAATTAAATGGTTAACAACTCCAAAAGTTCTAAAACGATTTATTACTTGTACATTTGTTAAAAGAAATTTATTTGTTTAGAAGTATATCTAATTCACCTTTAGCATCTAAAGCATATAGATCGTCGCAACCACCTACATGAAAATCGTTAATAAAAATTTGTGGAACAGTCATCTGTCCATTGGATTTAGAGAGCATCTCTTCTCTTAACTCATTACTATTTTCTATTGAAATTTCATGTATATTTACGCCTTTAGATTTTAATAAACCCTTTGCTTTAACACAATAAGGACATACTTTTTTAGAATACATTATAACGTTAGCCATATATAGCCTCCTTGAGATACAAATTATATTCAACCTTTTAAAACCAAACAAGAGTATTATTCACTAAAACCTTAATAAAGTTTCAAAAACATCGAGCCCTACAAATAAGTAACAATAAAAAGGCTATTTCTCCATATAATAAATGGCATAATTGATTAAATTATTTTTTTTATATACACTCACTTTATGAAAAATCTTAAAATAACAACAAAAACTCGTCTATTAATAGTATTAGCACTATTAGGTATGATCATAATAAACGGTACAGCTTATATATATACAAATAAAATTAAGGTAAATGGTGATCTATATAACGAAATTTCATCTAATAACAGCTTAACAGCAGATATAAATCCACCTACGTTTTACATAACCGAGTCATACCTAACCGCCTATGAAATTCTTACATTTTACAATAGCATGAATTTAAATTACTACCTGGAAGAGATGAAGACCCAGGAGAAAACATATAGATCCAAATACCAATACTGGATTGAAAAATTACCCGAAGGAAACCTAAAAAACAGTGTTACGGTTCAAGCCTACAACTCTGCCGATAGATTTTACAAAATAGTAAACAAAGAGTTTCTACCAGCAATTAAATCGAAGGATATTGTAACTGCAAAATTAATTTTAAACCAAACTCTATCTCCAATTTTCCAGGAACATAAGAGATTTATTGAAAGCGGTGTTAAAGAGGCTAAAAATATTAGTAGCAACCTTGAAAATAAGACAGATAACCTTCTTAAATTATATAAAATAGTTATGTTTACAATTCCATTTTTCTTCTATGCAGTTATTATTTTAATAGGTGTAATAGTAACAACTACAATTACAGGATCTATGAAAAAGGTTCTGGAAGGTTTTAAAACATCATCTACAGGGGATTTAAGAGTTAGAGTTACAGGTTTAAACAAAGATGAACTTGGCACAATTGGGAAATTCCTTAATAACTTACTGGAAAGCATGGGGAATATTATAATTGATGTAAAAAAAACCTTAGGGAATTTATCAAAACTTGTAGAAGAATTATATATCAATATGAAAACAACCGATCAATCAATTGGTGAAATAAATAGTAATATAAATTATATAAACTCCAGAATTAACGAACAGGCTATGCAAGTTACAGAGACAAAAGAGACAGTAAACGAAATAGTATCTGAAATTGAACAGTTGAGTTATGAAATTGAAAATCAGTCCGCAAGTGTTGCAGAATCATCATCCTCTGTAGAACAGATGGTAGCTAATATAAATTCTGTTAATAATGCCTTAACAACCAACACCCACTCGGTTAATCAGTTACAAAAAGCAACAGAACTTGGGAAAGAGGGTATGAAGGAAGTTTCTGATCATATAATGGACCTAACAAATGAGTCTGCAACTTTAATAGAGGCGACAGATATAATAAAAAATATATCTAGTCAAACAAATCTATTAGCAATGAATGCGGCCATTGAAGCAGCCCATGCAGGAGATGCAGGAAAAGGATTTGCTGTTGTTGCCGATGAAATTAGAAAATTAGCCGAGGATTCAAACTCTCAAGTAGTAGCAATTAATAAGATACTGGATAAATTCAGAGATTCAATTGTACAAGTATCTGGATATACCGAAACAACACAAAAACAGTTCGAAGAAATTTTTAATTTATCAAATATTGTAAGTGACCAGGAATCTTTAATTAAAAGTGCTATGGAAGAACAAAATACTGGTGGAACAGAGATACTAAATGCCATGAGAGAGATTACAAATGTAACCCAAAGAGTACAAGACTTCTCAATTAAAATTAAGGAGAATAGTAAAGATGTTTATACAAAAATGAATACGTTTGAAACAATTACTAACGAAATAAATACAAAAATAACCGATATATCTAAAAGTTCTAAAATTATTGTAGAAAACAGTAATACAACAAGAAGCTTAGGTAAGAAAAATCAAGAGAATGTAAAACATTTGATTGATAAAATATCCACATTTCAAATTGATGAAGATTTAAATTCTATAGAATAATAGGAGAGACTCCCTCTCTTATTATCTCTGGTTCATCTTCGGTTAATCTCACAACTGTAGATAAATTAGTAGGTAGTTCTTCCCCGGTATCTAAAACAATATCCAAGCCTGGAATATCCTCAACCTCCCAACCATATTTAAATAAATTTTCTTCTGTAAAATTATAATCCCAGTTTTCACCTTCTGTCATAACCCTTGCAGCTGTAATAACAAATAGTGGAGAGCCGTGATACTCTATTAATTCAAAAGGAATTTTATTCCCGGGAATTCGAACCCCAACTTCAGCACGTTTCATATTAATAACTTTTTCAATTCCAGGCTTAGCAGAAAGAATAAAAACATAGGGCCCAGGTATATGTCTTTTTATAAGTTTAAAATTACTATTTGATAGGGTAGCCATCTCTTGAATCTGAGTTATTGAAGAGCATAACACACTTATTGATTTTGTTTTACTCTCCCCTTTTAATTTTCTTAATTTTTCCAAACCATCTTTGGAATTAATACTACACCCAATAGACCAGCTGGATTCAGTAGGGAAAGCTACTAAACCACCCTGTTTTAAAATTGCATCTGCTTTTCTAATTATCCGATTATCTATACTATGTTCAAACAAATACTCAATCATACTGTATTATCTATCTAACATTTGAATTTTAATAGATATAAATGTAAGATTTATTAAAAATAATAGAAGTGTTAGAGATAATGGATATAGAAGATAGCATAGATAAGAAAAGCAGATTAGAACAGGGTATATTTTTTACCAAACATCATATTGTGAAGATGATTGAATCTAATTTTGATTTTACTAATATAGAAACTGTTATAGATAGTGCTGCAGGTTCTTGTAATTTTTTAATAGATTTGGCTATAAGATTTCCTCAAAAAAAGTTTTATGGTGTTGAGAAAAACCCTATAATCTATAAAGCAGTACTTAAAGAAATAAAAAATATTCCCAACATATACTATTTTAACGGAGATATTTTATTAGATAGATTTCCTATTCCTAAATGCGATCTTTATTTAGGGAATCCCCCATTTATTAATTTTTCAGATCTATGCGAAAATTACAGAAATGACATCAAACCTCTTTGGCTTAACTATTTTCCTAATTCAAAGGGATTTAAAATGCTTTTAGGAGAAAGCAGAGGTGATATTGCTCAATTAATCTTTGCCCATAGTGTAGAACTCTACTTAAAAGAAGGTGGAGAGATGGGAGTTATTCTTCCAAATTCATTAATAAAAGGGAATTCAGCTTCGGCTGGGTTTCGAGAGTTTAATAATATAAAAGTTAATAAATTAGTTGATATAAGTAAAAGCAATCCATTTGATAATACAGAAAGAAACTGCTTTTTTATACTAGGAGAAAAAGGATTAAACACCCAGTATCCTATAAAATATTTTACACAAGACAGAGAAGTAAACTTAATAAAATCGGGTAGCGATCTTGTTGAAGATGGACGAGCTATATTAAAAAAATCGGAATATACAGCAAGACAAGGAGTAAATACTCTTGGAGCAAATTCTATATTTATATTTAAATCTCAGCCACCATTTAAATCAGATCTTATTAAACCCCTACTAAAAAGTTCCGATATTACGGGGTTTAACTGTACTCCTAGTTACTTTATCCTTTATCCATATAAAAATGGAAAGCCAATAGCCGAAGAAGATTTAAAAAAAAATTACTCCAATGAGTATAACTATTTATTTAAAAACAAAGAGACTTTGTCAAATAGGAAATCCAGATTTGTTAATAAATGCTGGTATGGGCTTTTTGGAGTTGGAGAATATACAGAAAAGGAGTATAAGGTTGTGTGGAGAGGTCTAGGAGCTAAAGAATTATTAGTTTCTGTAACTTATAATGTAATTCCTAATCAGGCTATGAACTGTTATATCTCAACAGATTCTGAAGATGAAGCTTTTTTTATTTCCGGTATTATGAATTCAAAAATATATAAAGATCAGTTATTAAATCTTAACGAAAGTGGTGCAAAATCCTTTGCTCAGCCTGCTACAATAAATAAAATTTATATCCCAAAGTATAACAAAAGCAATGAAATTCATTTAAATATTTCGGGCATTTCAAAATCATTACATAAAAAAATTGTATACGAAAAAATGAATAAACTTAATCAATTATCAGAAATTTTATATAGAGATGAAGGATTTATATAGTTTTTCATAAAACATCTTGACCTATGGTTTGATAGTGATTAAACAGTATGTATGACCAGTAATAAAATAACTAAAAAAGAATTTGATCGATCTTTAAAAATTACAATTTTAGGTGGATGTACATTTACTATATGGTTCTCTGTCTGTTCACCCCAACCTATTTTTAATGTTTTTTTTACAAATCATTTAGGTGCAACATCGAGCCAGTTAGGTCTACTAATTGGTATTGTGCAACTAGCAACCCTTTTTAATATTCTTGGCATAATTGTTTATGGAAAACTGGAAACCAGAAAAACATATTTCACTGTAATGCATATAATTCATAGATTCCTTGGAATTCTCCTGGCCTTTGTTAGTTTTTACGTAGCAAAGACAGGAAATAATCAGTTTGCAATTAAAGTAATAATTATAGGATTTGCACTAAGCTGGATGCTATCGAATAGTAGTGGTGCTGGTTGGTGGAGCTGGATGGCTGACCTTATCCCGGATAATATTCGAGCATCTTTTTTCGGTCAAAGATCATCAATAATGAATATAGTCAATATTGTTTGGTTCATGGGTATAACCGTTGTTTTAGATACTTGGACTAGTGTTAATCTATTTACTGTTTACGGTATTATATTCTCAATTGCGTCTATAGGTGGTTTACTTGATATAGTACTTTTTATTTGGGTTCCTGAACCAAAGCAGAAGGAGAAAGAACAGTTATCACTTGATAATTTTTTTGAACCATTAAAAGAAAAAAATTTTATAATCTTTTCTGTAGGAATTGGAATAACTGTATTTGCAATAAATGTTTTTGCTCCTTTTACAGCCCCATATATTACTGCTAAAAGTGCAATTGGAGCTCCAAACACATGGCTTGGTATTATGTTTGTAATTTCTCAGTTAACATGGATATTGGTCTCTCCATCCTGGGGAATAATTATGGATAAATTTGGGAGAAAACCAGTTTTAATGATAGGTTGTGTCTCCACATTTTCTAACCTGTTTTACATGATATTAACCCCAAATAACTACACTTTTATACTACCCTTAATTGCAATATCCGGAGGGTTACTAGCCCCTGCACTATGGGATGGAATAAATCAGATGATGCTATCTCTAACACCTACCAAAAATAGAACCGCATATATTGCATGGAATACCACAATTGTAGGTCTGGTTTCTGCAGGTGGAGCCTATGTAGGAGGAGCCCTTAAGGATGCGACAGAGGGAATAAGTATTCAACTTCCTATTGGTATGCCAATAAATAATATACATATAATTCTTTTATTATCATTAGTACTCATTGTATTGGGGCTACTACTTTTGTCTACTGTTAAAGAGAATAAGAGTAGGCCTCTACGCTTTGTTGTTAGTAGAGTTGTTAGACCAGGTATTTTTAGAACATTTACAAATATGGGAAGACTTAGTGGTTCGGCTAACTCAAATAAAATTGAAAAATCTCTGCGATCAATAGATAGTGACTCAGATGATATAGCAGTAGATGATATTATAGAGCGTTTATATGATCCAGACTCAGAAGTTAGAGAAGAGGCGGCAAGAGCTTTAGGACGAATAAAAAGTACAGATGCTATTCCTGCACTTATTAAAGAACTACAAGATCCAGAGTCAACTATAAGAAGTCAGGCAGCAGTGGCCCTTGGTAAAATAGGGGATCATAGGGCACTTCATCCCCTATTTACAGAATTAGAGTCGGCCTCCGATGAGCTACAAAGATCAATTATTAATGCATTGGGAATGTTAGGGACTGATGAATCTGTAAAAAATTTATTAAAACTCTTTCGAAATGCGCCATCTACTTTAACTGCAACAGGAGCTGTTGCTATTTCTCAACTAGGAGCACTGGAAGCAGCATGGGATATTATTCCACAGCTTCATAACTGTAATAACCCAGTTCTAACAGGGCAACTAGCTATTTCTATAGGGAATCTACTTGGAACACCTGGTGAATTTTATAAATACATAACAGGGAATGATGCAAGTAGGGATAATCAGATAAAAAATCTATTTTCAGATATTGTTAAAAGTTGTGAAAAACTATCCTTAGAAACTAATAATACCAAACTCAACTCTGATATAAAGAAACGAATAGCTCAAAAATTTAAAAAGAGTGAAGATCTATTCTCAGAGGACAAATATCTGGAATCCTTTAATTATTTAAAGAGAGGAATAACTCTAGTAGTTTCTGCTATAGTAGACCCTAAAGAAGAGTTGGAGCAGTGTGAATATTTAGAAAAGCTATACCCTATGGATTCAAAAACAGGTATTTGGTGGTGGTTAATGACACAGGCAGAAGAATTTATTGCAGATTCATCGGATGAAGTAATAAAAATGGACATTCTACTAGCTGTTTACTACCTTTCTAAATTTAAAGGGAAACTAAATAGATCTTAATGCAACTGCCGGGTCTACCTTCGAAGCCGATTTTGAAGGGAAAAAAGATATAAAGGATGCAACAAATACAGAGTAGATGAAAACAAGAAGGGTAGATTTGGGAGATAACTGAGGATATATAATCCAGGAAACTCCAAAATCTATATTTTCTCCCATTTCTGACATATCAAGACCAAAATAAGATAGAGGAAGAACTATTATAATTCCTAAAATCAAACCCCAAAATGCACCTAAAATTCCTAAATAGAAGGCTTCAATAAAAAAGAGCCTTGTAACTTCTAACGAGGTCATACCCATTGCTGTTAAGGTTCCTATCTCTTTTTTCCTCTCAAATACTACCATAAGCATTGTATTTGCAATAACTGTACTAGATAGTATAAAGAAGAAAATAGCCATTAATGAGTACGAAACATCGGCCATTTTTAACATTGCAGCTCCTAATCCAATCTTAGTCCAAGGAGTTGCTGCAATATCGTTAAAATTATTATTTTTAAGAATATTATTTATATGTTTTGTCTCTTCATTCAATAAATCTTCTTTAACATTTTTTATTAAGATTTCAGATATTTCCCCTTCCATTCTTAATATGCCTGGAATTTCAGTTAGTGGAACTAAAAAGGTTTTGTTAGTAAAGGCTCCACTGGAAAATTTTGCAAAACCTGTAACAACAAAGGTTATCCCTGAACTTGCTCCTTTTTTTGTAGTTGTAATGGGGGTAAATTTATCTCCTATTTTTAATCCTAACTCTTCTGCCAAGCCAATACCCATTAAAACGTCTCTGGAATTTTTAGGGATTTCACCCTCAATTATTTTTGAGTTTAAACCTAGGTACTTTATCTCAGTAGTAAAATCAACTGCAACTCCAAAACATATATTTGTTCTATCATCTTTTATAACTGTAGAAGGAAATCTTAATCTAGGAGAGAGTTCTAAATATGGCATCTCTTTTTTTAATATATTTAATACTTTAGAATAATTAGAAACCGATTTTTCCAAGCTGTAAATCTTATCATCAAATTCACTATTTCTAATTAGGATCTCACCAGAATCGTAGTTAAAAGCAATATTCTTCATATCTTTTTCCATTCCTTCTATATATGAAAAAAGTGCAACAATTGAAAATGTTGCAATTGCTGTGGAGATTATGGAAAGAATAGATCTTTTTTTATTTCTGCTTATATTTCTTAAAGCGATATTCCAAAGTTTCACAAAATTCTCCTATCTATATAAACAATCAGTAATACTCTTTCTAATAGCTTTTCTAGTAGGAAAGAGAGCAACTATAACTGGAACAAGAATTCCAAATACACAGGCTATAATAAAGGCCTGCCAGTGCCAGGCACCCCTCATAATAGAGCTTATCTTATACCCCATGTCCATATTACGCATCCATAACGAAAAATCAATTCCTATCGAAACTATTGGGATATTTATAATAAATCCTAGTAAAAGCCCCATAATTACACCAATAATCCCAATTCCCGCAGCTTCAAATAAAAAAGCAATTCTAATATCCTTAGTAGTCATTCCTAAAGCTCTCATCATTCCCAGCTCCATCTGCCTCTCGTTTATTGTCATTAACATAGTGTTTGTAATACCCACTAAAGCTATTAATACAATTAAGAATAGAATTACAGTACTACCTCCGGTTTCCGCTTCTAGAAGCTTTACATAGTCTGCAGCAACCTCTTTCCATGTATAAAAAAAAGTTCCAACTGGCAGATTATCATTAATTGCTTTTTTAAATGTTTCCAAAGTATATCCACGAGGGATCCTTATACCTATTTCAGAAACGGTGTTAAATAGATCAAGATAAAAATCCGCCATATCAAGGGAAAGATAAACGACTCTTCTGTTTATCATAGGATTTTCAACCTTTAAAAAACCAACAATTTCAACATCAATTGTTTGATAAAATCCAGGATCATCACCATTAGATGCTGTTTTAACAGCTATTGTTATCCAGTCCCCTATTTCTGCTCCAATATCTTCGGCAAGCCAGGAGCCAATAACAACCTCATCTAATCCAGGAGTCATAAATCGTCCTTCCACAAGATTTCTCTCTTTTAAAACATTAAAGGCATTGTTATCTTTTTCCATATCTATACAGGTTAAAAGTATGGGTAGTGATCCTGAAACAGGAAAGTATTCATCGGTAAAAATCATATCCCCATTTATTAAAACCCTTGGGGATGCTTTACCTCCATAAGACTCTACTAATTTAATGATAGAGTTCGGTTCTTCTATTCTACTATTTAGTGGGAGGAATTTTATATCTTTAAATGTCTCTACTGTCAATATTTTACCATCTGCAGTTTCTGCATCCTTTAGATTTCTATTTGATTCAGAAAACATTCCAACAAGTAAAGAATCGAGTAGTATATACATAACTAACCCTACAGCTAATGCTGAAGAAGTGAGTAAAGTCCTTCTTTTATGTCTTGTTAAATTCTTAAATGCTAACTTTAGTAGAAACATACATCATCCCATAAACATTTTTAAAAACTATGTGTAATTATAACACTTACATTTATATCTTTATTGTAAGTTATATAAGAACCTATCACAAAACCTTGGTAAGTTTTCCAATTTAATCCAACGGTTGTTTTAGCAGATTCATTATCAACTTCGATTATTGATCTTCCAAACAGAGATATTGTCTCGGTTGGAACAAAAGCAATTTCAGGGTAGAACTGTAAATTATCTCTTTCCCATTGGGTTTCCAGGCGCAATGTTAAACTTTTATCATTTTCTAAATCAAAAAGATAAATTATTCCACCAGATATCTTTAAGCTCTCTGCAATATCGTCTCCATCTATATTATCCTGATCAATTTTTACAGATGCAGACAGCTGGTAATCTAACCCTAAACTCCCGTTAAAACTTACATAGGGTTTGTGCATACTTGTAAAACCGTTATATATATAACCGGTCTCAAGTTTAACACCTCCAACCTGAGTAACAAAACGTCCACCACCAGAGTGTTTATATATCTCTAACTCCTGTGGTGCTAAACCTTTACTAAGACTTGATAAATCGCCGTCGAGTAAAAAATCGTATGGGAGATAGATTAATTCGGTAAATGTATATCTACCAAGGGGAAATGTTACTAACCCCATTGTTCTATTCAAACTTTTTAACTCCGAAGCTGTTAAATCAACCTCTTCCCCCTCTCCACCAGATAGGGAGTAGTCGTCGAAAATAACATCTCCAGCATTAAATGCTACACCTTCGCCCCATGTAATTCTATTTTTTCCTATTGTAACCCTTAGGATAGGGAATCTAAATTTTATCCATGCCTTACTTATACTTAAGGATCCAACATTTCTCATATAGATAAAATCTAGAGTAAGTTGGGACTTTACATTAGAATCTCCCTCAGATTTAATATTTAAATTACCTTTTGCCATGCCTGAAGTTGTAAAATCCTCATTATCAACTCTATTTGCTGCTAATATAGCTGAAATTGATGCATCTAAATTAACTTCAGCAAATAATGGGATAGATCCTATACAAAGAAATAAAAATAATCTTTTTACCATGACAGCTCATCCAAACTAAATAAAGAATCACTTAGATCTATATCAATTTGAATATCGGTAATAATATTTTCTGTACTATTATTCTTTTTTAGCTTATCTGTAATTAATGAATGGACTGCAACTGTTTTATTACCAACTTTTTCCATCTCAATAGTTAACATCTCTTTTGTAAGTTTATTAGACTTTGAATAATATAGAACTTTCCAAACTGCATAACTATTTTTATCCACAAAGATTTCTTGCTTATAGTGGGCAACCTTTGATGTTTTTGCAATTAATTCAATTACATATACAGGATTTCCATCTACTTCATCTTCTCTTAAAAGTTTTACATCATAGTTTTTTAATGTATCCCGTTCCCCCGACATCTCATCGTATGAAACGGCACCTAAAGTTTTTTTACGGGATAATCTTTGAATCTCTTCGGCATAAGGATACTTAATATATAAATCATCTGCTGTTTTAAATATCTTTTGCCCCTCTTCTTCTCCCGATAAAAATTCTATAAGAGAGTCATCTGTACCCTTTGCATAGGCTAAATATTCGCTTGTTCTCTTTCCATATTTGCCCTCAATAATGACTTTCCCGCTTCCTTTATACGATTCAAAAGTATTATTTGCATCTACTTTTTTAATAATACTTTCTGCATCTTGAGAAATTAAACCTGTTGTAATAATTAAACATAAAACTAGTAATATTTTATTCATATAAACTCCTTATTCAGACCTTAATGCAACTATTGGATCTACCTTTGCAGCACCCTTGGATGGGAAAAAAGAGACAAAGGAAGCAATAAACACAGAGTACAAAAAGATTGAAATTAATGTTGTAATTTTAATTTTAGGGTAGATAAAGAAGGATGATCCTATATCTATATCACCTGTTGCAGATGATAAATCTAAACCAATAAAAGATAGTGGAATTATTGTAATAACACCCAAAATAACGCCTAAAGCTGCTCCAATCAAACCTAACATGAGAGCTTCTGTAAAAAACAATCTAATTACTTCCACCTCTGTCATACCCAATGCAGTTATTGTTCCTATCTCTTTTCTTCTCTCAAAAACAACCATTAGCATTGTATTTGCAATAACAGTACTTGCTAGTAGAAAAAATACAGTTCCAATAATGGTGTAAGCAAAACTAGCCATTTGCATCCAGGAATAACCTATACCAATATCTTTCCATGAATTTGCAATTATCTCTGTATATCCATTTTTCTGTAAAACTGAGTTTATCTCAGTTATTGATTCTTCAAGATTTTCATCACCTACATTCTTAATTAGAATATCTGTAACACTTCCCTCCATTTTTAGCATATTTGGCAACTCATCCAGGGGTGCTAAAAATGTTTTATTTGTAAAACCAGCATCTTCATATCTAGCTAATCCAGAAACTTTAAAGGTAATTCCAGTACTTGCACCCCCTTTTGTCATTGTTATGGGGGTAAATTTATCTCCAACACCAAGTCCTAACTCATTAGCTAAACCAATACCCATAAGAACTTCCCTGGAGTTTTGCGGAAGTGTTCCTTCTACTATTTTATCTTCTATATTCAAATATACTTTTTCAAGTTGAAAGTTAACCCCTATTCCAATGCTAATATATGATCTATCACTATTATTATTATCAAAAACCGTTGATGGGAACTTTAATCTAGGAGAAAATTCATAGAGAGGAAACTCTTTTTTAAGTAAGTTTATAATTTCATTATAATTGGAAACAGACCTGGATAGAGAGAAAGATACATCATCATACTCTACATTTCTCAAAAGAATCTCCCCTGAGTTATAATTCTTGGCCACGTTTTGCATATCGACATTTAGACCTCCAATAAATGAGAACATAAAAACAATAGCATAAGTCGCAATCATAGTTGCTCCAAGAGATAGGATACTTCTTTTTTTATTCCGTTTCAGGTTTCGTAAAGCTATTTTACCTAGTTTCATATATCCTCCTACCTTCCATGAATACAATCAGGGATTGATTTTTTAGTTGCAGATCTAGTTGGGAAATAGGCTACTATTACTGGAATAATAATTCCTCCAATAAATGCTTTAAATATTGCACTAAAATTCCAAACCCCGTACATTACATTACTAATTCTATATCCAATATCTGTATGTCTCATATACGATGAAAAATCTATTCCAATATTTACCATTGGAATATTAGCTAGACAACCTAAAATTACACCAGAAATTGCTCCAATCAAGCCTATTCCAGCAGCCTCTATCATAAATGCCAATTTAATTGATTTATCCGACATACCCAGAGCTCTCATCATACCCAATTCTCTCTGTCTTTCGTTAATAGTCATTAAAATAGTGTTTGTTATTCCTACTATAGCTATAAATATTACAAGCATCATCATGATTGAACTTCCACCACTTTTAGCTTCAGTTAAAGCTAAATAATCAGCACCTATCTCTCTCCAGGTAAAAAAACCATACCCTTCAGGTAGAGTAGACTCGATTTTTTTATTAAATGAATCTATTGTTTCATTAAGAGGTAGCTTAACTGCAACTTCAGTAACGGAACCATTTAAGTCTAAATAAAAATCAGCCATATCCAAAGGGAAATATACAACCCTCCTATTTACATTTGGGCTCTCAACATTAACAATACCCACTATCTCTACATCTATAGTTTGATAAAAACCAGGGTCATCCCCTTCCGAAGCAGTTCTTAGAGAGAGAGTAAAAACAGAACCAACCTTAGCTCCAATATCCTCTGCCAACCACGACCCAATAACTACTTCATCGGATCCATTCTCCATAAACCGCCCATCGACAAGATTCTTTTCGTGCATAACGTTAAAAACATTATTGTCACTATCCAAATCCACTGCAGTAAAAAGAACTTGAGTCGAACCTTCTTTAGGGAAATACTCATTTGAGTATATAATCTCTCCATTTATCACAACACGCTTTGAAGCCTTTGCTCCATTACTCTCTACAAGTTTAATAATAGAATCGGGATTTTCAATTCGATTACTCAAAGGAGAAAATTTCATATCTTCAAATGCTAAATTTGTTAATATCTTTCCATGTCCTGTCTCGGCATCCATTAAGTTCCGGTTAGAAATTTCAAAAGCACCAACTAGCATTGAATCCATTAATATAAACATCATTAGACCAACAGCTAGGGAAATTGCGGTTATTACAGTACGCCTTTTATGTCTGGTTAAATTTTTCCAGGAAAATTTCAAAAGAAACATTATTCCCTCCTTTCATCCCTAATAATTGCTCCGTCATGAAGATATAGTAATCTTTTTGCACACTCCATTACCATTTGATCGTGGGTGGAGAATATAAAGGTTGTATTGTGTTTTTCATTCATTTTTAGCATTAAATCCAATATCTCTCTTCCTGTATTAGAATCAAGATTGGCTGTTGGTTCATCTGCTAATACTAATTTTGGGTTTTTAACCAGTGCTCTGGCTATTGAAACACGTTGTTGCTGACCACCTGATAGTTTGGAAGGAATCCTGTTTTCCATACCTTCCAGTCCAACTTCTTTTAATATTTGCATTACTCTTGGTTTAATCTCTTTTTCTGATAATCCTAAAAGATTTAATGGAAAAGCTACATTCTCATAAGCTGTAAGAACAGGAATTAAATTGTATGATTGAAAAATAAACCCTAGATTCTCTCTTCTAAAATAAGATTTTTCTACTTTTGCCATAGTTGAAACCTCTTGATCTCCTATTTTCACAGTGCCAGAATCAAGACTATCAATACAGCCAATAATATTTAGCATTGTTGTCTTTCCTGAACCAGAAGGTCCAGCTATTGCTGTAAATTCACCCGAATCTATATCTACTGTTATTCCCCTTAAGGCTTTAACAACTGTCGCTCCAGATTGATAATCTTTGGTCAAATTTTTAATTTCTATCATTTTAGGCCTCCATTAACCCTCTATATAAATTTCTTACAATTTCATCTTCTGCAATTTTTATACTACCTGAATGAGTTCCCAAAAGACGTTCAATTGTATCTTCAAAGTTCCTTAACAAATTAATAAATTCATCCTCTATAACTTTAGAATATGTTGATTGTTCAAAAAATTTATAAACTTGATTTCCGTAATAATCAAAACTACATATAAGAAATTTGGATGTATATTCTTTATCTCTTACATGAAAAACACCCTCGTCTACTCCCTGACTGATTATCCGGGCATAGAGGGGGGCTAACTTTGAATTCTGATGCTGTAGAATATTATTTCTAAGAATTAGGTTGGAATCAGAAATAATTACTTTAATTAGTGGTTTTAAAGCTGAAATATTATCGTTTTTCCAACTAGTTGCGGATTGAAATATTTTTATAAGTTTAGATTTTGCATCGATTTGCATTTTTTCAATTTTTTCTATGACAGAATATAAACCATCAACATCAATATCGGTTAACTGGTTAAGAAGATCTTCTTTAGATTTAAAATAGTGATAGAATGTTCCTTTCGCAATATTTGCAATATCTATAATATTTTGAATTGAAGTATTACTGTAACCTTTAGTGTAAAATAGCTGCCTAGAAATTTTAATAATATCACTCTTTTTACTGCAATCTTCTTCCATATTGACTCTCCAATCAACAGACCGACGGTCGGTCTATTGAATAAGATTAGTATATATTAAATGCTTTGTCAAATTTTAATATTTAAAATGAGATTTTATTTCGTCCCATATCCTTTGATTCATACAATAAATCATCTGATCGCTTTAAGAAGGTGCTAAAATCTTCCTGTCCATCCCATTGAACAATACCACCACTAAATGTAACTGGACTTGAAATTCCATTAATTTTTAGTCTGGAGAAATCCTCTCTTAGTTTATCTGAGAAACTAAATGCATTTTTTAGAGTAGTGTCCGGCATTAAGATAAGAAATTCTTCACCTCCATACCTACCAAAAAAATATCGATTATCTAAATTTCTCTGTACATGCTGAGAAAATACAACAAGAACATCATCGCCAACTAAGTGCCCAAAAGTATCGTTAATATCCTTAAAATGATCTAAATCAAGTAGTGCCATTGAGATTATACTATTATTACTTTTAGCTTTTTTCAACTCTTCTCTAACGGTTTTAAATATATTTCCATGGTTTAAGGCACCTGTTAAACTATCTGTACTTGCCACCCTTTCAAGTTCTTTTAAAAGCATAAAGGAACGATAGTTCGTTCGTATTCTTGCTAATAATTCTACCTTATTTATTGGTTTAACAACATAATCATCTGCTCCTGCGTTTAAAACATGAGAAATTGTTTTGACATTATCAACTGTTGACATAGCTATAACAATACTATTTGGCGACATCTTTCTAATCATTCCAACTAATTTGTCTCCAGAAATAGAAGGCATTACAATATCCACAAAAAAAAGATCATAATACGCATAGTTTTTCAACAGTTCTACTGGATTACTAAACAGTGTTACACTTGTAAAATTTTCATCTTTAAGAATATTATGCACAACTTTAAGGGATAATTCACTGTCATCAACAATAGCTACAGAGAGGGAACTCATGCCTACGTCCAACTGTTTCTGTTTTATTAAAGAGTCAATAATGGTATTAATTCTTGTAAAAGTTAAATCTGACCTTAAAAGACAGTCCTTAATACCCATTGTAGAGTAGTGTTCAAGTAAATTATTGCTACTATCTTCTACTATGTAAATTATTGGTATTTTGAAAAATTCCGAATTATTAATCTTTTCTATTAATTTTATTCCTAACTCATCGGTTAAAAACTCTCCAACAATTAATACACAGACGATATTCGAGTTTAAAAATTTAATAGCCTTCTCCATTGAGGATAAATGAACAAATGTAATGTTCCCCAAAGCTTTTAAACTATTTTCAAAAATTGGATCGGGACTAAATTTATTAATATGTAAAATTATCATATTAACTCCTTATAAAGAGTTATCAATTCAAGTCTAGAGTGAGTTCCTGTTTTTTTCAAAAGATTTAATACATGATTTTTTGCTGTTCCAGCAGAAATAAACATTGAATCTGCAATTTCTTTTGTAGATATCCCTTTAATTAAATAGGATAAAAGTTCTGATTCTCTGGCTGTTAAGTTATATTTTTGTACAAATTCATCGGCACTATTACTTGAACTCGTAATTATTGTTTTTTCACTTCCTATATCATCTTTTACCCTTGAAAGCTTAAAAGAGTATTCACAAATAGAGATCTTATCACCCTCTAAAAATCTTTTTTTTTCTTTCAAAACCCTATCATTTAAAAGAGTTCCATTTGTACTATTAAGGTCAGAAATAAAGAGTTCACTCTTAATAGTCTCTATAAGAGCATGTTGTCTACTAACGCCTGGTTTTGCAAGAAGAAGATTTGAATTATCACCCCGACCAATAATAAATGGATATGTATCAAGGATTATTATCCATAACTGTCCTTTTGCATCTCTTCCTTCTAATGACCAGTGTACAACATCCATTAAAGCCCCCATTTTTTATAATCATCTATTGTATGTATTAATTCTAGTATTACCTTCCAAGCATTCTCGCCATTTGCCAAAATGATAATTGATTCTTCACTATATGGCCTTACAATTAAATTACTAACAAAACCGTAAGTAAATCCTGTTTGTCTAAAAACTTGCTCCCTATTATCAAACTTCAATGATGGACCAAGTCCCCAACCACCCTTCTGATAAGTGAGCATTTTTAAAAGACTATCTCTACTAAAGATACCGGTATAGTCAGAATTAATTATTTTATTTATCTCTATAACTAAAGTAGATAAATCTTTGGTTGTCGTCCAAAAACCCAGGCTAGCTATTTCGGAATAATATTTAAATCCAACCTCTTTACCAAAAAGATCATGTCCAATAGCAATATTTTTAGAAGAAAAATCATGCTTGAAAGTGCTGTCTTTCATTCCTAGTGGAGCAAATACGGATTCATTAATATATGTATTAAAATCTTTATTAGTTACCTGTTCAATAACTTTTTGGACTATATAATATCCAGACCATGAAAATCTTCTTTTTAAACCGGGATAGAACCTTATATACGGGGGTTGTATCTCTGTTTCAGGAGCGACATCAAATCCTTTCGGTTGCGACTCAGAAATTCCTGCCATATGGGATAGTAACAATCTTAGGGTTACTTTTCTATTTTCTGTTGTTAAACTTTCTCTAATTTTCCAAGATTCAAGGTAATCATTAACATCTCTATCCAAGTCAACTAAACCCATATCAACTAATTGTCCAATTGCCAACCCTACAACTAAATGTCCTACTGTTCCAACATTAAAAAGAGTATCTTGGGAAATGCCTTTTCCCCAATTATAAAACTGTGGGTTATCATTATTTATTATAGATATGGATATGCCTGGAACATTATAAAAATTCATCTGTTTATCAAAATCGTAACTATTAATTTTTATTATTTCTTGGCTAAATAGAGAATAGACAGTTAAATTTAAAATAAAAAGAAATAGTGATTTCACAATTATATAATAATTTTTTTTTACATTTTTTAATAGTATAAAAAATAGTTACATTGCTTTTACACAATGTAACTTTTAATCTATTTCTGTAATACTTCTATCGCTGTTAAAATATTACCAAATGGAGGGCTTACCTGAACCCCTGCAATCTTGTCTTTTAGGGTAGAAATAATCTCTTTTGCTATCTCAACACCATCAATTCTAGCCTGTTCTTTGTCGGTATGTTTTTCCATCCTATCCAGGATATATTTTGGAATTTCTACTCCAGGCACCTCATTTTGTAAAAATAGAGCATTTCTATAAGATGCTAATGGCCATACACCTATAATTACAGGCACATTAGTCTGTTTTATTTTATCAATAAAATTAGATAGAAGTTCTATATCATATACAGGTTGCGATATAAAGTATTCTGCTCCAGCTTCTGCTTTTTGAAATGCCCGCTCAATCTCTCTATCTATAAATGGAGCTACAGGATTTATTCCTGCCCCACTTACCATAGATGTCCCACTTGAAAGTTTTTCTCCTCCAATATCAACACATCCATTCAATCGTTTTGTCATTTGCAGCATTCCAACAGAGTCTACGTCAAATACCCCTGTTACATGGGGATATTTTCCAACTTTAGGTGGATCGCCCGTAACAAGTAACATATCCCTTAAACCAAAAGATTCAGCACCTAAAAAATCAGCCTGCATTGCTATTAGATTTTTATCTCTACCACAAACATGAAGGATTGGCTCAACTTTTGTCTGTTGTTTAATGTGTAAAGCTGTAGCAAAAGCTGACATTCTTGAAGATGCTCTTGGGCCATCTGGAATATTAATATACTTTATACCTGCTTCTTCAAGAGCTTTTACCCTCTTCATAAAAACTGAAATATCGGCCCCCATAGGAGAGACAAGTTCTACAGTTTCTATCCAATTCCCTTTTTTCAAATCATAGCCTAAAGAACTTCTATTTTCCAATGGAAG